>WFUT01000035.1 GCA_015484845.1 Desulfobulbaceae bacterium
AACCCCGCCACCGGCGAGCGCAGTTACGAGAGCGCTGTCCTGCTCAGTGTCACCGGCGGCGTGGTCCTGCGGGTCGGCGACCGCATCGAGACCGTCAGGCCGGACCGGGTCGTGTTTCCCGCCCTTCCCCCCACCCTGCGCCAGCGGCCGACCCTGGCCCTGCGGGTTGTCAGCGCCGCGGCCGGGGACCGGCAGGTACAGCTCAGCTACCTGACCGGCGGTCTTTCCTGGCAGGCCGACTACGTGGCCGAGCTTGCCGCCGACGGAACCCGGCTCGATCTCGGCGCCTGGGTGACCCTGGACAACGAGTCAGGGACCGACTACAGGCAGGCCGGGATCCAGTTGGTGGCCGGCGAGGTGCACCGGGTAACGGCCGCAGGCGGCGGCGGACGGATACTGATGAGCCGGGCAGTGGCGGCCGCCGCGCCCGCATCGCCGGTAGGCAGGGAAAAGGTCCTTGGCTATCACCTGTACACCCTGCCGCGGTCCGTGACCCTGCTCCGCAGGGAGCGCAAGCAGGTGGCGCTCCTGGATGCGGCCGGGGTCGCCTGTCGCAGGGAACTGGTGCTTCGCGGCCGGGGAGACTATTACCGGGCCAGGGTGGGGGAGATCGGTACCAGGATGAAGGTGGCCGAGGTGCTGGAGCTGAACAACTCCGCGGCCTCCGGCCTCGGCATGCCCCTGCCCGCCGGTACTGTCCGTGTCTACAGCAGGGACAGCAAGGGCGCCCTGCAGTTTGTCGGCGAGGACCGGGTGGACCATACATCCAGGGGAGGCGTGGTGCGCCTGGACCTGGGCACTTCCTTTGACGTGACCGCGGAGAAGAAACAGGTCGACTTCAGGAAGCTCTCCGGCACGTCGCCGTATAATTCCGTGATCGAGAGCAGCTACCGGATTACCCTTCACAACGGCTCCGGTACCGCCAAGACAGTGCTGGTGCTGGAAGAGATTCCCGGCGACTGGACCATGCTGGCCGAGTCCCTGCCCCATGCAAAGAAGGATTCCAGGACCGCCGCCTGGTCGGTGCGGGTCCCGGCCCGGGGCTCGGCGGTCCTTTCCTACCAGGTCAGGGTGCGATTCTGAGACGCCGCGGACCGGCCGGTGCCTACCCGGCGCTGCCCATGCGCGGCTGCCCGGTTCAGGGCCGTTCCTCCAGGGGAACGAACTTCCGTTCCGGTTCGCCGATATAGACCTGGCGCGGGCGGCCGATGCGGGTGCTGGGATCCTCGTGCTGTTCCTTCCACTGGGCGATCCATCCCGGCAGGCGCCCCAGGGCGAACATGACCGTGAACATGTTGGTGGGGATACCGATGGCCCGGTAGATGATGCCGGAGTAGAAGTCCACGTTGGGATAGAGGTTGCGCTCGATGAAGTATTCGTCCCTGAGCGCGATCTCCTCCAGCCGGCGCGCGATATCCAGCAGTGGGTCGGAGACGTTGAGGACCTCCAGGATCTCGTCGCAGGCCTTCTTGATGATCGTGCCGCGGGGGTCAAAGGTCCGGTAGACCCGGTGGCCGAAGCCGGAGAGGCGGAAGGGGTCGTTCTTGTCCTTGGCCTTGTTGATATACTTCTCGAAATTGTTGTCATCGGCGTAGATCAGCTCCAGCATGTCGATGACCGCCTCGTTGGCGCCGCCGTGCAGGGGGCCCCACAGGGCATTGATGCCGGCCGATATGGAGGCGTACAGGTTGACGCCGGCGCTGCCCACCAGCCGGACCGTGGAGGTGGAGCAGTTCTGCTCGTGGTCGGCGTGCAGGATCAGCAGCTTGTTGAGCGCGGCCACCACCTCGGGCCGGACCGTGTAGGGCTTGACCGGCTTGTCGAACATCATGTTGAGGAAGTTGCCGCAGTAGGAAAGGTCGGCACGGGGGTAGACCAGGGGATGGCCCAGGGATTTCTTGTAGGAAAAGGCGGCAATGGTCCTGATCTTGGATATCAGGCGCGCCGCGGTGATGTTGAGGTCGCGGAGGGGATCGTCGCCCATCTCCGGGTAGTAGTTGCACAGCGAGTTGACCATGACCGAGAGGATGGACATGGGCGAGGCGTTGGGCGGGAAGTGGTCAAAGAAATGGATCATGTCCTCGTGCAGGAGCGCGAACCGCTCGAGGAGGACCTTGAAGTCTTCCAGTTCCCTGCTGTTGGGCAGCTTGTTGTGCAGCAGGAGGTAGGCCACCTCGATGAAGGCGCATTTCTCGGCCAGTTCCTCGATGGGATAGCCCCGGTAGCGGAGGATACCGTTGTTGCCGTCGAGGTAGGTGATGGCGCTGGCACAGGAGCCGGTGTTCTTGTATCCCGTGTCCAGGGTGATATAGCCGGTATCACGCAGGAGGTTGCTGATGTCGATGGCGGCGTCCCCCTCCGTGCCCCTGACAATGGGCAGGGAGTAGGTCTTGCCGTCGATGATGAGCTGTGCTGTGTCGCTGGCCGTGTTCTTGGTCATCTTGAATTTCCTTTGCCGATTGGATAACTTGTTTGTCTTGTCGCGCACTGTCCCCGGGCCCGTGCCGGGAGGCCTGCGGCCCTCCCCGGGTATGACGATGCGCACGGCCCTCCGTGGAGCCCGCCGACCGCCCGGCGCGGCGGCCGGTTCAGGAAAGTGATGCAGGAAGCAGGCTGCCGGGGTAGAATACCGGAACCCGGCGGGTCGACCCTTCCGGGCACGGCATTGCCGCAGGTGGTATGTGTCGTCCGGGTCAAGGCATGGCCAGGGGGCGCGGAACTGTCTGCCACACGCCTGGCCCTCGAACAGGAAGCCCTGCCTCCCGACCGCCATCGCTGTGTACTGCCGAGTGTTCTGTCGTGCAGGGCCGCCGGGAGCAGGCTGGTTCGAAACCATCGGGAATATATCGACTGAAAAATCGATCAATTCATATTTTACCGTATTTTTAGAAAAATTTCAAGACGAATGAATCCCGGCGCCCCGGCGGCCGTCGCGGCATGGGCCATTGCCCCATGGCGGGATGGTATGCCGCCGCGGGGTGGCGGGGCAGGGGAGCATATCGATGCATGGAACAAGCACGACCCATGGCCAGCGGTTGCGCCGGTTGATCGAGGCGGTGGGGGTCTATCCCGTGTCCTGCGAACTCCTGGCCGCCGGCCGCAGTGACGAGGAGTGGCTGGACGCGGTCCTGGCCGGCGGCGCACCCATTGTCCAGTTGCGTGACAAGCGGTCGTCGGATCGCAGGCTGCTGGAAAAGGCCAGGTACTTTCGCCGCCAGACCCGTCGGGCCAATGCCCTGTTCCTGGTCAACGACCGGGTCGACATCGCCCTGCTCGCCGATGCCGACGGGGTCCATCTCGGGCAGCAGGACCTGCCGCCGGAGGAGGTGCGCAGGCTCGCGCCGGACATGCTGATCGGCGTCTCCTGCAACAGCGAGGAGCAGGCCGTGCGGTTGGGGGAGCTGGAACGGCAGGGGAGGCTCGCGGCCTCGTACTACAACATCGGCCCCCTCTATCCCACCGCCACCAAGGAGGGGCTGGCCGAGTTCCTCGGGCCCGGGGCCATTGCACGTTTTTCCCGCCACCTGGACCTGCCGTTCACGGTCATGGGCGGGATCAAGTTTGAGCATATCCGGCCCCTGGTCGCCCTGGGCGTCCGTCGTATCGCCGTGGTGACCGCCATCAGCCAGGCGGCGGACATGGCGGCCGAGACAGGCCACTGGATGCGGGAGATAACAGCAGCAGTAGCGGAGAGGGAGAAAGAGTATGCGCGGTGACACGGAAAAGGAAAAGGCCATTCTCCAGGTCATGGAGTATGCGGTGCCCGAGGGGAAGCTTGAGCTGGCAGCGGACCTGCTGGACCTGTACCGCAACGATCCCCTGGTCCTGGACGTGCTGCACGAGTTCTACAGCTACCTGCCCGAGGCCAGGGAGGACTGGGTCCGGGAGATCCGCCTCATGGGCCGCCAGCGGGGCATCTTCCTGCTCATGGCCATGACCGGCACGGGCGGCTATCTCTACCTGGTCTCCAGCGAGGGGATCGAGTTCCAGGGCAGCCTGGAGGCGGGCTACCTGGACCGGGAACTGCTCGACTTCTTCGGCTTTGCCGACCTGGAGGCCTTCCGCAGGGGATGCGCCGAGCCCGAGGCCTATCCCCTGTACGAGTCCCTGCAGACCGAGCAGGAGGTCTGCCCGGCCTGCCACGCCGGCAGCGGCGAGATGCACGAGCTGGGCTGCCCGGTGGAGATCTGCCCCTGGTGCGGCGGCCAGCTCATCCACTGCAACTGCCGCTACGAGCGGCTGGGCCTGGACACCATCACCAGCCTGGAGGAGATCGATCGCTTCGAGGTCCTGCTCAACGAGCGGGGCCGCATACCCTATTCCCCGGAGCAGCGGCCGAGCTTTGCCGACGAGGGGCCGGGCGTGGTCTTCGAATAGCGCCGGCGGCGCAGGGAGGCCGCCGGTCCGGGGGCCTCATTTCCTCACTGACCGTTCTTCATGTCCTTCAGCGTCTCCAGGTAGTGGAAGATGTCCGACTGCGAGGACAGGATCAGGGTGTTGTTGCCCGAGATGATCTTCCTGTAGCTCTCCAGGGTCCGCTGGAAGGCGTAGAACTCGGGGTGCTTGGTATAGGCCTCGGCGTAGATGCGGGTGGCCTCGGCATCGGCCTTGCCGCGGATCTCCGTTGCCTGCCGTTTGGCCTTGGAGGTGATCTCCCGCAGTTCGCGCTCCACCTTGCCGAGGATCTCCGCCTTCTGGCCCTCGCCCAGGGACCGCTTCTCGGCCGCGATCCGTTTACGTTCAGAGATCATGCGGTCATACACTTTCTTCCGCACCGACTTGATGTAGTTGACCCGCTTGAACATCACGTCCACCAGCTCGATGCCGTACTTGGGCGTCATCTTGGAGGCGGCCTCCTTGACCATCTCCATGATCTTGTCCCGGCCGACCTTGGGCGGGTGGATCATCTCGGTGCCGCGCAGGGCGTCGCTGCTCTTGGTGACCGTGGCCATGTAATCGGGTGACCAGTCGGAGCTGCGGATGATCTCTATCAGGGTGTTCTTGTTGATCAGGTCGCGGACCGTGCCGTCGATGATGTCGTCGAGCAGGGTCTGGGCCCTGGTCTCGGTGCCCACCGCCTGCAGGAAACGCAGCGCATCGGAGATCCGCCAGCGCGCCGTGGTGTCAAGGTAGATGTAGGTCTTGTCGTTGGTCGGTATCTGGTTGGGGTCACCGTCCCAGATCAGGATCCGCTTTTCGAAAAACTGCACGTTCTGGATAAAGGGGGTCTTGAATTTCAGGCCCGCCTCGGTGATGGGCCTGCCCACCGGCGCCCCGAACTGGGTAATGACGGCCTGCTTCCCCTCTGGCAGGATGTAGAAGCCGTCCCAGGCCGCGGCGATGAGGCCGACGACGATGATGAGTAGCACTATCTGGAGTATCTTTTTCATTGTCTGCTGTCCGCTGTCTGGTTCGATATCAGGGAGACCGGCGCCCCGGAAGACGCCGCAGGCCCCCTGCCGGTTTGCGCTGACCCGGTCACTTGCCGTCCCTTGTGCCGTCCCTGCCCTTGCCTGTCAGGTTGAGAAAGGGGAGCATGGTCTGTTCTTTCTTGTCCATGATGTAGATATGCTCCACCTTTGGCAGGACCTGTTCCATGGTCTCCAGGTACATGCGGCGGCGGGTCACGTCCTTGGCCATGACATACTGGGCGGCGATGGCGTTGAAACGGTTGGTCTCGCCCTCGGCCCTGTTGATCCGCTGCACCGCGTAGCCGTGTGCCTCCTCGATGATCTGCTTGGCGCTGCCCCGGGCCTTGGGAATGACCCGGTTGTAGGTCTCCTCGGCCTCGTTGACCAGCCGTTTCATATCCTGGTCCGCCTCGTTGACCTCGTTGAAGGCCGGCTTGACCGGGTCGGGCGGGTTGATGTCCTGCAGCTGCAGGGTGACGATGTTGACCCCGCACTGCAGGTAGTTGAGCTTGGCCTGCAGCTCCCGCTTGGCCTCGCCGGCCAGCATCTCGCGGTTGCCAAGCACGTAGTCGAAGTCCATGTTGCCGACGATGCGGCGGGTGACCATCTCCGAGGCGTCCCGCACGGCCTGGGGAACGTTGCGGACCTTGAACAGGAATTTCACCGGGTCGCTGACCTTGTACTGGACGATCCAGGCCACGTTGATGACGTTCTTGTCCCCGGTGAGCATCAGGGATTCCATGTCAAAACCGCGGCGGTCAAAGACCGAGTTCTTGCCGGGCAGGCGGGTACGGAAGCCGAATTCCTCCTTGCGCACCGTCTCCACGTCCACCTTGATCAGGTTCTCGATATAGGGCAGCTTGAAGCGCAGGCCCGGCATGGTGGTGCGGGAGTACCTGCCGAACCGCAGCACGATACCCCGTTCCCCGGGTTCGATGGTGTAGAAGGAAGAGTAGACGACCTGGAAGAGGAGAACGGCGATGACCACCAGGGCCACCTTGCCGATGTTGGCAAAGAAGTGCGGTTCGCCGGGCGGCCGCGATTCACCGCTGCCCGGGTCCGGTCCCTGTTCCCGGCCGGCAAAACCGTCCCGGATCTTCTGGATCAGGGCGGCCAGGAGATCTTCGGGCGAAGAGGGCCCCTTTTTTTGTCCCCATGGGGGCTGTTCATTCATTGGCATGGTTCTGTCCCGTCTGCATAAAGGATGCTCATATCCGCTGGCCCGGCGGGTGCCTCTCTCCCGCGGCGCCGGTTGCGGCGGCCGGGATGAACGGCTGGCTTGAATTTCTGCTGGAGAATTTCGGATCCGGGCCCTGCGGCCGGTAGATGATCGTTACGATGTGGGACAGTGTACCATTATTTCTCCTGTTCGTCGCCAAATAAAAAGCCGGCAGGGATCCGGAGCGGCATTTTCCGCGGTTTGCGGAGAGGTGGTCAGGGTGCATTGCCCAGGCGCCAGGCCAGGAGCCAGCAGCCGACGACCACGGCCTGGGCCAGGAGAAAGAG
>WFUT01000036.1 GCA_015484845.1 Desulfobulbaceae bacterium
CCCTTCCTGAGCCCCCTCCCCCACCCGCGCAACCCTCCAGCCGGCACCATCATCCTCCCTGCCCTCAAGATTCGGTTTTTCATTGACATCGGTCTCGATGAAATGTAAAAAAAAAGGTTCACCAGATAGCACGGCCGGGGCATCAGGCTGCGGCCACTGACAACAAACCTTCTCGCTCTCCCCGGAAACGGACTGCAGCGAGGGCCAGGTATGACCACGAGGAGGCACCATGCGACACTACGAAACCACCTATATTCTGCGCCCGAACCTGGGCGAGGATCAGTTCACGGAAATCATCGAGCGGACCAACTCGATCATCACCGGTGACGGCGGCACTGTCATCGAGGTCGACCGCTGGGGCATGCGCAAGCTGGCCTACGAGATCAAGAAAGAGGTCCAGGGCTACTACGTGTATGTCAACTATGCCGCGCCGGGCAAGACCGTTGACGAGATCGAGCGGATTTTCCGCATCGACGACCGCCTGCTGCGCTACCTGACCATCAAGCTTGCCGACTCCATGGACCAGGCGGCCATAGAGAAGGAACAGCAGCGGATCGCCGCCCGGTCAGAGGCCGGCGAAGAGCAGCCAGAGGCCGAAGCGGCCGCACCCGCGGCAGAGAGCGGCGAGGCCACGGCGGAGAAAAGCGAGTAGGAACAGGAAATGTCCCGGCCGGCAGGGCGCCGGCGGGGAAACACCCGCATGAATTTTTTCCGGCAGCGCCGGACCAGGAGTACAACGAACATGGCACCCAGAAAGAGAGTATTTTCCCGCCGCAGGGTATGTCGTTTCTGCACGGACAAGGAACTGGTTATCGACTACAAGGATCCCAAGACGCTGAGGAACTTTGTCACCGAACGGGGCAAGATCATTCCCAAGCGGATCTACGGCACCTGTGCCCGCCATCAGCGCCAGCTCACCGAGGCCATCAAGCGGGCCCGGCAGCTTGCCCTGATGCCGTACAGCGGCCCGACCCAGTACTGACCCGCATGAAGGAACCCGACGCCATGCAGGTCCGGCACAGGTTGAGCGGGCCGGGCCGGGAACGGATGCGCATGGTTCCGGGATCCGGCCATATACCCCAGGCGCCCGGCTGAGATGGCGGCACAAGGCACCAACCCGTCCGGGGCATCGGCCTTTTTTTCCGGCCAGACCCTGATGGTGGCCACGGTCTATTTCCTGCCGGTGCTGGTCCCGGCCCTGTTCGGCTGGATGAACATGGTGCTGGCCGTACCGGCCTTTTATGTCCTGCGGGTTTTCGGCACCAGGGGAGGAACAACGCTGCTGCGCAACGGCCTGCTGCTGGCCGCGCTGATTGCGCTTCTGCTCAACCAGATGGGCGTTTTCCTCTTTTCCCTGACCATGCTGCCCCTGGGCTACAGCCTCGACCGCAGCGCCGCCCTGGGCGAGGGGCCGGCCAGGGCCGGGGCCAGGGGAGCAATAACCCTGGCCGCCACATGGATCATCTTCTGGACCATCTATGGCCTGGCCGCCGGCATGAACCCCTACAGCCACCTGCTGCAGCTGCTGGATACCGGTTTCACGCAGACCTTTGAGGCCTACAAGAGCAACGCTGATCTCCCTGCCGACGTCCTGCTCGACCTAGACCGGGTGATCACCGAGCTGAAGCTGCTGATCCCCAGGATCCTGCCCGGCGTCCTGGCCTGCATGGTCCTGATGACCGTCTGGATGAACATGGTGGCCGGCAACACCTTGCTCCTGCACCGCAACCCGGAAAAGGCGCCCTGGTCGGGGTATTCCGGCTGGCAGTTGCCGGACCAGGTCGTCTGGCTGCCCATCGTCGCCCTGGTCCTGACCCTGGTCGGCCAGGGAAGGATCCGCGACGCCGGGATCTGCCTGCTCCTGGTCGCCGGCCTGGTCTACTTCTTCCAGGGCCTGGCCGTCTTCATCCACCTGCTGGAACGCTGGAAGGTGCCCCGCTACCTGCGGCTGGTCTTCTACTTCCTGCTGGTCATCCAGAGCTATGGCCTCATCATGCTGGCCGTACTCGGCATCAGCGACGTGTGGATCGACTTCCGGCGCAGGGGCAGGGACGACCAGGCCGGGAAAGACTGAACCCGACACCTATGCACTTCTTCTGAACCGAATCCTGCGATCGGGGCAGGATTTCGCTTTGAGGACCCGCGCAACGAACATGCCGGCCAGGGCTGGAAAGAGCAGCCCGGGCCGCTCTACAAGAGAGGAATTGAGCAATGGAAATCATCCTGAAAAAGACCATCGACACCCTGGGCCGGGAAGGTGACATCGTCAATGTCAAGCCCGGTTACGCCCGCAACTACCTGATCCCGAGGCAGATGGCGGTTCCTGTCAACAAGGCCACCCTCGCCCGCCTGAAGAGGGAACAGCAGGCCATTGCCGACCGGCTGGCCAGGGAGAAGAAAGAGGCCGAGACCATGGCCGCCAGGCTGGAGGGCAAGGTGGTGGATATCACCCGCCGGGTCGGGGACGAGGACCGGCTGTTCGGTTCGGTCACCACCAGTGACATCGCCGGCCGCCTGGAGGAACTGGGGGTCACCGTGGACCGCCGCGCCATTGTCCTGGCCGATCCCATCAAGAACATCGGCGAGACCAGGGTCAGCGTCAAGGTCGGCTACCAGATGACCGCCGAGATCATCGTCCAGGTCGTGCCCGAGGACATGGCCGGCAAGGAGACCGAGAAGGCGACCGGGGCGGAAGAGGAAGAGTAGTTCTTCCGGCCACCCGGCCGGAAACGCCGCCCATGCCGCGGCGCCCCGATGGACAGTGGTACCCCCACAGCAGAAACCGGCGACCACGGACACGGACACGTCCGTGGTCGTTTCTCCCTGATCCGCCCGCGCCGGCAACGGGACCCGAGACTCCATGCAACACCAGCCCCTGCCCCCACATCCGGTCTCCCCGAACATGCTGCCGCCCCAGAACGTGGAGGCGGAACAGGCGGTCCTGGGCACCATCCTCCTGCAGGACAAATCACTTCTCAAGGTCGTCGAGATCATCACTCCCGACGACTTCTACCGTGACGCCCACAAGACCATCTTCAGGGCCATGCTCACCCTGTTCGAGAAGCACGAGCCCCATGACCTGATCACGGTCACCAGCCTTCTCAACGATCAGAACAAGCTGGACCAGGTCGGCGGCGCCGCCTACCTGGCCTCGCTCACCGATATCATCCCCTTCTCCGGCACCCTGGTCCACCACGCCCGGATCATCCGCAAGAAGGCCATCCTGCGCCGGCTGATCCAGACCACCTCCGAGGTCGCGGCCCGCTGCTACGACGCCCAGGACGATATCGACACCCTGGTGGACGAGGCGGAGAAGACCATCTTCGAGATCGCCCAGGCAAAAAAGGGCACCGGCTTTGAGCCCATGTCCGATATCGTGCCCAGGGCCTTTGACCGGATCACCAAGCTCTTTGACCGCCAGGAACACATCACCGGCGTGGCCACCGGCTACGAGGAGCTCGACCGCATGACCGCAGGTCTCCAGCCCTCGGACCTGATCATCCTGGCCGGCCGTCCCTCCATGGGCAAGACCGCCCTGGCCATGAACATGGTCCAGCATGCCGCCCTGATCGAGAAGATCCCGGTGGCGGTCTTCAGCCTGGAGATGTCCATGGAACAGCTCGCTCTGCGCATGCTCTGCTCCATCGGCAGGATCGATTCGCAGCGGATCAGGACCGGCCGCCTGCAGGACCCGGACTGGCCCAAGCTGACCAGGGCCACGGGCATGCTCTCGGACGCCCCCATCTTTATCGATGACACGGCCGGCACCACGGTGCTCGAGATGCGGGCCAAGGCGCGTCGGCTCAAGTCGGAACACGACCTGGGCATGATCGTGGTCGACTACCTCCAGCTCATGCAGGGCAAGGCAGGCACCGAAAACCGGGCCCAGGAGATCTCCGACATCTCGCGCTCCCTCAAGGCCATGGCCAAGGAGCTGGACGTTCCCGTGGTCGCCCTGTCCCAGCTCAACCGCAGCCTGGAGAGCCGGACCGACAAGCGGCCCCAGCTCTCCGACCTGCGCGAGTCCGGCGCCATCGAGCAGGACGCGGACGTGATCATGTTCATCTACCGTGACGAGGTCTACAACAAGGCCGAAGACAACCCCAACCGGGGCCTGGCCGAGATCATCGTCGGCAAGCAGCGCAACGGGCCCACCGGGGTGGTCAAGCTGACCTTCCTGGCCGAGTTCACCACCTTCGAGAACTACACCACCCTGCAACCGCCCATGGGTGTTGATTTTGAACAGGGCCAGCAGTAGACACGCAACACCGTCGGGTTACTTGCCCCTGAACAGTTATGTGGATCGCACGGCATTTTTACAACTTCCAGGCAGAAGATAACCATGAAGAACAACGACAGGTACGATTTCAGGGCCATAGAAAAAAAATGGCAGCAGCGGTGGGAAGAGGAAAAACCCAACCGGGTGAGCGAGGAACCGGGCCGGAAGAAATACTACGTGCTCGAGATGTTCCCCTACCCTTCCGGGCGTATCCACATGGGCCATGTTCGCAACTACTCCATCGGTGATGTCATTGCCCGCTACAAGCGGATGCAGGGCTTCCACGTCATTCACCCCATGGGCTGGGATGCCTTTGGCCTGCCCGCCGAGAACGCGGCCCTCAAGCGGGGCATCCATCCCGCCGCCTGGACCTATGACAACATCGCCTACATGCGCGCCCAGCTCAAGGCCATGGGGCTCAGCTATGACTGGGACCGGGAACTGGCCACCTGCAATCCCAAGTACTACCGCTGGGAGCAGCTCCTTTTCCTGCAGATGCTGGAAAAAGGACTGGTCTACCGCAAGGAGACCACGGTCAACTGGTGCAATGACTGCCAGACCGTGCTCGCCCGCGAGCAGGTGATCGACGGTGCCTGCTGGCGCTGCGACCAGCCCGTGGAGCCCAAGACCATGCACGGCTGGTTTTTCAGGATCACCGACTATGCCGACGAGCTTCTCGACGACCTGGACCAGCTGACCGGCTGGCCCGAGAAGGTGGTCACCATGCAGCGCAACTGGATCGGCAAGAGCCGGGGCCTGGCCTGCGATTTTCCGCTCGAGAACAGTGAAGGGAAGCTCACCATCTTCACCACGCGGCCGGACACCATCTACGGCGTCACCTTCATGTCGCTCGCCCCGGAGCACCCCCTGGTCCAGGAGCTGATCCGGGGGACGGAACAGGAGGCAGAGGTGCAGGAATTCATCCGCCAGACCCTGGTCGAGAAACAGCGGGCCTCGGTGGAGGACGAGCTGGAGAAGAAGGGCGTCTTCACCGGCGCCTGGTGCATCAACCCGTTCAACGGCGAGCGGGTGCCCATCTACGTGGCCAACTTTGTCCTCATGGAGTATGGCACCGGCGCCGTGATGGCGGTTCCTGCCCACGACCAGCGCGATTTTGAATTTGCCAGGAAATACAACCTGCCGATCCGGCCCGTCATCCAGCCGCAAGACACCATCCTGGACGGGACGGCCATGGAGGCGGCCTGGGAGGGACCCGGCGTGCTGGCCGATTCAGGTCCCTTCACCGGCATGGCGTCCGGCGAGGCCAGGAAGGCCATCATCCGCCATGCCGAGGAACAGGGGTTTGGCAGGGCGCAGACCACCTACCGGCTGCGGGACTGGGGCATCTCCAGGCAACGCTACTGGGGCGCACCCATCCCGGTCATCCACTGCCCTTCCTGCGGCATCGTGCCAGTGCCCGAGGACGAGCTGCCCGTGGTCCTGCCCGGCGCCGACTCCCCGGACGGCAGCCATGCCCCGCTCCACCAGCAGGAGTCCTTCTATCGCACCACCTGTCCCTCCTGCGGCGCCGAGGCCCGGCGGGAGACCGACACCATGGACACCTTTGTCGAATCATCCTGGTATTTTGCCCGCTACACCAGCCCACGGGAGGAGAACGCGCCCATCAACCGGGAGGCGGCCGCCTACTGGCTGCCCGTGGACCAGTACATCGGCGGCGTCGAGCATGCCATCCTGCACCTGCTCTACTCACGGTTCTTCACCAAGGTCCTGCGGGACCTGGGTTACCTGCAGATCGACGAGCCCTTCACCAACCTGCTCACCCAGGGCATGGTGATCAAGGACGGCGCCAAGATGTCCAAGTCCAAGGGCAACGTCGTGGATCCCAGCGACCTGATCGAGCAGTACGGCGCCGACACGGTACGCCTCTTCTCCCTGTTCGCGGCCCCGCCCGAGCGTGACCTGGAATGGAACGCGGCCGGCGTCGATGGCGCCTCCCGCTTCCTCAACCGGGTCTACCGCCTGGTTCGTGCCAACCTGGACTGTTTCGGGGCAGGCAGCGTCGATGGACCGAACCTGGACCCCGCCTCGAGGAGGCTGTACCGCAAGACCCATCAAACCATTGCCCGGGTCACGGACTCCATTGAATCCAACTTCCACTTCAACACCGCCATCTCCGCCATCATGGAGCTGGTCAACGAGACCGGCACCCTGCTGGCCGAGCATACCATTGACCGGGCCGTGCTCCGCGAGGCCCTGGAGACCGCCCTGCTGCTGCTCTTCCCCATGGTGCCCCACTTCTGCGAGGAGATGTGGGAGATCACGGGCCACGGCGAACAGATCGCGGCCGCCCGCTGGCCGACCTTTGACCCCGAGGCCGCCCGGGAAGACGAACTGACCATCGTGGTCCAGGTCAACGGCAAGGTGCGGAGCCGCCTGCAGGTGGCGGCCGATATCAGCGACGAAGAGCTCAAGGAACTGGCCATGGCCGACGAACGGGTCCACAAGTTCACCGGCGGCAAGGCTGCCAAAAAAATCATTGTGGTAAAGAGGAAACTTGTTAATATTGTTGTCTGAAACCTAAATCCTGCACTTCGAAAATGAAGAAAATGCCTCGCATCTCCGGCAAAATTGGTAATTGCAGTATTTGAGGTAAAATCAGAAAGATTTCAGGCAGACCAGCATGGCTGGTGGTCTCCGGGTCACCGCCGCAACAAACCACGAAAACAGGGGGCGAGAGAAAGCCGTTTCCCGCCTTGCCACGGGTGCAAACTGATCCGGCTGCTGTCCCCTGGTTCCTGGTTTCTGAAAAAGGAGCCTACTGGTGAGAATCTTTTCCGCCCGACTGATCCCTGTCATCTGCCTCGTCGGCCTGCTCGGCGGTTGCGGATACTACTTTCCCCAGGTCTATGACGGGCCGACACGCTACGTGTACATGCCGACCTGGAAAAACCGGACCAACGAGCTGGGCCTTGATGCCAGGATCTACCAGTCCCTGGCCCGCTGGTTCCAGAAGTCCGACGCCATAAGGATCACCAAGGACAAGAAGCAGGCCGATCTTATCCTGGCCGGCGAGATCCTCTCCATTGACCTGCCCAGTGTCTCCTGGAACGGCGATGCCCGGGCCACCAGCGTCAAGGTCAAGCTGAACGTCCGGTACGTGCTCAAGGACCTGAAAAAGGGCAAGATCCTCTGGGAAGTTCCCAATGAACTGTGGACCGAGGACTATGATATCCGTGACATCGGCACCAATGCCGAGACCAAGGCCCTGGCCCAGATCGTGGACGACCTCTCGGAGCGGATCTACCTGGGCACCCTGGACAAGCTGCGGCAGGAAAATCGCCAGGCCGCGGCCAGGACCGTCCACAAGTAGGTGCCGCCTCCTGTGGTCACGGCCGCGGGCGCGGACGTGAAACCAGGGGCGACGGACAAAAAGGGGGGCGCCGGGATCCTGCGGGATCCGGGCGCCCCCCTTTTTTCAGCTTACATCCTGCTCTTCGAAAATGAAGAAAATCCGGCCCCTGTCAGCCGATGAGCTCCTTCATGGCAGCGGCGATGGAGGAGGCGTCCAGTCCCTGGGCCCTGTACAGTTCGGCCGGCTTGCCTGAGCTGCCGTAGCGGCTGACGCCGAGCCGCCGCATCCTGGCCGCCAGGCCACGATCCATGAACGCGGCCGCAACACTGGCGCCAAGCCCGGTCTCCACGTGGTGATCCTCCACTGTCAGCAGGGGGCCGATCGCGGCGGCCTCGGCCAGGCTGTCCACGTCCAGGGGCAGCAGGGAGGCCATGTTGAGAACGCCCACCGGGATCCCCTCCTCGCGCAGCATCTGCCACGCCTCGATACAGGCCGGGGTCAGGGCGCCGTAGGTGACAATGGTGCCGGCGTCGCCCCGGCGCAGCCAGTCGGCGCGGCCAGGCTCGAACCGGTAGTCGGCATCATAGAAGACCCTGCCGTCCTCGGTGGTGATCACCGGGGTCTTGGAGCGGCCCATGCCCACGAAATGGTTGCCCGGGCGGGTGGCGACAAAACGGACGATCCGGTCGGTCTGGTTGGGGTCGGCCGGCATGAAGACAGAGAACCGAAACAGGTTCTTGAGCAGGCCCAGGTAGTCGATGCACTGGTGGGTCGGGCCGTCCTCGCCCACGTCGAGGCCCACGTGGGTGGCCACGATCTTGAGGTTGGTGTGGTTGAAATCGCTGAGCCGGTTCTGGTTGTAGACCTCGGACACGGCAAAGACGCCAAAGGTGGAGAAAAAGGTCACCAGGTTCTCCCGGCTCATGGCACCGCCCATGCCGGCGGCATGGTGTTCCTGGATGCCGGCCTCGAAGTAGGCGCCGGGCGAATGGTTGTGAAAGCCGCCCATCTTGACCGAACCCTCCAGGTCACACGAGATGCCGACGATGACCGGCGGCCTGCCCTGCACGTTGTTGGCCTCGGCCAGGCCGAGCAGGGCGTTGCCATAGGCGGAGCGGTTGTCGGTCATGGTGCCTGCCTCGTAGAGGATCGGCTCGCCGGCAGCGACATCGGGGTAGTCGCTCTTCGGCTCCAGGATGGTGTTGGTGCGGACCGGCTCTTTTCGCTTTTCCTGCCAGAACTCAAGATCGTTTTCCACGCCCAGCTCGGCCAGGGCCTGGGCAAGCTGGTCCGGCTTGAGCGGTGAGCCGTGGTACCTGGCCTGGTTCTCCATGAAGGAGATACCCTTGCCCATCACGGTCCTGGCAATGATCACCGTGGGCACGCCAGAGGTATTGGTGTAGGCATCGCGCAGGGCCTGGAAGATGGCGTTGTAGTCATGGCCGTCCTCCAGCCGCACGACCCGCCAGCCCAGGGCCTCGTAGAGCCGGCCGATGGGCTGCGGCATCACCTTCTCGGTATCACCGCAGATCTGCAGGTGGTTGCGGTCAACCAGCACGGTCAGGTTGTCCAGCCTGTACTTGTGGGCGTAGCGGATGGCCTCGGTGATCTGGCCCTTCTGGTGCTCGCCGTCCCCCATGAGGGTGATCACCCGGGCATCGCTCTCCCGGACCTTGAATGCCTGGGCCATGCCCACGGCCGTGGACAGTCCCTGGCCCAGGTTGCCGGTATCCCACTCCACTCCGGGCACGATGGACTCGACATGGCCCGGGAAACCGGAGCCGGTCCGCCGAAAACCGGTCAGGAAATCCTCTTCACTGAAATAGCCATACTCGGCCAGCACGGAATAGACACCCGGAGAGATATGCCCTATACTCTCCACCACCCGGTCGCGGTCGGCCATGCGCGGATTGGCCGGATCGTGCCGGATCATGCCATAGGTCACCAGCAGCATGTCCAGCGAGGACAGCGATCCGCCGGGATGACCCGAGGCGGCCAGGGTGGTTGACAGCAGGATGCGGCGCGCGCACCGCCGGCGCATCTCCTGCAGGGTGGAGATCTGTCCGCTGTCCAGTTTGTCTGCGTTGACATCGAGTTTCAGGGTCATGGGTCTACTCCGTTTGTCTTTAACCTAAATCCTGCAATTGGCAATTTTGCCGGAGATGCGAGGCATCAAGGGCACAGACATATACGAATACTTCAAGCCCTTGATAACGAAGCAGATTCGGTAAAATTGCCAATGCCTGCGGGCGAGAAAATGAAGAAAAAAACCTTCACACGGTCAGTGGGTCGAACAAAACGATCACGTTCGTGTAATTCGCTGATACTGCAAAAGAAAATTTTTTCTTCATTTTCGAAGTGCAGGATTTAGGTTCAATACTGTTGGAAACAGGTGGTGTTGCAATATCAGCCTGCCGGACCGGCAGGGGTGGCGGACCACGCCACTGTGCTGCGTTATAATACACTGATAAAGAAAGACAACAGGAAAAAACCAGGACCGGAAAACCCTGGTCGGAAAGAGTGAGAATGATGCAGATAGGACAGGTTACCGTCAACGGTTCCTTTTTCCTGGCCCCCCTGGCCGGATATACCGATCTCCCCTTCCGCCTCCTCTGCCGCGAGCATGGCGCCGCACTCTGCTTTTCGGAGATGGTGAGCTGCCACGGCCTCTGCTTTGGCCAGAAAAAGACCCTTGCCCTGCTGCAGAGCGATCCCCTTGACCAGCCCCTGGCCGTGCAGCTCTTTGGCAGCGAGCCGGAGATCATGGGCCGGGCCGCCGCCCTGGTCAGCGACCAGCCCGTGCAGCTGATCGACATCAACATGGGCTGCCCGGTGCGCAAGGTGGTACGCAAGGGGGCCGGCGCCGCCCTGATGCGGGAGCCGGAGAGGGCCGCTGCCATCATCCGGGCGGTGTGCGCCAACACCACCCTGCCGGTGACGGTCAAGTTCCGCAGCGGCTGGAACAGCGATGCCATCACGGCGCCGGAATTCGCGCGAATGGCGGAAGGAGCCGGCGCCGCCGCGGTCACGGTGCATGCCCGTACCTGGGCGCAGGGGTTCGGTGGCCGGGCCGACTGGCGGGTGATCGACCAGGTCCGGCGGGCGGTGGCCATCCCGGTCATCGGCAACGGCGATATCCTCTGTCATGAAGACGGCCTGCGGATGATGGCCGAGACCGGCTGCGACGGGGTCATGATCGGCCGCGGCGCCCTGGGCAATCCCTGGGTCTTTGCCAGGCAGGGACGGCCGGTCACCCTGGAGGAGCGGCTGCCGGCCATGCGCCGGCACCTGGCGCTGACCCGGAGATACCTGCAGCAACGGCAGGCGGTGTTCCGGATGAAAAACCACGCGGTCCGCTACCTGGCCGGCCTCCGCGGCGCCAGCAGGATCCGGCAGCGGATCATGGCCTGCCATGACCTGGATGCGCTGGATACCCTGCTGCGGGAGTTGGAGGGCGCTACAGATGCAGGATGAGGAGGTTGATCAACCCGATGAGGAAGCCAAGCAGGGCGCCAAAGAGGTTGATGTACTTGAACTGCTCCTCCATGATGGAGAGCAGGAGCCGTTCGAGCTGGAGCAGGTCGAGCGAGTTGACCTTGTCGGCCACCACGCGCCGGATATTGAGGGATTCCACCAGGCCGGGCACCTCCTTGAGGAGCATCCTGTTGGCGGTGAGCACGATGTAGGCGGTGATGCCGGTGCGGATGCCCTGGGGCATGAGCCGGTGCAGGACACCCACCGGCCGGTTCACCATGGAGTCCACCATGGTGTTGACCATCCGGTCCAGGAGGCGGAGCACCTTGCGCGAACGGACCAGGGCCACGGCCTCGCTGGTGATGAAATCGTGGATCCGTTCGCCGTCCTGGTCGGGAAAGAGCTGCTCCATGATCTCGGCCAGCTCCAGCTCGCCGTGCCCGAGCCGCTCCTCCATGGTGTTGCGGATCATGGTGGACAGGGTCTCGGCCACGCCCCTGGAACGGAGCACGCCCAGGATCTGCACCGCGATCTGGCGGCAGACCATCCGGTACTGGGCATCATCCATCCTGGCCCTGAACCGTGCCAGGGGCTTGTTGAGCAGCCGCTCGGTCTGCTCGACCAGGACTGCGGCCAACCGCTCCTGCAGTTCCGGTTCCTGCAGCCAGAGGATGATCTCGTCCTCCTTGTCGAGCAGGTATTCGCGGATCTTTGCCTCCATGGTCTCCATGTCGAGAAAACCGCGGGCCATGGCGCCCACCGGGCCCAGGCTGTCCAGGAAGTGGTTGATCCCGTCCCGGACCGCGTGGATGATCCTCTCCCGCACCGCCGGTTCGGAGAGCATGGCAGAGAGTTTTTTCAGGATCCTGGGCGACTGCTGCTCAATGGCGCTGATGATGAACCTGGTCAGTGGCTCCGGCAGGTGGTCGGCCAGGGTCAACCCCTCTTCCGCGGCCCGGTCGAAGCGCCGCGCCAGGTAGGCGGCGAGCCAGTTCTCCGCGCCCGGGCTCTGCAGCAGCTCCATGATCAGGTTGTCGATGAAGACATAGACCGCGGTCCTCTCGTCGGCCGAGACCAGTTCGTTGAGCCGGTGGTGGCCCATGGCCGCCAGCTGGTCCGCGACCACGGCGGCCACGGCCTGCTCAAAACCCGGGCTCTCGACGTAGCGGTGCACCCCCTCCCGCAGCTGGTACTTGACCGTGCGGACACCGATCTTGAAGTAGGCCTGGAACCGGCGCGGCAGCATGGTGACCACCGGGCCGTAATCCCGGCTCAGGATCTCCCGTACCCTGGCATCGACGATGCCGTGCAGGTGTTCCTGGAAGGGCTCCTCGGACAGGGCCGCACCGATGTCCCTGGAGGTGAGCAGGTGGCTGCCCACCATCTCGCCGATGTTTTCCGCCAGCTGTTCGCGCTTGGACGGAATGACCCCCGGCGTCATGGGGACCCGGAGCCCGAAGATATGCCAGGGCCTGAGGGGCCGGAAGAGCATGCGGATGGCGATCTTGTTGGTCAGGTAACCGATAAAGGCGCCGATGACCGGCGGACCGCCATAGGCGAGAAGGGTGTTGATCGGAATCATGGCGCGTGGGCTGACGGTTCAGGCGGGTTGGGCTTGGGGGCGGACGAGCCGCAGGACATCCTCCGGCCGGCGGACCACGGCACGGGCGCCGTTCTCCTCGAGTTCCTCCCTGGTCCTGAAGCCCCAGAGGGCGCCGACCGCGAACATCCCGGCCCGGCAGGCGGTCTGCATGTCGGTGGCCGTGTCGCCGAGGTAGAGGATCTCCGCCGGCGCGGAATCCAGCATGGCCGCGATCTCCAGGGCCGCGGCCGGGTCCGGTTTCGGGGCAATGCCGGGCCGCTGGCCGAAGACCGGGTCAAGGGGAAAGCCGGGCAGCAGGTCGCGCACGCAGACCCGGGTGAATTCGTCAGGCTTGTTGGAGAGAACGGCCAGTTTCAGCCCTGCCGCGGCCAGCCCGTCCAGCATGGCCGGGACGCCTTCGTACATGCCGGACTTGTCCTTCCAGTGGTGGCCGTAGTCGTTGCGAAATGCCTCCACGACGCGCGCCACGAATGGTTCGTCACGCCGGTCGGGCGGCAGGATACGCTCGACCAGGCGGACCATGCCCTCGCCGACAAAGTAGCGGTAGCTCTCCACCGGGTGCACGGGCAGGTCAAGGGAGCGCAGGACCCGGTTGGCGGAATCGGCCAGGTCCTCCAGGGTGTCGAGCAGGGTTCCGTCCAGGTCGAATATGGCGGCCTTAAATCGCATGGTGGTCACAAAAGGCAATCGGATGTGAGCCGCATCCGGCACTTCGAAAAGGAAGAAAATTTTTCTTTTGCCGTATCATCGCGGTGTACGGGCTTGCCAGGATGCAGGTCTGTTTTTTGGCCTGCGGCGGATGCAGGGCCAAGGCGTCCGTCCGCGGTCCCCCCGGCCCGGCTGCCGTGCCTGCGCGGCCAGCGGCCTGTCGCAGTCCACATGTGCCAGAGAAGGTAAGGCACGAGGCGACAGTCGTCCAGTAAAAATATTGTCGGCGCGGAAAAATCAACCGGCAGGAAGAGGCTCCTTCTTTCTTATTTGCTCCCAGGACATGGTTTGACTTGGAGAGATGCCGGTTTTACCTAAATCCTGCACTTCGAAAATGAAGAAAAAAATTTCTTTCGCCGTATCAGCGGATTATACGAACGTGATCGTTTTTTTCGACTCACTGATCGGGTGAAGGATTTTTTTTCTTCATTTTCTCGCCCTTTGGGATTGGCAATTTTACCGAATCTGCTTCGTTATCAAGGGCTTGAAGTATTCGTATACGTCTGCGCCCTTGATGCCTCGCATCTCCGGCAAAATTGCCAATTGCAGGATTTAGGTTTTAAGATATATTTCCACGGTTAGACTCCTCAATTCATCAGATCCGGGATAGAGACATGACCAAAGTAATCGCCATGGCCGGCAAGGGCGGTACCGGCAAGACCACCATCTCCGCCCTGCTCCTCAAGTACCTGACAGGCCGGGGCATGACCCCGGTCCTTGCCGTTGACGCCGATGCCAACGCCAACCTCAACGAGTTGCTCGATCTCGATGTCCACATGACCCTGGGCGAGATCCGCCGGGAGATCAAGGGTGACATCCCGCCGGGCATGACCCGGGACCAGTTCATGGAGATGAAGATCCACCAGGCCCTGGTGGAGGAGTCCGGCTACGACCTGATGGTCATGGGCCAGCCCGACGGCCCGGGCTGCTACTGCGCCGCCAACCAGTACCTGGCCATGACCATGGACAAGCTGGCGGAAAACTACCGGTTCATCATCGTTGACAACGAGGCCGGCATGGAGCACCTGAGCCGGATGAACCTGCGCTCCATCGACCACCTGCTCATCGTCTCCGATCCCTCGGCCCGCGGCATCCTCACCGCGCGCCGCATCGCCGACATCACCGGCCCGCTGCAGCTCGAGGTCAAAAACCGCTGGCTGATCGTCAACCGGGCCCCGGACCCGGTGCCGCCGGCCCTGCGGGAGAAGATCGACACCGCGGTGCGCGAGGCCGACCTGCCCCTTGCCGGTATCATCCCGGCCAGCGACCAACTGGTCAACCAGGAGCTGAGCGGCGACTCCTACCTCCGG
>WFUT01000037.1 GCA_015484845.1 Desulfobulbaceae bacterium
CCGCACCCCGGCGCCAGGAGCAGGAAGCCGCAGCCAACGACCAGGATGAAAAAAAGAAACCGTCTTACCACAGGACATCCTCCAGCGCTTTTTTCTGGATCGCGATCTTTTCCCGCCAGGCCGCCTTTTCCCGGAAGGTGAACTCAAACACCACGTCCTCCGGCTCCACCAGGTCAAAGAGGGCGCCAATGGCCGGATCGGTGAACGGTTCATGGGGGTCGATCCGGTTGACGTGCCGCCTGGCCGCGGCCAGCCGATGCCAGAAGTCTTTGCCTGCGGCCGGGGCGGCGGCGGTCCTGCTCTCCCTGATATAGTCGCCGCTCAGGCCGCAGGTAAGGTGGATGGCGCGTATTTCCCGGGTCAGCTCTCCCAGCTCCGCCACCGCCTTGAGCAGGTAACGGACCGCATCCGCCTCGCGGGTGAAGCCCTGCCGGCTGTGGAGCAGGTGGGCCGTATCGAGCACGATACCGCAATGGTCGTGGTGAATCCGCCGCCGCAGGTAGTCGTACTCGGCAGGATCGTGCAGCCTGAAACTCCCGGGCCACCAGAGGTTCTCAAAGAGCAGCAGGCCCCGGTAGCTGCTTGCCGCCAGCGCACCATTGAGAATCTCACTGCAGATATCCAGGGTCTGCCGCCAGTGCCAGGGGAAATTCCAGTCTTGGATATGGGCAAGGTCACACTGCACCGGGTGAAAGACCACGTAGCGGCAGCCGAGCCTGTGCGCCAGCTCGAACTGGGCACCATACGCTCTGACGAGGCACTCCGGGTCGGTGCCGCCGTAGAAGCGGCGGACATTGTCCATGCTGCCGAACAGCGCCAGCAGCTCCTGCTCCCGGCCCTGCCAGAAGGCCTGCAGGAAGACGAAGAACCGGAGGTGCAGGCCGTGGATCAGCGGCCGCGGGATGCGGTCAAAGGGATACGCTCCCACGGGCAGCAGTTCCAGGCCGTCAAATCCCTGCCCGCGGACAAAGGCGGCGATCTGCCGCCAGTCGTCATCAAAGAGCTCCGGCTCGCCGGGATGGGTGGAAAAGTTGAGCAGTTTCCTCATGCCCCGTCCGCCCACTTGTCGGCAAACCCCAGGGCCATGGCCCGGTGGCAGAGGGCGAGAAAGCGCCGGTTGTCCGCGTGCGATGCGGCCCCGGCCAGGGCATCGCGATAGGAGGCCGCCAGGTCGTAACGGCCGGACAGGGCGCAGGCGAGCTGGGCCGCGGCCGCGGCCATGATATCCTGCCGGCAGGATGAAGGCAGGATGCCCCAGGCGATCTTGTCGCGCAGGTGGACCATGGCCGCCACCGCCGCCACCACCAGGGGATCGCGGATAATGACATCGATATTCTCCTTCAGGACCTCGGCCGTCTCCCCTTCCAGGTGGTCGGCGATCCCCTGCCGCAGGGACTGCCGCGAGCAGCCGAACCGCTCCAGGTGGATCCGGGCCGAGCACTGGCCCATGGGCGTCAGCCTGTTCTGCTTTGCCAGGGCCTCCTTGACCCCGGCAAGGACCACCCGGCCGATCAGCTCACCCAGCTTGCTGTGCTTGCCCGCCCAGCCGAGCCTGAAACCGTCCCGGTCCGGGGCGGCGACAATGACCTGGTCGGTGCCGGTGCCGGTGGCCAGGCCGTCGGAGTAGCGGGAGTTGACGGCCAGTTCCTGCAGGGCCGCGGTCTTGGCCTCGGTGGCGGTGATGATGGACCTGGTCAGGGCCGCCTCGGTGAGGGGGTGGCCGATGAAGAGCATGATGTTTATGGTGCCCGGCTTGATGGTGCCCGGCGCCGGTTCCTCGGCCGCTGCCTGCGGCCGGTCCAGGCGGATGAAACCGTCCGCGGTCTCGTGGACCGAGGCCGGATCGCCGGCCCGGCCCGCATTGGTCTCCACGCCGCCGGTGATCACGGCCCCGACCTCCAGGTCCTGGAAGCTCTCGCGGACAAAGGCGGCGTGGTGCATGTTGGCCGCTGTGCCCATGGTGGCGCACTGTTCCGGCGGCAGGCCGTGCGGGGCGCAGATCTCCCGCCGGTAGCGTTCCGGGTCGCGCAGGGCGAGCCTGCGGCCGTGGTTGCACGGCTCGCAGCTCTGGTGGTTGAGCACATAGCCGAGTCCCCGCCGCATGCCGCCGGCAACCCGGCAGGTGGAGAGGACCAGGTGCGGCTCCAGGAATCTGCCATAGATGATCTTCCCGGCCCGGTGGATGGCAACACCGTCATAGAAGGTGGTGATATACATTGCGGGGCTAATCCCTTGCCTTGTTGACACAGTAATAGGCCATGCCGAAGAAAACGACGCCGATGACGGCAAGCAGGACCAGGGACATCACGTGAACCGGCCTGCCCAGGGCCGCCGCCCGGATGGCGGTGGAGGCGTGGGTGAGCGGCAGCAGGCCGAGGATCTTCTGCAGCCAGACCGGCAGCCGGTCCAGGGGGAAAAAGGTGCCCCCCAGGAAGGCCATGGGCGTGATGACGAAGTTGGTGAGCAGGCTCTGGTCGGCATGGTTCCGCACCACCATGGCCAGGGCCACGGCAAGGGAGGCGAAGAGAAAACTGTTGAGCAGGATGGTCAGCCAGAAGATCGGCGGGTAGTGCAGCCTGACACCGAACAGGTATCCCAGGCCCAGGGTGATGCAGATGCTCATCAGGGCGCGGCTGATCCCGGCCATGACCTCGCCGGCCACGTAACTGGCATTGCTGATGGGCGCGGCCTGGAACTCGTCGAATATATGCCAGTAAAAACGGGCCACGTTGATGTCCGTGGAGATGGCAAAGGCCTGGGTCATGCTGCTCATGGCCACCAGGCCGGGGAGGAGAAAATCCAGGTAGCGTGTGCCGTCAAAGCGGAGTTCGCCGCCCATGGCATAGCCGAAGGTCAGCAGGTAGAGAAGCGGCGAGACGGCCTGGCCCGCGGCCTGGCGCTTGAAGCGCCGCTTCAGGATAAGCATCTCCCGACGATAGACTGCCAGACATCCGGTGATCATTGGCCCACCTTTTTTCCGGTCAGGGAGAGAAAGGCGTCCTCCAGGTTCACGCGGCGCATGGTAAAGGCGCCATGGGCACGGAACCTGTCCGCCTCCTCCCGGGTGCTGAAATAACGGGTCTTCATCCCGCTGTCCTCGACCAGGTCGATGGCCCAGCTTCCGACGCGGGCCATGAGGTTGCTCGGGGTATCCAGGGCCACGATCCTCCCCTCGTCCAGGAAGGCGACCCGCTCGGCCAGGAACTCGGCCTCTTCGATGTGATGGGTGGTGAGAAAGATGGTGGTGCCCTCCTGCTGGATCTTCTTGATCAGTGCCCATATCCTGCGCCGGATGGCGGCATCCAGGCCCACCGTCGGCTCGTCGAGGAACAGGATGCTCGGCCCGTGCAGCAGGGCGCGCGCAATGGTCACCCGGCGCTTGAGACCGCCCGAGAGCTTCTTGATCAGGGTCGATGCCCTGTCTGTCATGTCCACGTAGGCAAGGAGCCGGTCGATACGCTCCCGGCGCGCCTTCTTCTTCATGGCAAAGAGGCGGCAGTGGATATCAAGATTCTCAAAGACCGTGAGTTCCTGGTCCAGGTTCACGTACTGCTGCACGACGCCGAACTGCCGCTTTGCGGCAATGGCGTCCCGTTCGATGTCAAAGCCGCCCAGGCTGGCGCTGCCGCCACTCATCCGGGTCAGGCCGGTGAGGATGCGGATGGTGGTCGATTTTCCCGCCCCGTTGGGGCCGAGATAGGCAAAGAGCTGGCCGCCCGGCACGGTGAGGTCGATGCCCTTCAGGGCCTGGACCCTGCCATAGTCCTTGCGCAGGCCCCGGATCTCGATCATGGCATGGGAACCGCTCATGCCGCCGCACCCTTGACCCGCAGGTGGCGGACACTGTCCGGTATCTCCATGAGCGGCTGCCTCCGGAGCCGGTGCGGCAGGGCCAGGTCCACGGCCTCGCGGACATCGGCGGGCTCCACCGTGTCACGGCCATGCCAGGCGGCAAGCGTCCGGGCGGTCTTGAGGATGATGATATCGCCACGGTGTCCGTCCACCCCCATCTCCAGGCAACTGCGGCCTATCTCGTAGAGCAGCTCCCTTTCCACCCGCACCCGGCTGTATGCCTCCCTTGCCCGGACGATCCTGGCCACCAGCCGTTCCGATTCCTCCTGCCATTTTTCCCGGAATCCCTCCGGGTCTTCATCAAAGGCGACCCGCTGCTCCATGATCCGGACCCGCTCCTCGATGGAGCCGATGCCGGTGATGGTGACGCAGAGGCCGAACCGGTCCAGGAGCTGGGGCCGCAGCTCGCCCTCCTCGGGGTTCATGGTCCCCACCAGGGTGAAACGGGCCGGGTGGGAAAAGCTGATCCCCTCGCGCTCGATGGTGTTCACTCCCATGGCGGCCGCATCCAGCAGCACATCCACCACGTGGTCATCAAGGAGGTTGACCTCGTCCACGTAGAGGATGCCGCGGTGGGCCTGGGCCAGCAGGCCGGGCTCGATCCTACGTTCGCCCTTCTGCAGGGCCTGCTCCATGTCCAGGGTCCCCACCACCCGGTCCTCGGTGGCACCCACCGGCAGCTCCACCACCCGGACCCTGGACTCTCTGACCGCCAGCTCCCCCTGCTCTTCCGGGGTCCGGCCCATCAGGGCGCAGAGTTCCCGGTAGGCGGCGTATTCCGTGTCCGGATCGAGGCGGAAGGGAAACCGGTCAATGACCCTGATCCGGGGCAGGATCTCGGCCAGGGCCCGCACGGCGGTGGACTTGGCCGTGCCCTTCTCGCCCCGGACCAGGACCCCGGACAGGCCGGGATTGATGATGTTGAGCACCAGGGCCAGTTTCATCCGCTCCTGGCCGACAATGGCGACAAACGGAAAGTTCGGTTTCTTCTTCACTGTTCTGTCCTCACGATATCAACGAGCTGCTGTGCCCGGAGATCCTGTATCCTGAAATAATCGGCTGCCAGTGCCCCGGCCAGCCTGCCGGCAAGGCCAAAGGTTACCAGACCTTCCTCCTCGGTGTCCACCACGATATACCTGGCCCGTTTCTCCGCCCGCATGGCCGTGGCGATCCGCACCATCTCGTCCACCGGCCTGTCCCGGCCCAGGCTGACATTGGCCTTGCCGTCGGTGAGGATGATGACAATGGGCCGTCCGTCGGGCTCACGGACCAGGTAGTTGCGCACCTGTTCATGGGCACCCACCAGGCCGGCCGAGAGCGGTGTGCGGCCGCCCACCGGCATCTCGGCCAGCAGCCGGCCCGCCAGCTCCACCGAGCCGGTGACCGGCAGGTTCAGCCAGGACCGGTCGCGGCGAAAGGAGAGCAGGGCCACCTTGTCCCGTTTCTGGTAGGCATCGAGCAGAAGCGACATCACCGCGCCCTTGGACGCCGCCATCCTTCCCCGGGCCCCCATGGAACCGGAGGCATCGACGACAAAGAGGAGCAGGTTGCCGATCCGCCGTTCCCGGATCCTGTAGCGCAGGTCCCCGGGCCGCAGGATCAGGCCCGGCCCGCCGCCCCGGGCGGCCTGCCGGACGGCCGCCGCCCTGATGGTGGCATCCAGGGCAATATCCCCGGCCAGGCCGTGCAGGCCGGACCGGCTGGAGCGGCCCTGTTTCTGCAATACCCTGGAACGGGACCTGCGGCCGCTGCCCCGGCGGACAACCCGGTCCCGGCCCGAGGCGATCTTCCTGACCCGGAAGGAGGGCCCCACCGCAAAGACCTGCTCTTCCTCCGTTCCTGCCGCTGGTCCCGGTTCCTCTTCCTGTCCCGTGTCCGGCGGCTCCCGGCGGGGGGCCTTGCCCTGCCCGCCGGCCGTCTCCGGGCCGGCTGCGGGCTCCTGCCGCGAACCGGCGCCCTCCCCTGCCTCGCCGTCGGCCCGGTCCCCGCCGTCCCGGCCGTCATCTCGCGGCTGCCGGTCCCCTGCCTGGTGCTGCTCCCGCTCCTGTTGCCGCTCCCTGCCGGGTGGCGGCGGCTCCGGCGGCGCCGCCTCGCGGCTCCGGTGGAGCAGGGCCATGGCCGCCACCCGGCGGACATGACTGGTCTTGACCTCTGTCTCGCCCTCCAGGGCGGCGAGGGCGCGGGCGGCCTGCTCCAGGACCAGGTCGGCGCGGTGCCCGGCCACCATGGCGGCCAGGCAGAGCTCCCCGATGAAACGGCGAATGGCGGCCGACACGCGGACCCGCGGCAGGAGGCGGCGGCCGCGGTGGATACGGCGGCGAAGCTCTTCCGTGGCGCTGCTGAACCGGCGGCGGAAACCAACCGGGTCGCGGTCGAACTCGTCCCGCCGCAAGAGGAGGGTAACCCGCTCGTCGAGCCCGGTGCAGGCCCGGACCTCGACACAGAGCCCGAACCGGTCCAGGAGCTGGGGCCGCAGTTCCCCTTCCTCCGGGTTCATGGTGCCGACAAGGAGAAAGCGTGCCGGGTGGCAGAGGCTGATCCCCTCCCGTTCCACGATATTGCGGCCCGAGGCGGCCGCGTCCAGGATCAGGTCAACGATGTGGTCGTCGAGCAGGTTGACCTCGTCCACGTAGAGGATGCCCCGATGCGCCTCGGCCAGCAGGCCGGGCTGCAGGGTGGCCGTGGAGCTCCGGATGGCCCGGGAAAAATCAATGGCCCCGACCACCCGGTCCTCGGCCGCGTTCAGGGGCAGGTTGACCAGGCGCACGGGCCGGCTGCGGGGCGGCCCGGCAACAAGGCCACGGCAGCAGTCCGGGCATTGCTCCCCGCCCGCATCCGGATCGCAGGAAAACCGGCAGCCGGCCACCCGGATCTCCGGCAGCAGCTCTGCCATGCCCCGCACCGCGGTGGACTTGGCTGTTCCCTTTTCGCCGCGGACAAGTACCCCGCCCACCGCCGGGTTGACGGCGTTCAGCAGCAGGCCCAGCTTGAGTTCCTCCTGGCCGACCACCGCGGCCAGGGGATAGAGCGTCATCATTCCGTCCGTTCCTCGATGTCGCCCTCGATCTCCAGGTAGCTGTCCCGCAGTTCCTGTGCCATTTCCGGCGTTGCCTGCCACATGGAGCGGCTGATGGCCTCCAGCAGCTTGTCGAGGATGTTCTGCAGGGCGTGCGGATTGACCTGCCGCATCCACTGTCGCATCTCCGGATCCAGGACATAGGCCTCTGCCACGGCCTCGTACATCCAGTCCTCGATGACCCCGGCGGTGGCGTCCCAGCCCAGCACCACGTCCATCATGTGCGAGATGTCGCCCGCGCCCTTGTAGCCGTGGCGCATCATGCCGCGCAGCCACTTGGGATTGACGAGCCTTGCCCGCAGCACGTGCCGTGCCTCCTCGGCCGTGCTCCGGACCCGCACCCGCTCCGGGTCGCTGGCGTCGCCCATCAGGGAGAGCGGCTGATCGCCACGCACCGAGGATGCCGCCACGATGAGGCCGCCATAGTAGTTGTAATAGTCTGTACACGACATCATGTCGTACTCCCGGCTGTCCTCGTTTTTCACGGTCACGTCCATGCGGCCGAGCAGGCGGCGGAAGGTGCCGGGCCGGCTGCTGCCGTAGGAGCCGCGGCCATAGGCATGGGCCGAGTAGCGGATGTAGCTGTCGGCAAGATCGTCCCGGTCCTGCCAGTTCTTCGACTCTACCAGCTCGCTGACCCCGGCGCCGTAGGTGCCGGGCGGACAGGAAAAAACCCGGAAGGTGGCCTCGCGGCGGGCCGCTTCCTCGTCCATGCCCTGGCGCCGGTAGACGGCCATGTCGGCCTCCACGTTGCGGCGCAGGATATTGGCCTCGGGCGGCTCGTTCAGGGCGCTGACCATGGCCACGGCCTCGTCGAGCTGCTCCACCAGGTTGGGAAAGGCATCGCGGAAAAAGCCGCTCACCCTCGGCACCACGTCCAGGCGCGGCCGGCCCAGCTCATGGGCGGGAATGACCTCCAGGCCGGTGACCCGGCCGCTGCCACGCTGCCAGACCGGCCTCAGCCCCATGAGGTAGTAGATCTCGGCAATATCGTCGCCCCGGCTGCGCATGGTGGCGCTGCCATAGACCAGGATCCCCACCGAGTCGGGATAGCTGCCGGTCTCCTGCAGGTAGCGCTCGATGAGGGCGTCGCCCAGCCGCCTGCCCACCTCCCAGGCCGCGGGCGTGGGGATGGTGGCCGGGTCCACGGAGTAGAAGTTGCGGCCCGTGGGCAGGATGTCGGCCTGGCCGCGGCTGGGCGCGCCGGATGGCCCGGGCCGGACAAAGCCCCCGGCCAGGGCGGTGAGAATGGCGTCGATCTCCTCGCTGCACCGGCGAATGGCCGGGACCAGGGTCTCGGCGATGTAGAGCAGCACCTCGCCGACCTCGGCGTCGTCGGTCAGGGTATGGACCAGGCCGGGATCATAGTCCGTGGCCGCCAGCCTGCCCACCAGGGCCAGGGCCTGGCCGTGGGCCTCGGCAATGACCTCCGCGCCGCTGCGGTCCCCGAACCGCGGAGACCGCCGGCCCCGGCTGGCGAGCACCTCGTCGGGATCGTAACCCATGCCACGCAGCAGGGCCTCGCGCAGGGAGGGCACCGGGCCGTTGGCGATCCGGGTCAACTGGACAACATACTCCACCAGCCGCTCGCCCTCGGGCGCCTGGCCCAGGGTGTGCAGGCCGTCGCCGATGGCGGTGTCGGCCAGTTCGTGCAGGTAGCCGTGCAACCGTTCCAGGAAGCCGTCGAAATCCGCCAGGGCCTCTTCCCGGTCCAGGTCGAGATCCCGGTGCAGGTTCGCCGCCGCCACCGCCTCCCAGAGCATGGTCTGCAGGATCTCCACCTTGCCCGGGTCCTCGCTCCGGGCCACCGTGTATTCCCGGACCAGCCGCTCGACGCCGGCCAGGTCCTCGTACAGGTCGGCGTTGGTCAGGGCCGGGGTCAGGTGATCGACGATGCAGGCCGCGCTGCGCCGCTTGGCCTGGGTGCCCTCGCCGGGATCGTTGATGATGTAGGGATAGATGTTGGGCAGCTCCATGATGGCCAGGTCGGGGAAACAGGACCGCGACAGGCCCAGGGCCTTGCCGGGCAGCCACTCCAGGCTGCCATGCTTGCCCACGTGCACCACGGCATCGGCCCGGAACACGTCCCTGATCCAGCGGTACTGGGCCAGGTAGTGGTGGGGCGTGCTGAGACGGGGATCGTGGTAGGCCCGGTCGATGTTCTCCAGGGTGCCGCGCGGCGGCTGGATGGTGAGAAAGACATTGCCGCTGACAAAGCCGGCAAAGAGCAGCCGCCCCTGGTGGACAAAGAGCTCTCCCGGCACCTCCCCCCAGTCCCGCTCCATGGCGGCGCGCACGTCCGACGGCAGCTCGTCGTTCCAGGCCAGGTAGCGCTCCGGCCCGGCGGTTGCCCCGGCCCGCGCGGCCATCCGTTCCGGGGTCAGCCAGCGCCGGTCCGCGGTCACGCGCGCGAGCAGGGCCTCGGCCAGCTCGTCGCCCGAGGCAAAGGAGTCCAGCCGGTACCCCTCCTGCCGCATCCTGTCCAGGAGCAACCGGACCGAGGCAAAGGAGTCCAGGCCCGCGGCACAGCCGATGCGGTCGTCCCGGGGCGGGTAGTGATGAAAGATGATGGCCACCCGCCGCTGGCTGGCCGGGATGCGGGCAAGGCGCGCCCAGTTCAGGGCCAGGCGGACCAGCTTGTCCACCCGTTCGGTTATGGGCTCGTAGCGGGCCAGCAGGCCGCCGGTGACCGGGTCGCGCTCCTTCTGCTCCCGGAAGGCCACGGGCACGGTGATCAGGTTGCCGTCAAACTCTGGCTGGGCCGCGGCAAAACTGACATCAGAACTTGGCAGGCCCTGGTCCGACGCCTGCCAGGAGGCGCGGTCGCCCATGGAGACCAGGGCCTGGAGACAGGGCACGCCCAGGCGCGGCAGCAGGTCCTCGTAGGCCTGGCCGGCCATGCTCAGGCTGAAGAGCATGGGGCTGATCAGGACCTGGATCCGCGGCCGGCCCCGGTCCATGAAAAAATGCTCCACCACGTAGTCCGCGCCGCGGTTGCCCCGGTCAGCGTCCCGGTAGCGCAGGTGAAAGACCGGGATCACGTTGGCGCCATGGGCCTCGATGGAACGGACCAGGGCGTCGATGAAGGCGAGGTTGTGGTTGAGCCAGTAGGTCTGGTAGAACCAGAGCCCCACCGTGGGCCGGTCCGGATCGACCCGCCGGGCCAGGTAGTCGGCCAGCTCCGGCACGCCGTCACAGTCCGGGTGGTAGATCCCCTCGTCGGGCAGCCGTTCCGGCGGCGCACACTCCAGGCTGGTGCCAAAGAGGAGGTTGTGCAGAAAGCGCAGGAGCTGGCAGTGGTTGCCGGCGCCACCCAGGTCCAGGTAGCGGCCCATGGTCTCCCAGGCGGGGGTGCCGAAACCGTGGCTGTACTCTGCGGCCGCTGCCTGCGCGTCCTCGTCGCCACCCGAGGGCTGCACGTGAAGGTGGGGCCGCGTCGCGGGGTCTGCCGCGGCCATGGCCGCGATCAGCCGGTCCCAGGCCGGGAAGGAGGGCTTGCCGCCATGGAGGCAGATGATGACCACGTCCGCGGCCATGGCCCGGCGGACAAAGGCCTCCTGTTGCCGGGAATCCGCAAGCTGTTCCCTGGTCCTGGCCCGGACCGTGATCCGACCGCCCTGGTCACGGAAGGCCAGCACGCCCCGGCTCAGGCTGGGCAGCTCCATGCCGCCGGAGGAGAAGTAGCAGAGTG
>WFUT01000038.1 GCA_015484845.1 Desulfobulbaceae bacterium
AAAATCCGCCTTCCCCCCTTTCTTCAACGAAAAAATACTGTATACTGGGGTGCCGAGATCTGGCGGCAGCGTCTCCGCGGCACGGCAGGGCCGCGTCTCCCGGGCGCGGAGGGGTCCGGCCGCCTGTGGCACCGCGATGCAGCGCATCACCGGGCGCGCCGCGCCTTTTCAAGCAGACACCCATGCCTTGAGCACGTAATAACCCACGAGAACAGGGGCAGAGAGAGGCCATCCCCATCAACCCCGCCGCCGCAGGCGCAGGCTCACCTGGCTTCTGCCTCCTGTTTTCTGATACCCCGGAGCATGTACCGTGAACAGTGACTTTTCCATGCCTCTGCCCGCCGGCGGCAGGCACGATGACCCGATACCTCTTCTTCTCCGTTGTGCGGCAACGGCAATGATCCTCCTGCTCCTGCTTGGCCTGGCAGGCCCGGCAGCGGCGGCGCAGGGCAAGAAGGCGAAAAAGGCCAGGGTGATCTTTCTGCCCTTCGAGGTCCGCCTGCCCGGCCAGTACGCTTACCTGCGCGAGGGACTGGCCAACATGCTGGCCAGCAGGGTCACGGCCCACGCCGGCATCATCGCCCTGCACCAGAGTGCCCGGGCACGGCAGCTGTCCGCCTATCTCCAGGAGGGAAGGGAACAGGAATTTGCCCGCACCCTGGCAAAAACCAGGGCAGACTACGTGGTCATGGGTTCCCTGGCAAAGGACAGCAAGGGAACATTTGAACTGACCACCCATGTCTTTGCCAGGTCCGCGGCATCGGTGCCCAGGCGGTTCACCCGCACCATCGACTCCCTTGACGGCGTCATGGCCGGTGTTGACCAGCTGTCCTGGGATATCGCGGCCAAGGTCTTTGGCAGACAGCGTCCCAAGCCGGCCCAAACCGCCGGGGCCGGGAAGGCCGGCGCAAATCCCTTTACCACCGAAAACCCCGAGCGGGCCTTTCTGGAGAAACTGTACCAGGGCAGTGAGCTCGGCCTCAACAACGCCTCCGGCTTTTCCCTGGTCACCACCCGCCGCAGCCGCAAGATCCCCATCGACCTCAGGGCCATGGACGTGGGGGATATCGACGGTGACGGCCAGGTGGAGATCGTGCTGGCCACCGATACGGAGCTGCTGGTCTACCGCTTTGTCGAGAACTATTTCCAGAAAGTGACCTCGCTGGCGCTTGCCTCCTACCTGCGGGTCCATGCCCTGAACCTGGCCGACCTGGACGGTGACGGCCGCAAGGAGATCTATGTCAGCGCCAACAACGGCGCCCGGCCCGCCTCCCTGGTTGCAGCCTGGCGGAACCACCGGCTGATGGTGCTGCGCAGCGACATCCCCTTCTACCTGCGGCCGGAGAAGATGGCAGGCAAAAGGCCGGTCCTTCTTGGCCAGGCCGGCGCGCCGGGAGGACAACCCCTCGGCCGCGGCATCTACCGCCTGGTCCGGAAGGCCGACGGCAGCTATGCCAGGGGCAAACAGGTTTCCCTGCCCTCCGGGCTCAACCTTTTCAGCTTCACCCGGGCCGACCTTGATGGCGATTCCGTGCCCGAGATCGTGGCCATCGACAGCAGCGACCACCTCCAGGTCATGAACCAGGCCGGCAAGGTCCTCTGGCGGAGCGAGTCCATCTACGGCGCCAGCAAGAACTTCTTCGGCACCCTGTCGAGCACGGCCACGGGGGGACACAGGCGCATTTACGTCCCCACCAGGATCATAGCGCGCGATATCAACGGCGACGGCAGGCCGGACATCATTGTTGGCAGAAACCGGCTGACCACCATCAGGTTCTTCAAACGGCTGCGCTATTTCGAGGGCAGCTCCATCGCCGCCCTGACCTGGAACGGCTCGGCCCTGACGCCCCTGTGGGAGACCAGGAAAATTCCCGGCTATACCGCCGACTACGAGCTCGTCGCCGACACGGACAGGAAAGGGCCCGGGACGCTGCAACTCTACTTTGCCGAAACCGAGAGCTCCTATCCCTTTGTCTTCTGGGAGGCGGAATCCTGCAAGATCCACGTCTACGAGATCCGGAGAAAAGGAGAAAAAAGATAATCCCGCCGCCCCGGACCGGGACGATCATGGCCGGTCCCGGTCCGGCCCACGGCGGCACCCCACACCGTGACACATCGACAACCCTGCAGAATCACGTTTTTTCCCATCACATCGCCCTCTCCCACGCCCGTTGAACCAACGCCTGCCGCACTTTCTGACAATACCGCTTTCTCCCCCTGGCACACTCGTTGATTTCACTGCTCTTTTTCAAGAAGTAAAAAAAATTAAACTTTGGTAAAAAAAACTTGACTGGTTCAACCGGGCATAATACTGTACAGCCATGAAATCAGGGTTGGACAGGTTCCTCCTGCGCGTCCAGGGGGAACGTACCAAGTCAACAACAGAGGAAAGGAGAAGAACAATGAAGAAAGTAATTGCTGCAGGCGCGGCACTGCTGATGGTCGGTTCCATCGCCTCCGCCGCTTACGCAGAGGTCAACCTCAGCGGTGACGCCCGTGTCCGTTTTGTCTACAAGGACACCTATGATTTCGGCAACACCCACTGGGATGACACGCTGCAGAAGAACGTACCCGACACCCCCGATGTCAACTACTTTGACTCCCGTATCCGGATCAGGATCGACGGCAAGGCCAAGGGCGGCGCCTTTATCAAGGCCCGTCTGCGGATGGACGACTTCCGCTGGGATGGCCAGGGTTGGGACGCCTACAAGGAAGGCAAGAACATCTGGGTCGACTATGGCTACGTAGGCGTTCCGGTTGGCCCCGTTACCCTGCTCGGTGGTTTCGTGAACTGGGATGTCACCAAGTTCTTCCAGTGGGATGATCGGCCCACCGTTGCTGCCATCAACTACAAGAACGACATCGTTGACATCTATGGCCTCTATGTCATCGAGGATGACAGCCCCAACTACCTGGACAACCTGGATGATAACAATATGCGCGCCTACGGCATCTATGCCAAGGCCAAGATCAACGACGACTGGTCTGTCCTCGCCTATGGCCTGTACAACGATGACCAGCGTGACTGGACCGAAAACGATGCCGGCGAGCTGGTTTCCAGAAACGGCCAGGACAACTCCGGTTTCCTGGGCACCCTGCACGTGGACGGCAATGTTGCCGGTATAGCCCTGCAGGGCGAGGTAGCCTACAAGGCATCTGATGTCCAGGCCACCCAGGATGACGGTTGGGGTCTCTATGCCCAGGCCTCCTACGCCATCGGCGCCATGACGCCCTCTCTCTCCATCGGTGCCACCTGGAACTCCTACACCGCGGACGGTGACTTCGGCTGGCTGATGATCGGTGACATCGAGCCCATCGGCGTGATCAAGAACGTTGGTGGTTACGGTCAGGACTGGTTCTGGGTCGCCCCCACTGTTGACTACGCTGTCAGCGAGCGGCTGAAGCTGACCGGTAACTTCGTTTACGTCAACGTGGACACCAACGACGACACCCCCCTTGATTCCGATCGTCTTGCCAAGCTGTACGAGATCTCGGGTCAGGCTGTCTACACGGTTTCCGAGGGTGCAGACCTGATGCTTGGCATGGGCTACCTGAAACCTGACTTCGACGGTCGTCTCAACGGCGCCGGTGTGCAGGATGACGGAGCCTTCGGCCTGATGGCCAAGATGAGCCTCAAGTTCTAACAAGAACCTGCCGCTCAAGCCGTCTCGTACAGGCGGACCGTACGTAAAAAAACGGGCCCTTCGGGGCCCGTTTTTTTTATCACCTGCATCCTGCGACCGGCAATCTTGCCTAAGCGGCGAGGCATCAGGACGAAGACGTGTAAAACTACTTCAACCTCTTGATAACGAAGCAGATGCGGAGAAATGGCGCAAGGCGCCGCCTGTCCGGCGTGCCCGGTGCGCCGGGCAAAGGGGAACCCGGTCCCGCGGCTGACCGGGAGCTGCCCACCCACCCCGCATTCCGCACCCCTCTTGCGTGTATCCCATGGCCGGAAGTTCACTGCCTCGGCACCAGCGTATCCTGCTCCTGGTTGCCATGGGGGTCTTCATGTCCACCCTGGACAGCTCCATGGTCAACGTGGCCCTGCCCACGATCATGGAGACCTTTGACTCCACCTTGGCTGTCACCGAGTGGATCGTCCTCATCTATCTGCTCACCATCACCGTCATGCTGCTCTTCTGGGGTGACATGTCACGTTACCTCGGCCAGGGCACCATCTACGGCCGGGGCCTGCTGCTGTTCGCCGCCGGTTCGCTGCTCTGCTCCCTGGCTCCGACCATCCACCTGCTGATCTTCTTCCGCTTCATGCAGGCAGTGGGCGCCTCCATGATGATGGCCATGGGGCCGGCCCTGATCCGGTCCGCCTTTCCGCCGGAACAGCTGGGCCACGGCCTGGGCCAGATCGGTATTGCCACCTCGCTGGGCCTCATGACCGGTCCGGCTGTCAGCGGTGTCCTCATCCGCTGGTCCCACTGGCGCGCCATCTTCTGGGTCACCGTGCCGGTGGGGGTACTGGTCTACCTCCTGGGCAGGAGACTGCTCGCCACCATCGGCAGGGGCACGGACAGGGAAACCGGGCCAGAGGTCCGGCAACGATTCGACCGCACCGGCGCGGTCCTCTGGACCATCGCCATCACCCTCACCATCCTCGTCACCACCGGCATAACCTCGTCCTGCCGCACGGTGAACTGCGCATCGTCCTCCCTCATTGCCGGCGCATCCCTGGTGCTGCTTCTTCCCTGGGCCATCCTGGTCAGGTACGAATCACGCATCTCCAATCCCATCCTGCCCCTGCCCCTGTTCAGGAAACGTTTTTTTGCCATGGCCATGCTCAGCGGCATGCTGTCGTTCACGGTCCTCTTTTTTGTCCTGATCCTGATGCCCTTTTTCCTCACCCGCGTCACCCGGCTCACCCCGGACAGGGTCGGGTACGTGATGATGGCCGTGCCCCTGTGCGTCTTCTTTGTCGCGCCCCTGGCCGGTCGCCTCCACGACCGGATCGGGGCCAGGATCGTGGCCACGGCCGGCCTGGCCTGCTGCCTGGCGGCCATGCTCCTGCTCAGCCGCCTGCAGGCGGACTCCCGGCCGTTCGCCATCGCCCTGCGCCTGGCCTTTCTCGGCTTCGGCCAGGCCATGTTCCTGGCTCCCAACTCGGCCGCCGCCCTGGGCGGGGTCGCGCCGGAACAGAGCGGCATCACCTCCAGCCTGCTGGCCACGGCCCGCAACATGGGCATGCTGCTCGGCACGGCCCTGGCCGGCCTCATCTTCGCGCTTGCCTTCTCGCACCTCACCGGTGGCCTGGACGTCCGGGATTTCACGCCCGGGGACATGGACGCCTTCCTGGCCGCCCTGCACCTGACCTTCGGTTTCGGCGCCTTCCTGGCCGCCCTGGGCCTGGCCGCCTCGTGGCTGCGGGGAAATAACAGGGGATGGAACAACGGCGGCCAGGGAGACTAGGCCGCCTCCTGTTCTCCGGTGATCGGCAGGCTGAGGACAACGGTTGTGCCGCCGCTCTTGCGGTTGCGGATCTCCATGCTGCCGCCGTGATCCCTGATGATCCGCTTGACCATGGTCAGCCCCATGCCGGTGCCAAAGGTCTTGGTGGTGAAAAAGGGATCCGAGGCCCGTTCCAGGTTGAAATCGGCGATACCGGTACCGGTATCGCGGACCAGTACCTGGACCCATCCCTCGAGTATCCGTACCTCGATGGACAGCTCGCCGCCCGTGGGCATGGCCTCTATGGAGTTACGGATCAGGTGCACCAGGACCTGCTGGATCAGGCGGGGATCAAGCTCCAGGTCGGGCTCGTCCCCGGGCAGGATCAGGGTATGCTCGATCCCCTGCCTCTGCAGGGCGCTGTACTGCAGCATGAGCGACTTGTGGATCAGGCCGTACAGGGAGACCTTTTCCCTGGCCGGCTTGACCTGCTCGACAAAGGAGAACAGGTCCTCCAGGGTGTTTTCGATCTTGGCCGCCTCCGAGGTCATCATGTTGAGGAACTTGAGCCACTCGGGATCATCGGTTTTGCGCGCCAGCAGCCGGGCGGTACCGCCGATGGAGGTGATGGGATTTCGGATGTTGTGGGCAAGCTGGGCGGCCATGTGGCCCACGGCGGAGTAGCGCTCCGCCTCCACCAGCAGGTCCTTGTTCTTTTCCAGCTCCGTGGCCATCTCCTCCAGCTCGCGGATCTTGTTCTCCATGGCCATGTAGAGATGGCAGTGTTCGATGGCCAGGCTGGCCTGGCTGGCAAAGCTCTCCAGGGCATGGATGTGATCGGCGGTGATGGGCTCGCCGGTGACAAAATGATCGGCAATGATCACCCCCAGGGAGCGGGACGGAGAAAAGAGCGGCACGACCACGAAGGACTCCTCCTGCAGCAGGCCGAGCAGTTCGGGCGGAACCGGGTATTCGCAGCGCCCGTCCACCACGTTGATGGAGTGCCGTTCGGTGGCGGCCCGGATCAGGATATGGTCCTTCCGGTCGGCCGGCACGCTCAAGGCCCTGACGATACGATTGACCTCGGAATCGCCCGTAAAACAGTGGTCCTTGATGTGGCAGATGATATCATGAAAATGAAGATCCTGCTGCCGCATCTCCTGCCAGATCCGCCCCCCCTCCTCCCGGCAGCCGGGGCCGATGGCCATCCGTCCCTCCAGGACCTGGCCGGACTCGTCGAACAGGGCCAGGAAGGCCCGGTTGAAGCGGAGCCCTTCCTCCGCGGTGATGCCGACCAGGATCGCCTGCAGGATCTCGTCGAGCCGGGTGATGGACAGGTAGACCGAGTTCATCTGCATGACCAGGTCGTGCAGGAGCTGCATCCGGAAACGGGCCTGCTCGATCTGCCGCTGGTAGCGGCGGTTGTTGATGGTCAGGCGCCTTTTCTCCAGAATCCTGCGCAGGGTGGCGAGCAGGTCGACGAACTGGACCGGCTTGGTGAGGTAATCATCGGCACCGCGGCGCATGCAGTCCAGGGCGGTCTGCAGATCGGTCACCGCGGTCAGCATGACAATGGCCGTATCCGGGTACTGCTCCTTCAGTTCGGACAACAGCCGGGTGCCGTCGGCATCGGGCAGGCCGATGTCGAGCAGGGCCAGGGCCACGCCGCCCTGCTCGAGGCAACGGCGCAACTCGGCGGCACTGGCCGCGGTCCGGACCGGGAAGCCCTGGTTCTCCAGGAAATCCCGCAGCAGGAGAACGAGCTCCGGGTAGTCGTCGACAATGAGGAGGACCTCGTTGTCCTCCAGCAGTTCCGTATCGGGCAGGGTGGAGTATGGTGCAGGGG
>WFUT01000039.1 GCA_015484845.1 Desulfobulbaceae bacterium
CACTAAAACTGCTCACACTCTCGCCTCCAGACAGGGGCAGCCCCGGCCGGGACCTGCAGGGCACCGGGCCGCAGCATACCGCACCGGCCTTACAGGGATCTCTCCCGGTCGGTTACAGTCGAAAAAAAGGTATCTGAAATCTCGTGTCAGGGTGTGCGGACGGCAGGAAGCAGGGAGTGCAGCGGCTGCCGACCTGGGGATGTGTCGCACAATCTCCCGTGCCGCCATTGCCGGGTTGTGTCGCCATGGCAGCGGTCGTGGCAGCCAGGGTCCGGCTGCCGTCTTCCTGCCGCGCGGTCAGCAACGGGCACCACTTGGCGCTGCCGCCGCAGGGACAACCTGGGCGGGGAGATTCACATGAAGGGTCCGAGGACCTCGCTCACCTTGTCCGGGGTAAAGGGCTTCTTCAAGGCCCCGACAGCACCGAGGCTCTTGGCCTCGCCGATGATATCATCACCTGTTTCCGTTGAAATCATGAACACGGGGATATCCTTGATGGCGTCGCGGGTACTCTTTTCACGGAGAAACTCGATACCGTTCATATTGGGCATGTTGATATCGCTGAGCACGATATCAACATTTTCCTTCTCCAGGACGTCCAGTGCCTCAAGCCCGTCCCCGGCCTCGAAGATATCGCCGAAATCGAGTCCGGCCTGGCGCAGCGAACGGCTGACGATCTTCCGCATGGTGCTCGAGTCATCCACCAGTAATACGTTTTTTGCCATGAGTCATTCCTCCCGTATGAATAAACCAGCGTGGCCGGGCCATCTCCTGGCCGGGGACACGACGAGGTACACTTGTGAAAACCGGTCCCGGCAGGGCACCTGGCGGCCATTGTCCGAAAAGGTTCGGGTTCCCGGGTCACAGCCACGACAGGCCATAACAATGCCGCCGGCCGCCGCACCCTGTTCCGGGGTTCCGGCCCTGTCGGGGCCATGGCCAGCCGCCCTGCCGTATGTCCATAATATCAAAAAAATACCGGAGACGAAGAAATAAATTCTTTTTTTACCCACCCATCGACCGGGCGATATCCCCGGCCTGCCTGAGGATCCTGTCGACGACCTGCTCCAGCGATCCGTCCATGCCGGCCCGGTGGCCTTCCAGCAGGGCGATGTGATCGAGAAGGGCACGCAGTTGTTCCCTGTCCACCGTGACACGGGCGGCGGCTGCCGGCGGCTCCCCGGTCGCGCCCCGGTCCGGGCTGTCGGCGTTCTCCGGCCCCGGCCGCGGAGCCTGGCCCACGGGACAGGCCCGGCCGGTCCTGATGGCCCGGTCCACCTCTTCCGAGCTGACCTCACCCATGGCCACCAGCAGGTCACCGAGCCGCTTGGGCGTCTTCTTTTTTGCCCGCGCCTGCTTCTGGATCCTGAGCGCCTCCTCTACGGCCTGGGGATCGACCAGGCCGGCCTCGACCAGCAGCTGGCCAATGGGCTGCCGCATGATGGCCCGGAGCGCCTCGAGATGCTCCTCGATCTTGGGAACAAGACCATCTCCTCCCGCGGCAATGGCATCGATCCCTTCATAGAGGACGTCCACCAGTCCCAGGAAGACCTTGTCCGGATATTCGCCCTGGAAGACCTCGCCGCCATAAAATCGCCTGAGTACGTTGGCCATTGCCCCGCAGATCCGCTCCAGGTCGGTGTATCCCCGGTCGGAAAAGAGTCCTTTCAGTTCCTCCAGGCCCGCGATGAGCTCCTGCAGTCGTCCGGGATCCACCGATGTCGCGTCCCAGAGCAGCAGCTCCCGCTCCACCCACTGCATCAGTTCATCCACCTGGCTGACGAACTCCTCCAGGCTCTCGTGGTCCGGCCCCGGGACACCGGCCGGGGCAGGGGTAGGCAACAGCCTGCCGATCAGCTCATCGGCGGCCAGGACAAGCTGTTCGTCGGTGCCGGTACTCCGGATGTGGTCGAGCCCCTGCCGGAAAAAAAGGCAGGTCTCGTGGAGGAGAAGGAGATCCTCCGGCTCAACCTTCCCGGGCGCGGCCCCCAGGCCGGTGGCAAACTGTTCCACCGCATCGGCGACCCCGGCCAGGCAGTGAAAACCGAGAAAACCGGCGCCGCCCTTCAGGGAATGGGCAAGGGTGGAACAGGCTGCCAGGGCACCGGCAGGGTCTCCATGGTGCCTGCCGGACCGCACCAACTCCCTGACAACAGGTTCGACCCGTTCGAGCATCCGGAGTGTTTCCTCGAAAAAACTCGTGCGTATGGCCTGATCAGAGGTCGATTCAGTCACGGTATGTCCTGCCTGCGAGGTAATCTGTGGGCGGCCGGATGCAGGAGGCCGCGTTCATGGTCTGCGGGTCTGTCACGGGAATGGTCCTCCCTCTTTCACCTGGTTCCTGCAGGATTCCGGTGTGAATGCCAGGGCGGAAAGAGCCCCGGGGATCCGCTCCGGGTCCCTGCCGGCAGGGCCCGGACACATCCCCTTCTCTGTTCTATTATATGGAAAAGAGATCACCTGTCCATGTAAAATACACGGTATCCACATGTGAGCACCCGCCGGCAGGAGAACAAGAGTCAAAATTCCGTCAGCAGGCTTCAACTCCCCTGCCCGGCCAGGGGCAGCCACCATGGCGACACCGCCGAGCAGGTTCCCCGGGCCATCGCCGGAGCATGGAATGTATATTGCTTGTCTCCCCTGAGCAGGGGAGAAAATAAACAGCAGAGCCCTGGCCTTTTGGATCCCGGGGCCGTCCCGACGTGAGGGAGAAACAGGCCGCACAGGCCGTCACAACCCTTCACAGCCTTTACCGCGAGCACATGATGACACAGGCATCAGCAAGGAAGTTTTCGGAAGAATGGCAGCAATCCTGGAACGATCATGACATTGACAGCATAATGAACCACTATGCTGAAGACATTGTCCTGGTGTCACCGGTTGCTGAAAAACTCCTGGGATACCCGAAAGTTGAGGGCACCGAAGCTGTAAGAGAATATTTCATGAAGGGCCTGCGGGCCTACCCGGACCTGCGCTTTGCTGTCGTGGACATACTCTGCGGAAACCAAAGCATCGTCCTGCTGTATGTGAACCAGGACGGCGTACAATGCGGTGAATTCATGGAGTTTGATGCCAGGGGAAAGATCAGCAGGATGTACGCCCATTACAGTCGATAGGACACTCTAGTCACGCGGCCCCATGACCCTGTTGTTGCGCAACATCTTTCTCGCGACCCTGCTTCTCCTGCTGCCCTTGCAGGTGCGGGCCCACGCCACCGCTGTCCTGCAGAAGGTCACCTCCACCGGCGAGAAGGCACGGCTGCAGATATTCCTGCGCCTCTCCACCCTGCCCGGGCACGTCCTGGACACCACCGGGCGACGGGTGGACCTGGTCCTGAAGGACACCGTGGCGGCGGCCGATTTCACGCCCCTGCCCGGCGACGACCGGATGATCAAGATGATCGTCAGGAAGAAGGCGGCGGACACGGTTCTGTCATTCTACTTCCGCTACCCGCCCCAGAACGTCACTGTCGACGAGAACAGGGAGACCGGCTCCCTGATGCTGGACATCCTGACCGGCAACCCCTTTTCTGCCGCCTACCCGGACCTGAGCTCCCGCCTCAAGGGGGTCACCCTCCTGCACCGCAACGAGGTGGATTACACCAACCCGGTGAACCTTTCACCCTACGCCGGCCGCTGGCGGGCCCTGTTCAGGGAGTACGAGACACCGGTCACCATCAGGCCCGCCGTCCGCCTGACCCTGCCCCCCTTTCCCCTGGCCGTCTACCTGGCGCCCAGGACCGCGGCCGCGAAATGGCTGACCCCGGAGGTCATGGCCCTGGCAGGAGGGAAGAAATGGGAACTGATCTACCGGGAGGTGCGGCAGCAGCTGGAGACCGAGAAGAACAACGACCGGAGGAACCGGCTCCTGCTCACCTATGCCGAGGCCCTGGTACGGGCCGGCGAATACGAGGAACCCTACCAGCTCCTGCAGCAGATCGTGCTCAGCTATCCCGACACCAGGCTCGCCCGTTTCGCCAGGCTCCTCTTCATCTACCTCCAGGCCGAGAAGGAAGACGCCTTCCTTGCCTCTGTCGAGCTCGATTCCCTGGTCCACAAGCTGGGGGACGCCAATCCCTTTGCCGCCTACACGACGATCCTGCAGGCCGAGCTCGCCATCCAGACGGACCGGTACAAGGATGCAAAGACCTTCCTGGGCCGCGACGACATCGCCTACAGCGGCCGGGCCGAGCTCCTGCGCCTGCTGCGCCAGGCAGACACCGCCTACGGCCGCGGACGGATGATCCGGGCCCTGGTCGCCTACCTGCAGCTGGCCAGGCGCTCGGACATCATCCGTTCCCATCCCCGTTCGCTGGCCAACTTCAGCGATACGCTCTACACGCACCAGCGGTATGGCGATGCGGCCAGGCAATACCAGCGCCTCTCCGACCTGCTGGCCGACCACCGGCTTCGCGACCTGGCCCTGTTCCGGCTGGCCATGAGCCAGCTCAGGAGCGGCAGCAGGCCACGCCAGGTCATGCCCCTGCTCCTGCAGATCCAGGGCGCCTATCCCGACACGGAGGGGGCCTTCCGCGCCAGCCTGAAGCAGACGGATCTCCAGTACCTGGCAGGCAGCCTTAGCAGTGAAAAGGCCGCCCGGGCCTACCACCGGGTATCGGAAAAGGGCAACCGGATCGAGCTGCGGGAGGAGGGGGCGGTCAAGGAGGCCGTGGTCTACGCCCTGGCCGGTGACAACCAGCGGGCCATCGCCCTGGCCATGGTGATCCTGCGCGATTTCCAGAGCGGCAGGCTGCGGGTGACCACCCAGGCGCTGGTCATCGAACGTCTGCCCCGGGTCCTGAAAAAACTGATCAGCAAGGGGCAGTACGTCAAGGCCCTGGTCCTTGCCAAGCAGAACCGGGAATACTTTGCCCGCGGCTGGCTCAAGACCGACCTGCTCTACGATCTTGCCCGGGCCTACTCCAGGCTCGGCGTCTATGACCGGGCCGTGCGCACCTACCAGTATATCTTCGATGTCAGCGACGGCGCGGAGCGGGAGAAAGTCTACCTGCCGCTTCTCAAGGCGCTTTTCGAGGAGGACAGGTATGACCTGGTGGAAGACTATGCCGACCGCTTCTTCTTCCGCTACCCGGACAGCCCGGATGCGCCACGGGTCTTTCTCTACCGGCTCAGGGCCCTGCGCAGTTCCGGCCGGCTCGACCTGGCGGCCCGCCTCCTTGACAGGAAGGATCGGCCCTCGTCCAGGAAGATCGACCTGGTCGCGGCCTCGATCTACGCGGATCTCGGCCGCTGGCAGGACGTTATCCGCATCCTGTCCAGGCCCGAAATGGCCGCGGCAACGGCAGGTGGCGAACATGCCTACGAGCTGGCCGAGGCCTACTTCCAGACAGGAAAATATGATCGTGCCAGGCCCATCTATGAACGGCTGCAGCAGGAGGATAACTTTCGTGAACTGGCCATGTTCCGGCTGGCGCGGATCGACCTGCAGCGCGGCCGGAAGAAACAGGCCCTAAACGAGTTCAGGCAACTGGCCGAAAAAGGTAAAGATCCCCTCTGGATCAAACTGGCAAAAGAGGAGATCAGGATCCTGGAGATGGAGCCGGAGATCCAGAAGTAAAATGCAGGCCGTCTCCGGAACGGCCCGCATCGATGCGCCATGGAGCAACACCATGCCCCGTGGCCACGACAGCAATGAAAGCAGAAGCACGGAGAGGCCGGCGCCCGGCCATCCCCGGCCAAGGAGAGTCCCATGCCCTTTATCCAACAGTTTGACCCCACCCTGGCCATGTTGCAGAAGGTCCTGGACCTGCGGGCCGAGAACCAGCAGGTCATCAGCTCCAACATCGCCAATGCCGACACCCCCGGCTATGCGCCGGCCACGCTCGACTTCGAGAAGGAGCTGCACAACGCCGTGTTCGGCGGCGGCCTGCGACCGGTGGTCACCCAGCCCGATCACATCCGGATCACGCCGGCGGATGTCTCGCAGGTGAGCGGCACCATCCGTCGCCACCCGGACACCACCGGCATTGGCGACGAAAACGGTGTCAGCGTTGACAAGGAGATGGTCCGGTTATCGGAAAACCAGATCCTCTACGAGGCCGCCGTCACCATGCTCAATAAGAAGCTGGCCATGCTGAAATACGTTGCCGGTGATGGCAGGTAACTTGCATGAACAATGACACATCCCGGCAAGATCCTGACAAAGAGCGGCAGAGAGGAGCCATCGACCTCGCCGCGGGCGCAAATCACCGCGGCTTCCCTCTCCTGGCTCCCGACTTCTGACAAGGAGATACCATGGACCTGTTCACGACTTTTGAGATCGCATCCTCGGCCCTGAAGGCCCAGCGCATCCGCCTCAACACCATCAGTTCCAACATCGCCAACGCCGAGACCACTTCCACGCCCGAGGGTGGGCCGTACCGAAAGAAATCGGTCTACTTCGAGTCCACCAACATCCCCTTCAGGGACCAGCTGAACGCGAGCATGAAGGACGCGGCGCACGGAGTCAAGGTGGCGCGCATCGTCGAGGATACCGGGCCGGGCCGCAAGGTCTACGACCCGTCCAACCCCGATGCCGGCAAGGACGGATACGTGGAGATGCCCAACATCAGCGTCCTCAAGGAGATGGTGGACATGATGTCCGCCACCCGCTCCTACGAGGCCAACACCACAACCATCAAGTCGGCCAAGCGCATGGCGCTCAAGGCCCTTGAGATCGGGAGGTAGATAGATGCAACCCCTCCAGGGACTTGCCCCCGTCGGCCTGGCAAAACCTGATGCCGGCTCCGCGGCCGACAAGGTGGAGCAGAGCTTTGCCAAAATTATGACAGACATGGTCTCCCAGGTCAACGACCAGCAGCAGGCAGCGGACCGTGCCGTGCAGGAGGTGCATGCCGGTGGGGCCAAGAACCTGCACGAGGCCATGATCGCGCTGGAAGAGGCGGACATCTCGCTCCGCTTCCTGGTCCAGGTCCGTAACAAGGCCATGGACGCCTACCAGGAGATCATGCGGATGCAGGTCTGACCGGGCGCTGACACAGACCCCTTTCCCGGCCCGGACCGGCCAACCAAAATGATAATCACGGACAGATTCGGCAAGCGCCATGGCAGAAGAACAAAGCACAGCCCCGCAGGAGAACCAACCCGCCAACGGCTGGCAGGTGCTGGTCAACCAGATCCGGCAGTGGCCCCTGTCACGCAAGATCGCCCTCGGGGTCGTTGCCGCCCTTTCCATCGCCCTGTTCGCCTTCATCATCATCCAGGCCAGGACCGCCGACTACCAGCTTCTCTATGGCAACCTCAACGAGTCGGACGCGGCCGAGATCGTGAACTGGCTCAAGAGCAAGAACATCCCCTACCAGCTCAAGGACAACGGCCACTCCATCCTGGTGCCGGCGGAGACGCTCCACGAGACCCGGCTCAGCCTGGCCTCGGCAGGCCTGCCCCAGGGCAGCGGAGTCGGCTACGAGATCTTTGACAAGCAGTCCTTTGCGCTCACCGACTTTGTCCAGAAGGTCAACTACACCCGTGCCCTGCAGGGCGAGCTGGCCCGGACCATTGCCTCGCTCGGCCCGGTGGAGTCGGCCCGGGTCCACCTGGCCCTGCCGGAAAAGCGGTTGTTCAAAAACCAGCAGAAACCTGCCACCGCATCTGTTATTATACGACTGAAGCCCGGCCGCCGGCTCAACGAGTCACAGGTGCAGGGGATCGTCCACCTTGTCTCCAGCGCCGTCGAGGGTCTCAGCCCGGAGCACGTCACCGTGATCAACCAGAACGGCAACGTGCTCACCCGGACATCCGGGGAAGGAGTGGCCGGCAACCTGTCACCGGACATGCTGGACTACCAGCTCCAGGTGGAACGTCACCTGGAGGAACGTGCCCAGGCCCTGCTGAACAAGGCCCTGGGCGACAAGAAGTCCATGGTCCGGGTCACGGCCCAGCTCGACTTTGCCCGTTTCGAGAAGACCGAGGAACTCTACGATCCCGAGGAACCGGTCATCCGCAGCGAACAGGTAAGCGAGGAGAAGACCGGCTCCGAGATCGTCGGCGGCATTCCCGGCGTCCAGTCGAACCTGCAGGGCAACACCAGCCAGGCCGCCGGGTCCACCCCACCCTCCAGCCGCTCCAAGCGGACCGTCAACTACGAGATCAGCAAGGTGGTCTCCAAGACGGTGAACCCGGTGGGCACGATCAAGCGGCTCTCCGTGGCCGTGCTGGTGGCCGACAAGGTCATACCGGCGCGGGGCAAGGAGCCGGCAAAAACCGTGCCCCGCAGCAAGGAGGAACTGGACTCGCTGAAGAACATGATCAGCTCCGCCCTGGGTATTGACAAGGCCCGCGGCGACAAGATTGAAGTGACCTCCATGCCCTTTACCGAAACAGGGCAGGGAAAAGAGGCCAAGGGAGTTACAGGAACCTCGGTGTACGAATACATGCCGCTCATCCGCTACGGCCTGCTCCTGGTGGCAGGGCTCCTGATCTACCTGCTCATGGTCAGGCCCCTGATCAAGACCCTGCGGCAGGACGTGACCCAGCACTTCAAGACCGTGCAGGAGCTCGAGGCCGAGCAGCAGCGGGCCAAGGAGGCCCGCAGGGAGAAGGAACAGCGGGCCATGGCCCAGGATCCGCTCCTCAGGATCCGCAAGGACATAGAAGAGAACCCGGTCTTTGCCGCGCACGTGCTGAAGAACTGGATCCACGAGAAAGGCTGACAGAACCCCATGGCGTCGCTTGACAAACTGAAAGGGACCACCCGGGCCGCCATCCTGCTCATGTGCCTGGGCGAGGATCTGGCGGCCAAGGTCATGCGTGAGCTCTCCGACGAGGAGATCTTCAAGGTGACCAGGGCCATGGCCGAGATCGAACATATCCCCGAGGACGTGCGCAAGCGGGTGCTGGAGGACTTCGAGCTCGACACCGAGTCCCAGGCCGGCATGGTCGTCAAGGGCCAGGAATTCGCCAAGAAGACCATTGCCGCCACCGGCAGCGAGGAGCGGGTCAAGAGCCTGATGCGCCAGTTCATCACCGGCACCGAGTCCAGGCCGCTGGAGACCATTGCCAAGATGCAGCCGGTCATGGTGGCGGGTCTCCTGGAGCGCGAGCATCCCCAGACCGTGGCCCTGATCCTCTCCACCCAGACCGCTGCCCACGCCAGCGCCATCATCGCCCACCTGCCCGAGGACCGGCAGGCGGACATCGTCTACCGCATCGCCACCATCGACAAGGTCTCGCCCGGGGTCATCGACCGGATCGAGGACGCCCTGAACCGCGAGATCGGGGTCGTGGTCGGCGACCAGGACCAGCGCCAGGTGGGCGGCATTCCCAAGGTGGTGGAGATCCTGGACAACATGGAGAACAACCTGGATGCGGATATCCTGGACAGCCTGGAGGAGGTGGACCCGGACATGGTGGAGGACATCCGCAAGCAGATGTTCACCTTCGAGGACCTGGCCAACCTGGACGGCCGTTCCCTGCAGATGATCCTGCGCGAGGTCAACAACGACTCCCTGACCATGGCCCTGAAGACCGCCTCCGAGGAACTGAAGGAGAAGATCTTCTCCAACATGTCGGCCCGGGCCGCCGACATGATCCGTGACGACCTGGAGGCCCTGGGCCCGGTCCGTCTCTCCGAGGTCGAGGCCATGCAGCAGACCATCGTCAAGATCGCCATGAAGCTCGAGGAGGAAGGCAAGCTGGTTCTCGGCAAGGGAGGCGGCGATGAGTTCGTCTAAGGTCTTCAAGGACGACCCCTCCTTCACCCCCATCACCCTCATCCAGGAAGAGATCCGGACCCCCGGCGTGCAGCAGGATGCCAGCGGAGGCGAGGAACCTGCCACCCCGGAGCCCGGCCCGGCGGAGGCAGGCGACCGGGAGACGCCGCCGGCCGCACAACCGGATGCCGCCCCGCCGGCCGGCCCGGAACCGGTGGAGGTCGACATCGAGGCCCTCCGGCAGGAGGCCTACGACCAGGGCGTCCGGGACACCCAGGAACAGAACCGCGACGAGGTGCGGCAGGTGCTCTCCGCCTTCCGCCAGGCCTGCCAGGACCTGGTCCGCCTGCACAGCTCGATCCTGGAACAGAGCCGGGGCGACATGATCAACCTGGTCATCGCCCTGAGCCGCAAGATCATCGGCCGGGAGCTGGCCACGGGCCGCGACACCATCGCCGCCACCCTGCAGGCGGCAGTGGACCACGCCATTGCCAGCGACGAGTACGTCATCACCCTGCATCCCGACGACCTGGCCCTGGCCCGGGAGATGGAGCCGGACCTGGTCGAATCGGTCCGCGGTCTCAAGCACATCGTCTTCCGCACCTCGGCCGGGATCACCCGGGGAGGCTGCCGCCTGGAGTCCAATACCTGTGCCGTGGACGCCACCATCGAGGCGCAACTGGAGTCGGCAGGCGAATTCCTGGAACAGGAGGTCTCCAACCTGGAGGGCCTGCTGCCCGACCCTGACGACCATCCCGCGCCGCCACCTGCCGACGAGACCGGGCTGCCGCCGGACCAGGCCGCCGGACAGGCCGCCCCACCTGAGCCCAGCGACTGACCAGTTCGCCGGCAAAGCGGGCCAGCAAGGGGCAGAAGGATGGCGGGAAGGCAGGAGAAAATTTTTTCTTCATTTTCAAAGTGCAGGATGTAGGTGCAAAGTGCAGAATCGAGGAGCCAGATGAACGCGCTGCCCGAGGCCGTTGCCGACCTGTCACTGATCCGTGTCTACGGCAAGGTGCGCCGCATCGTCGGCCTGGTGGTGGAGGGCCACTGTCCCCGCTCCTCCATCGGTTCGCTCTGCGAGATCACCCCCCTGGAGGGCGGGCCGCTGGTGCCGGCGGAGATCGTGGGCTACAACAACGACCAGGCCCTGCTCATGCCGCTGGGCGAACTGCGCGGCCTGGGCCCGGGCAGCCTGATCCGGGTCAGGAAGGAGAGCGCCTCCATCAAGGTGGGCGAACAGCTCCTGGGCAGGGTCATCGACGGCATGGAGTGCCCCCTGGACGACGGGCCGGCGCTGCACCTGCAGCAGGAAATGCCTCTCTATGGCCTGCCGCCCGGCCCCATGCAGCGGCGCACCATCAGCGAGCCCATCGACCTCGGCATCCGGGCCATCAACGGCCTGCTTACCTGCGGCCTCGGGCAGCGGATGGGGATCATGGCCGGCTCCGGGGTGGGCAAAAGCGTGCTCCTGGGCATGATGGCCAAGTACGCGACCGCGGATGTCAACGTGATCGCGCTCATCGGGGAGCGGGGCCGCGAGGTGCGCGAGTTCATCGAACGGGACCTGGGGCCCGAGGGACTGCGCCGCTCGGTCATCGTGGTGGTGACCTCGGACCAGTCGCCCCTGCTGCGCATGCGCGGCGCGTTTGTCGCCACCGCCATTGCCGAATTCTTCAGCGGCCAGGGCAAGAATGTCCTCCTGATGATGGACTCGGTCACCCGCTTTGCCATGGCCATGCGCGAGATCGGCCTGGCCGTGGGCGAGCCCCCCACCACCAAGGGCTACACCCCGTCGGTCTTTGCCACCCTGCCCAAGCTCCTGGAACGGGCCGGCAGCTTCAGGGGCAAGGGGTCGATCACCGGCCTCTACACGGTGCTGGTGGACGGCGACGACCTGACCGAACCGGTGGCCGACGCCGTCCGCTCCATCCTGGACGGCCATATCGTCCTGTCCCGCGATCTCGCGGCCAAGAACCACTACCCGGCCATCGACGTCATGATGTCCACCAGCAGGGTCATGCGCGACATCGTCCGGCCCAGGCATATCGAGCTGGCCGGCAAGATCCGCAACGTGATCGCCGTGTACCGGGATTCCGAGGACCTGATCAACATCGGCGCCTATGCCGAGGGCAGTAACCCCAAGATCGACTATGCCATCTCCAGGATCGATGCCATCAATGCCTTTCTCCGGCAAGGGTTCGATGAATCCTGCTCCCTGGAGGAGACCATCCGCCAGATGGGGGGCCTGGTCAGCGACCGCAGGGGCAGCGACCGCAGGCGGGCGCCGCGCAAGGGCAGGGACAGGCGCCGCCAGGACCGCGCCGGCTGAGTCATGGCACTGCCCGGCACGCCGGTACCGGGATCCTGTCACCCGCCGTGATGTCCCCCCAACACCCGGAGAGCAACAATGAAACCGTTTACCATGGAGTCGGTGCTCACCTACCGGCAGCAGCTCGAGGATGCGGCCCGGCAGGAACTCTTCAAGGCCCTCGAGCAGGAGACCGCGGTCCGCAGGCAACTGGAGGAGGTGGAGCAGGAGCTGGCCACGCTCTACCACGGCCTGGAACAGGAGCGGCACTCCACCACGGCCGAGCGGCTGATCCTCTACGAGCGCCGGATGGATATCGTCCGCGGCCAACTCGCCGAACTGCGGGAAGAGCTGTCCCGCCGGCAGGAGCAGGTCCGGCGGCGGCGGCGACACCTGCTCAAGGCCAGCCAGGAACGAAAGGTCCTGGAAAAGCTGCGTGAACAGCAGAACAGGAACTACCGCAACTATCTCGACAGGAAAGAGGCCCTGATGCTCGACGAGATCGCGGTCCTCTTCCACGAACGCTGACCACTCCCCTGCCCCGACCATGCCAGGAGCCTCTGCCATGTCCCGAACACTCCTTTGCCTAGCCGTCCTGCTCTCTCTTCTTCTGCCCGCCACCCTTCCCCGGGCCGGCCAGAAAACGCCGGTGACGACGAAAGCGGCCGCAAAGGCGGACAGCGGTGAGCCGAAGTACAGCTCCGTGGAGGAACGGCGCCTGCTCGTTGCCCTGCAGCAGGAACGGCAGAACCTGGTCAATGAGCGCCAGGCCCTGGAGCTGAAGAAAAAGGAACTAAAGAGATTACAGGCCGAGGTCGATAAGAAACTTGACCAACTGAAACAGGAACGGCTGCGCCTGGAAAAGCTGCTCGCGGAGAAGGACGCGGCGGAACAGAAAAGAATCCGCGAGCTCAGCAAGATGTACGAAAAGATGTCGCCGGCAAAGGCCGCCAGGATCTTTGCCGATCTCGACCAGGACCTGGCCATCTCGCTCCTGGCGAACATGAAGACCAAGGCAGCGGCCAAGATCCTCAACAACATGAACGGAGACGCGGCGGCCCGATTGACCACCGCCTTCTCTTCCCTTGACGGCAAGTAGGTTATACCATGCAAGCGATGCCCGCCATACCCGCCGATACACAGGCCCCGCCGGCCCGTACCGACCAGGCAGCGCCCGCGCCCGGCAGTGGCTCCACGTTCCGGAACCACCTTGCCGCGGCGACCGGAAAACAGCAAGGGAAACAGCCAAAGACCGAAGACAACAGGCAGCCGGCGGCCGGCAGCCACGCGGCCACTGCCGGGCAGGAAAGCAGGGAACGGCCCCGGGTCGGCGGGCGCGGGCACGGCGGCAGGAAAAAACATTCCCCCCGCGAGGCGGCAGCCGGGAAAACAGCCGAGCAGGCCGCCGAACAGGTGAGCGGCCCCACCCCGCCGGCCGGCGGGCAGGAAGGACCCTCCCTGGCAGCAATCGTTGCCACCCTGAGCGGCGGGAAGACCGGCAAGGGGTTGACGCCGCAGGCCCGGGCCGCGGACAACGGTTCGGCAGCCCCGCAGCAGGCAGACCGGTTACCCGCCGGCGTGGCGGCGCTGCTGCAGAAAAACGGGGCCGCCGCCCCCGCCGGGCCGGACACGCCGGGCAAGGCCGGCGCGGGGCTCCCGCTTGCCGACGCGAAGGCAACAGACGCCACGCCGGCGCCGGCAGGAGAGACAAAGACCGGTCCGGGCACGGGCAAGGTGGTGGTGGAGCACTGGTCCGCCACCTTCTCCGGCCGGATGGCCGCGGCCGCGGACGGGAAAAAGAACGGCAACGCCCCCCCTGCCTCCGGCAACGGCTCCACCATCGGCAAGACCCTGGTGAGCGTGCAGCGGATCCCGGAAAACGAGGAGATGCTGCCGCCCCCGCCCGCCGGTGCCAAGGGGCCACAGGTGAACACCGGTGGCCAGCGGCAGGATATCAACAGCTCCTACATCCATGCGAACCTGCCCAACCAGGCGAGCCCGAAGAGTCCAGCCGGTAACGGCAATGGCCAACAGCCCGGTGGCGACAGGAAGCAGAACGGCCACGAACAACTCCAGGCCGGGGACCAGGTACGGCAACAGCAGCGGACATCGCCGGCCCCCGGTGACCAGCCGCTGGTCTTCTCCCTGGACCAGGCCGGCGGCGTCAACGCCGGTACCGCGCACCAGGCAGCCGCGCCGGCCGCCCCCCTGCACCAGGCCCCCGGCCTGCCGGTCAGCGAGGCCCATGTCATGGACCAGGTGATCCACCGCTTCACCGGCCACCGCCAGCTCGAATCAGGGACCGTGGTCCTCAGGCTGCACCCGCAGGAGCTCGGCGAACTGCGCATGGAGATCAAGGTGGAACAGGACAATATCAAGGCCCATATCACCACCAACAACCCGCAGGTCCAGGACATCCTCGACCGGCACCTGCCGCGCCTGCGGGATGCCCTGGAACAGCAGGGAATGAACCTGGAACAGATGCAGGTAACGGTGGCCCCGGGCGACAACGGCAACACCCAGCTCTTCCAGGAGCACCGGGGCCGGCAGCAGGCGCGGCGCCCGCTGCGGGCCATCGGCTCGAGCCAGCCGGTGTTCACCATCCCGGACGAGGAACGGAAACCCGTCCTGCACGCCGATGACCGGAGCCTGAGCATCCTGGCCTGAAGCAGGGAAGGCAGGCCGACGACGAGCAAGAGGAACGCGAACCATGACCTACATACCAGGCATCTCACAGGGATACACGGCGGCAGCGGCAGCAGACCGGCAAAAGGGCGACGACAAGGGCGACAAGCTGGGCCTGGACAACTTCCTGACCCTGCTCGTGGCCCAGCTCAAGAACCAGGATCCGCTCAACCCCACCGATGCCACCAAGTTCACGTCCCAGCTGACCCAGTACAGCCAGCTCGAGCAGTCCATCAACATGAACAAGAACATGAAGGAGCTCCTGGATATCCAGAAGAGTTCCGACCGGCTCTCGGCCCTGTCGCTCATCGACAAGCAGGTCCTGGTCCAGGGTTCTTCCTTCCGGCTCGAGGAGGGCGGCGCCAGGATCGGCTACCAGGTCAACGGTGATGTCAGCGACCTGACCATAACGATCCGCAACCAGGGCGGCAGCACGGTGGCCACCCTGCACCCGTCGGATCTGGGGCCCGGCAATCATACCATCACCTGGGACGGCCTGGACCGAAACGGCCAGCCCCTGCCCGCCGGGACCTACGAGATCAGCGCCACTGCCCCCGGCAGCGGCGACGACAGCAAGAGCACCGTGGTACCGCTGGTATACGCCGATGTCACCGGCGTTGACATGAGCGGCTCCGAGGCCCTGCTCCTGACCAGGAACGGCGACTTCAAGCTGTCGGCCGTACAGGGGGTCTACGAGCAAAAAAAGAGGCAACCATCCGAGCCAGGGGAAGGCGAGGAGCAGTCGCCGGATGCACCAGTCAGTGACACAACTGTCTCCACTGCAACGGACGGCGAGGGGAGAACGGCAGCAAGCGCAGGATCCGGCGGTCTGCAGGATCTCGCGGCAACCGAAATCACGGGCGGCCAGGCCGCGCAGTAACGCCCTGGCGCCGATTCTTCTCAAGTGAAAATGGCCGGACAGGGAAACAGGGCCGCTGTCACTTCGCCACGGGCGGAGGATGGCCGGCCCCTGCCCCCGGTCCCTGTTTTCTGATACCCAACGCAGGAGGTTGTAATGGGCATTCAAAGTGCGATGTTCAGCGGAGTCAGCGGACTCAACACCAACGCCCAGGCCATGAGTGTCATCGGCAATAACCTGGCGAACACCAACACCATCGGGTTCAAGGGAGCGCGGACGGTCTTCTCCGACCTGCTCTCCAGCACCATCAGCGGCTCCGGCGGCATCTCGCAGGTCGGCCGCGGCGTCAACGTCTCGGTGGTCGACAACATCTTCAGCCAGGGGACCTTCGAGACAACATCCTCCTCCACCGACGTGGCCATCGAGGGCGACGGCTTCTTCCTCCTCAAGGAGCCGGGCAACGATACCACCTTTTACAGCCGGGCCGGCGCCTTCCGCTTCAACGAGGACGGCTACCTGGTCAACCCGGAAGGGTACCACGTCCAGGGCAAGGCCTACGACAAGGACGGCAACCTGATCCCGGCCGACCCCACCGACATCTTTGTCCCCAACGCCGGCCTGGTTCCGGCCAAGGCCACCGACGAGATGACCTACAACACCAACCTGGACGCGGCCTCGGAGATCCCGGCCGGCGGCTGGCCGGCATGGGACCCCAACGATACCGGCACGTTCAACTATACCGCCTCCACCCAGGTCTTTGATTCCCTGGGCGAGCCGCACATCGTCTCCATGTACTGGCGGATCAACGACCCGGCCACCAACACCTGGGACTGGTTCTACGAGGTGCCCGACGCCAACGGCGGAGCAGGCCTGCAGGGCCAGGGCGCGCCGCAGCTCGTCTTCAACGCCGACGGCACCCTGCCCGATACCGACGGCGACGGCAACCCGGACCCGGTGGTCGGCGCGCTGCCCGCCATTGACTGGCAGAACGGCTCCGATCCCAGCAACATCACGGTCAACCTCGACTGCACCCAGTTCGACTCCGACTCGGTGGTCATTGCCCAGGATCAGAACGGCTACGCGGCCGGCAACCTGACCAGTGTTGACATCAACAGCGAGGGCGTGGTCCTTGCCTCCTACTCCAACGGCGAGCAGGTCAAGATCTCCAGCCTGGTGCTGGGCAAGTTCAAGAACCCCAACGGCCTGTCCCTGGCCGGCTCCAACCTCTACACGGCCACCTCGGATTCGGGTACACCCCGCGTCGGCCTGCCCGGCCCCGAGCTGGGCAACATCTTCACCAACTCGCTGGAGCAGTCCAACGTGGACATGGGGCAGGAGTTTGTCAAGATGATCACCATCCAGCGCGGCTTCCAGGCCAACTCCAAGATCATCTCCACCGTGGACCAGCTCCTGGGCGAGCTGATCAACCTCAAGCGCTGACCCGGGGTCAAAAAACCGACACCAGGGCCATGCACCGGCAGCCGGTGCATGGCCTGCTGTTTTTTCCGATTTTCCTTTCCCCGGCCGGCGGCCTGCCTGCCGCCGGTCCCCCCTTTGTCCCTCCTGTTGCCGATCCTCCTTCCCCTGGTCACCGGATCCCTGGCATTTTACTTGCAGAGTTCCGGTTGACACATTGACGGGCTGTCGGAAAATGCTGTAAACTTCAGTTGACACCGTATGGATCGGTGTCTCGGGCTTCCCCCCTTTCTTCCCGACAGCACCTGCGCCGACAGGCCCTCTTTTCCGTCAACAAGGGAATAACAGACTTGGATATTGCAACCATAATCGGTATTGCCGCCTCGTTCGGCCTGATGTTCATGGCCATCCTCCAGGGTGGCAACCTGGGCATCTTCATCGACGTCCCCTCCATGCTCATCGTTTTTGGTGGCACGGCCGGCGTGATCCTGATCAACTACCCCCTGTCGGACGTCCTCAGCATGGCCAACGTGGTCAAGAAGACCTTTCTCTTCAAGGAGGAGGACACCAACAAGCTGATCGCCCAGCTCATGGAATTCGCCAACAAGGCGCGCAAGGAGGGCATCCTCTCCCTGCAGGGATCCATCGACTCGGTGGAGGACCAGTTCCTGGTCAAGGCCCTGCAGATGGCGGTGGACGGCCAGGAACCCGACGACCTCAAGTCCATGCTCAACACCGAGATCGACTACATCCAGGAGCGGCACAGCCTGGGCTCGGAGATCCTGGCCACGCTGGGCACGATCTCCCCGGCCATGGGCATGGTGGGCACCCTGATCGGCCTGGTACAGATGCTGCAGAACATGAGCGACCCCTCCTCCATCGGACCGGCCATGGCCGTCGCCCTGCTGACCACGTTCTACGGGGCCGTGCTGGCCAACGTCCTCTTCAATCCCATGGCAGGCAAGCTCAAGACCCGTTCCAGGACAGAGCTCCTGCAGAAGACGCTTATCGTCGAAGGGATGGAGTCCATCCTCTCGGGCGAGAATCCCCGGGTCATGGAGCAGAAGCTGCACGCCTACATAGCGCCCAAGCTCCGCGAGTCGGTCTTCAACAAGTAAGGCGGGAACACCATGGCGAAAAAAGAACAGGAATGCCCCGAAGGCGCCCCCATGTGGATGGTCACCTTCAGTGACCTGGTGACCCTGCTGCTGACCTTTTTCGTCCTCCTGCTCTCCATGGCCTCCATGGACCCGGTGAAGTTCATCCAGGCCAAGACGTCCATCAAGGATGCCTTTGGCTGGCGGACCACGGCAGCGCCGACCAAGTTCAGCCTGCCCATCCTGCCCGCGCCGCCCAAGGGTAAATTCTCGCCCATTCCGCAGGAAACCGCCATCAAGTACTACAAGCGGATCAAGACCGATATCGAGATGACCAAGATCGACGACGAGGTCGATGTCCTCAAGCGGGACCACGATTCCATCGTGCTCAGGATCAACGATTCCGTGCTCTTCGATCCGGGCAAGGCGACCCTGAACCCGTCTTCCTACCCGATCCTGCGCAAGATCGCCGATATCGTCCGCCCGCTGCCCATGAGCATGCGCATCGAGGGCCATACCGACGATAGGCCGGTCAGGTCCGGCACCATGTCCAACTGGGATCTTTCCGTGGCCAGGGCCGTGGCGGTCATGCGTTTCTTCAACCGGGGCAGGCTCTTTTCCCTGGACCGCATGTCCGCGGTGGGATACGGCGATACCCGGCCGGTGGTGCCCAACACCAGCGAGGAGAACCGGGCCAAGAACAGGCGGGTCGACTTCGTGCTCAGCAGCAACCGGATCCCGGCGGCGGCCGGAGGCGGCAAGGGGCCCAGCCTGCCCTTCTAGGTCCCGGCGGGACAAGCGAGCGACCGACACAAGGCAACAATCTGCAGGGAGACAGCAAATGGCTGACAAGGAGACAGGCGGCAACCAGTCCGGCGAAGGCGGCAAGAGCAAGAAGCTTCTCATCATTATCATCGCCGCGGCCGTGGTGCTGCTGCTCGGCGCCGGTGCAGCGGTCTACCTCCTGGTCCTCAAGAAGGAGCCGCCGCCCAAGGACAAGACGCCGGAACAGGTCAAGATGATCGAGCCCGCGGCCGAGGAACAGACCGACATCGGCCCCATGCTCAACATCGACGAGTTCATCGTCAACATCATCAGCCAGGACAGCAGCCACTATGTCAAGGCCTCCATGACCCTGGAGCTGAGCAACGAGAAGGTGCTGGAGGAGGCCAAGAAACGGATGCCCCAGATCCGGGATGCCATCCTGCTCCTGGTCGGCAACAAGACCTTTGAAGAGCTGCAGGACCTGCAGGGCAAGAAACAGCTGAAGGCGGAGCTGAAGAGCAAGATCAACTCCTTTCTCAAGACCGGCCGGGTAAAGAATATCTACCTGACCGACTTCGTGGTGCAGTGAGGCCGACACCTTGGAACCGATTCTCAGCAAGGAGGAAATAGCCGACCTGCTCGCGGCCATCCGTTCCGGCCGGGTCTCCACCGACGTCATTGACGAGGGCGGCCGCGGCGCGGCCCCTGCCAAGCCGGCGGAAGAGATCGACATCTTCCAGGTCTATGTCCATGACCAGGACAAGGGGGGCATGCGGATCCCCAACCTGGACATCATCCTGGACACCTTTACCCGCAACTTCGGCACCACCCTGACCAACCAGCTGCAGCGCACCTTTTCCGTGCACCGGGAGGAGATCACCACCACCTCCTTCCAGAACAGCCTGCTGGACCTGAAAAACCAGGGCGCCATCGGCATCTACAGCACCGATCCCCTCAAGTACGGCTGCCTGTTCCACCTCGACGCCCTGCTCGCCTTCACCCTGCTCGAGATCATGCTCGGTTCGGCGATCATCAGCGAGTCCCATGCCCTGGCCAGGAACCTGACCACCATCGAGATCAATATCCTCAAGAACATGATGCAGGGCATCTGCAAGGACCTGCAGAAGGCCTTCAGGCCGATCATCACCATGCGGCCGAGCCTGCTCAAGGTGGAGAACAACTTCCGCCTGGTCAACATCGTCGATGCCGAGACCGAGGTCCTGGTGACCAGCTTCAGCTTCATGATCGCCGGCAAGAACGCCGGCTCCATGCGCCTCATCATCCCCTACCTGACCCTGGAACCGCTGCGGGAGAAGTTCAAGGAGATCGTCACCGTGGCCCAGGCCTCCTACACGTGGGGCAAGGTCCTGGCCCGGGAGACCCTGGAGATGGAGGCCACGGTGATCGCCCGCTCCGGCCTGCTGGAGATGAGCATCCGCCAGATCCTCGACATGAAGGCCGGTGATATCATCGAAATTGGATACGACCCGGACCAGCCCCTGACCATCGTCGTGGAGGACAAGCCGAAGTTTCTCGCCGTTCCCGGCGAGCGCAACGGCAAGAAGGCCTTCCACGTCACCGGGCTGTACAGTGAACGAAACGGCCGTGGGAACGCGCCGGCACCCCTGCCGGAGCAGGAGCCGCTCGCCGGCGCCGGCTGATTCCCGGCCAGGCCCGCGGGCCGAGCGCCGGCAAGGAGAAAACTGATGGAGACAAACGAAGCCATGGAGCCAGGAACAGGACAGGAAAAACTGCAACCGGAAGAGACCGCGGAACTGCTGGAAGAGACCGGGCCGGTGCACACCGGGGAAAAGGAGCAGGAGGACACCCTTTCGCGCGAGCTGGAGTTTCTCTTTGACGTACCGCTCCAGGTCTCCGTGGAGGTGGGCCGGGCCCGCATCCTGCTCAAGGACCTGCTGCAGATGGGCGAGGGGTACGTGGTCGAGCTGGACAAGCTGGCCGGCGAGCCCCTGGATCTCTACGTCAATTCCAGGCTCATCGCCCGGGGCGAGGCCGTCAAGGTGGGCGACCGGTTCGGCATCAAGCTGACCGAGGTGGTCAGCCAGTCCGACCGGATCAAGCGGCTGGGCTGATGGCACCCACGGCAAGCGCGCTGCTGCTCGGCATCCTCCTCCTGGTCCCGGCCCCGGCCGGTGCGGCCGAGGATCTTTCCATGGGCAGCGCCGTCCTGCAGATGGCCTGGGCCCTGGCAGTGGTGGTGGGGCTGATCCTGATCATCTATGCCCTGGCCCGGCGGCGCTTCGGGCCCGCCGTCCTGCGCGGCGGCGCCATCAGCATCGTCGAGCTGCGCCACATCATGCCCAAGACCAGCCTCGCCCTGGTCGAGGTGCGGGGGCGCGAGCTGCTGCTTGGCGTCAGCGCCGGCAACATCACCCTGCTGGCCGACCTCTCCGGGCAGCCCCGGCCCGGTGGGGAGACGCCGGACTTTGAACAGGTTCTGCAGGAAAAATCGTGAAACGGATCCTCCTGCCCACATTGCTGGCCCTTCTCTTGCTGGCCACCAGCGCCGGTGCGGTCAACCTGCCCACCGTCTCCCTGGGGATCAAGAACGCCGCCGGTCCGCAACAGGTCTCCACGGCCCTGCAGGTGCTCTTCGTCCTCACCATCCTCTCGGTGGCCCCGGCCATCCTGCTGATGACCACCGCCTTCACCAGGATCGTCATCGTGCTCGGCTTTGTCCGCCAGGCCATGGGCACCCAGAACATGCCGCCCAACCAGATCATCATCGGCCTGGCCCTGTTCCTGACGTTTTTCATCATGTCGCCGGTCATCAACCGCATCAACACCACGGCCTACCAGCCCTACATGGCCAAAAAGATCAGCGAACAGCAGGCCCTGGACCGTACCGTGGAGGCCATGCGCGGCTTCATGTTCTCCCAGGTCCAGGAAGACGAGCTGCAGCTCCTCATCGAGATAACCGGCAAAAAACAGCCGCGGGACAGGAACGACATCTCCACCATGATCCTGATTCCCGCCTTCATGCTCTCGGAGCTGAAACTGGCCTTCCAGATGGGCTTCATGATCTACGTGCCCTTCCTGGTCATCGACATGATCGTGGCCAGCGTGCTCATGTCCATGGGCATGATGATGCTGCCGCCCATCATCATCTCCCTGCCGTTCAAGCTGCTGCTCTTTGTCCTCGTGGACGGCTGGAACCTGGTGGTGGGCTCGCTGATGAAAAGCTTCGGATAAACCAGCACGGCTGGACCGGATTTTCAGGTCACGGCCACAACAAACCACGCCAGTGGGCAGCAGCCCTTACGTGACACCGTGACACCGCGGAGCGGTGTCACGAGGTTGAGGCGGCGGTCGAAGCGTGAGGCAGGACCTGGATTTTCTGATCAACCGTTCAATGGAGGAACCCCCGTGAGCCCGGAAACTGTTGTCCACATCGGCAGGAAGGCGGTGGAGACCGTGCTGCTGGCCTCCGGCCCCATGCTGATCGCCGCCATGGTCGTCGGCCTGATCATCAGCGTGTTCCAGGCCGCCACCCAGATCAACGAACAGACCATGACCTTCATCCCCAAGATCGTTGCCGTGTTCGTCACCCTGCTCATCTTCGGGCCCTGGCTGATGAACCTGCTCATCACCTTCACCACCGGCATCATCGGCGGCATCGCCACCATCGGCCACTGACCGGCAACGCGACCCCGGGATCATGGATATCCAGCTCATTCCGGTCCAGCAGTTCCAAAACTTCCTGCTCTGCCTGTCCAGGGTGGCGGCCCTGCTTGCCGCCATACCGGTCTTCAACAGCCGCCAGGTGCCGCCGCAGCTCAAGGTGGGGTTGAGCTTTGCCACGGCCCTGGTCCTTTTCCCCCTCATGGCCCCCTACACCCCCAAGACCTCGTTCACCCTGGTCGACTTTGGCCTGCTCATGGTCAACGAGGCCCTCATCGGCCTGATGCTCGGCCTGATCGCGCAGCTTATCTTTACGGCGGTCAGCTTTGGCGGCACCATCATCGGCTACCAGATGGGCTTTGCGGCCGCCAACATCTTTGATCCCCAGACCACCCAGCAGCTCTCGCTCATGAGCCAGTTCCAGAACGTGCTCGCCATCCTCCTCTTCCTGGCCCTTGACATCCACCACATCTTTTTCCGCGCCATTGTCGAGTCCTACATCCTCCTGCCGCCGGGCCACCTGGATTTTTCCGGCAATGCCGTGCCCATGCTCATGCACCTGGGCAGCAACATGTTCCTGCTCGGCATCAAGTTCAGTGCCCCGGTCCTGGCCCTGCTCCTGATCTCCAACATGGTGCTGGGCATCCTGGCCCGGGTCTTTCCCCAGCTCAATGTCTTCATGCTCTCCTTTCCCATGAACATCGGCATCGCCTTCCTGGTCATCGGCCTGACCCTGAACATGATCCTGCTCATCCTGCGTCGTGAATTTGACACCATTGGCACCAACTTTTTCCAGCTCCTGCAGATGCTGCGCTAACTCCCCGGATTGGCGCAGACAGCTGCCGGTCCTGCCGGTCGGATGTTCCGGCCTGCAGCTTGCATGACGTCCCACGAGGCCCGCGAAAAACGCGCAACCGGGCTCCTGCAACCCGGGCGGACCGGAACCCGCCACCATCCCCTGAACCGCTGCTGCCATGGCTGAAGAGACCCCCACCGGCGAACGTACTGAAGCGCCTTCGGCGAAACGAAGGGAAGACTTCAGGAAAAAGGGCCAGGTCGCCCAGAGCAGGGAGGTGCAGACCGCGGCCATGTTCACCATCCTGCTCCTGTTCTGGATCTTCTATGCCCCCTTTTTCTGGCGCGAGATGACCATGCTCGTCACCTCGGTATGGGGCCACAGCGGCGACCGTCCCCTGACCCCCGCCATATTCATGCAGTTCACCTTCTACCTCTTCCGCGAGCTGGGCATCCTCATGGGGCCGCTCTTCCTGGTCGCCATGGTGGTCGGGTTCCTGTCCACGGTGATGCAGATCGGCTGGCTCTTCACCACCCAGCCCCTGGTGCCGGACCTGGCCAAGCTCGATCCCATCAAGGGCATGGGGCGCTTCTTTTCCAAGCGCTCCCTGGTGGAGGTGGTCAAGTCCATCCTCAAGGTGCTGCTCATCGCCTGGGTCTCCTACGAGACCGTGGCCGGCGAGTTTAACAGGGCCCTGCTGCTCGGTGACATGGCCGTGGGCCAGACCATTTCCTTCCTCGGCCACACCACCACCCTGGTGATGGCCAAGGTCTGCGCGGTCATGATCTTCCTGGCCATCCTGGACTACGGCTTTGTCCGCTGGGAGATGGAGGAAAAGATGAAGATGACCAAGCAGGAACAGAAAGAGGAGATGAAAGACACCGAGGGTGACCCGCACATCAAGTCAAAAATCCGTTCCATCCAGCAGCAGATGGCCAAGCAGCGGATGATGGCCGCGGTCCCCGGCGCCGACGTGGTGATCACGAACCCCACCCGCATCGCCGTGGCCCTCAAGTATGACAACCAGACCATGGATGCCCCGATAGTCCTGGCCAAGGGCCGTGACCTGGTGGCCGGCAGGATCCGGGAGCTGGCCCGGGAGCACGGTGTCCCCCTGGTCGAGAACCCGCCAGTGGCAAGATTATTGCATTCCAAGGTGGAGATCGGACAATCGATTCCCGAGGAGCTGTTCAAGGCCGTGGCCGAGATCCTGGCCTATGTCTACTCGCTCAGGGGAACCCCGGAGACGCAGGCCCGGCAGGCGGACCGCGGCGAACAGCAATAAGGCGAGATTCAACAAAAAAAGTAGATGGAACAGGCAGAGCAGCAGAGCTTCCTTGGCCAGATCCGGATCCGGGATCTGCTCCACCGCAGTGATATCTGGGCCTCGCTGGGACTGATCGGCATCCTGATGCTGATGATCATCCCGCTGCCGCCCATGGTGCTGGATCTCTGCCTGTCCATGAACATCACCCTGGCCATCCTGATCCTGATCATCAGCCTGTACACGGACAAGGCGGTGGAGTTCTCCATCTTTCCCTCCCTGCTCCTGGCCACCACCCTGTTCAGGCTCTCGCTCAACGTGGCCTCCACCCGCCTCATCCTCCTGCACGGCAACGAGGGGCCGCGGGCCGCCGGCTCGGTGATCATGGCCTTTGGCCAGTTCGTGGTCGGCGGCTCCTACGTGGTCGGCCTGGTCATCTTCGTGATCCTGGTGATCATCAACTTCATCGTTATCACCAAGGGCGCCGGCCGCATCGCCGAGGTGGCGGCCCGCTTCACCCTGGACGCCATGCCGGGCAAGCAGATGGCCATTGACGCCGACCTCAATGCCGGCCTCATCGACGAGGCAGAGGCCCGCCGCCGCCGGGAGGAGATATCGGCCGAGGCCAACTTCCACGGCGCCATGGACGGTGCCTCCAAGTTCGTGCGCGGCGATGCCATCGCCGGCATCATCATCACCCTGATCAACATCGGCGCCGGCTTTGTCATCGGCGTGCTCCAGAAGGGCATGCCCATGGCCGAGGCGGCCCAGAACTACACGATCCTCACCATTGGCGACGGCCTGGTGGGCCAGGTCCCGGCCCTGATCATCTCCACGGCCGCCGGCATGCTGGTGACCCGCTCCTCGGGCCGGGAGAACTTTGGCGACGAACTGCTCAAGCAGTTTGTCCGCTACACCAAGGCCCTGTGGGTGGTGGCCGGTATCCTGCTGCTCTTCGCCCTCATCCCGGGCCTGCCGGTGATCCCCTTTCTCATCATCTCCTCGGCGCTCGCCTTTGCCGCCTACCGGCTTGACAAGGCGGAGCGGAAGGCCGCGGCCGAGGCCAGGATCGAACGGCCCGAGCCCGCGGTCAAGGCAGAGGAGGATTACGAACAGATGCTCACCGTGGACCTGGTCGAGCTGGAGGTGGGATACGGCCTGATCCCCTTTGTCGACGCGGCCCAGGACGGCGAGCTGCTGGCCCGGATCCAGTCCATCCGCAAGCAGTTCGCCCTGAGCTCGGGCTTCATCGTGCCGCCGATCCACATCAAGGACAACCTGCAGCTCAGCCCCAACCAGTACGTCATCAGTCTCAAGGGCGTCCAGATCGCCACCGCCGAGATCATGCCCGGCTACTACATGGCCATGGATCCGGGCACGGTGACCGAGACCATCCAGGGCATTCCCACCCGCGAGCCCGCCTTCGGCCTGCCCGCCATCTGGATCACCGAGGACAAGCGCGAACAGGCCCAGATCGCCGGCTACACCGTGGTCGACTGCACCACGGTCATGGCGACCCATATCAGCGAGGTCATCAAGCAGCACGCCCACGAGCTGCTCGGCCGCCAGGAGACCCAGAACCTGCTGGACAACCTGGCCAAGACCTATCCCAAGCTGGTGGAGGAGCTGGTGCCCAACATCCTCAACCTGGGCACCATCATGCGGGTCCTGCAGAACCTGCTCCGCGAGGGGGTCTCCATCCGGGACCTGCGCACCATCCTGGAGACCATGGCCGATTACGCGCCCATGACCCAGGACACCGACGTCCTGACCGAGTATGTCCGCCATGCCCTGTCCCGCAGCATCTCCCAGGCCCACGCCCAGCCCGACGGCACCATCCCGGTGATCACCATGGACCCCAGGGTGGAGGAGATCATCCAGAACTCCATCCAGCACCGCGAGCATGGCAGCTACCTGGCCCTGGACCCGCAGGTGGCCCAGAAGATCCTGGACAGCCTCTCCACCCTGCTCTCGTCCTTTCCCGGCGGCCAGCAGCCGGTCCTGCTGGTGGTACCGCAGATCAGGCCGCACGTCCGCCGCCTGACCGAGCGCTACTTCCCGAGCCTGGCCGTGCTCTCCCACAACGAGATAGCCTCCAACATGAAGATCAAATCCCTCGGAACGGTAACCATTGATGCAGGTTAAAGTCTTTGAAGCCGACGACATGGCCAGCGGCCTGAAGATGGTCAAGGAGGCCCTGGGCCCGGACGCCCTGATCCTGTCGACGCGGACCGTGCGCCGCGGCAGGCTGGGGATGATGGGCCGGCCGATCATGGAGATCACCGCCGCCGTCGACACCACCTGGGACGAGCGGCCCACGCCGGCCCGCCCTGGGCCGGCGCGGCCCGCGCCGGTCCGGCAGGAGCCGCGCCGGCCGGCAGCGTCACCGCAGCCGTCCCGGTTCGCGGCCGTAGGCGATGACGATCTGACCTATGAACAGATATGGAACCAGCCGGAACATACGGAGCCGGAACGCCCCCCGGCCGGCAGGGAGGGCGAGGACATCAGGGACGAGATCACCGAGCTGCGCAGCCTGGTCCAGAGCCTGAGCAGCCGCCTGGCCGGCATGGAACAGCCGCCGCCGGCCGGTGTCAGCACCCCGGCCGGACCCGCCCGGGGGGGTGGCTACGATCCGGCCCTGCGCCTGCTCCGGGCCCGCGGCCTGGACGAACAGACCGCGGCCCTGGTAGTCCGGGCCGCCCGGCAGGAGACAGGAGACCCGGGCAGCCTGGCGCCTGGCCGCCTGGCGGCCCTGCTCAGCCGGCAGATCGCCTCCCTTCTGCACGTGGACAGCGACCTGCTCAGCAGGCGGCAGGGCCGGCAGCGGCGCATCGCCCTGGTCGGGCCCACCGGCGCCGGCAAGACCACCACCATCGCCAAGATCGCGGCCAACTACCTGCACCGGTTTGGCGGCAGGGTCGCCCTGGTCACCATCGACACCTACCGCATCGCCGCCGTGGAGCAGCTCAAGGTCTACGGCGAGATCATGCGGCTGCCGGTGGAGGTGGTCATCAGGCCGTCCCAGCTCAGGGAGGCCCTGCGCAAGCACCGGGACTGCGAGCTGATCCTCATCGACACCGCCGGCCGCAGCCCGAGAAACGAGCACGAGCTGCAGGACATGGTCCCGTTTCTCGAGCCATCGCTGGGCATCGAGACCCACCTCCTGCTCTCGGCCACCACCAGGGAATCGGAACTGCTGGACACCATCAGGCGGTTCGGCCACCTGGAGATCAGCAGGTGCATCTTCAGCAAGATCGACGAGTGCGGGCAGCTGGGCGTGCTCCTCAACGTCCACTGCGCCAACAGGACGCCGATCTCCCTTGTCACCAACGGGCAGCGGGTGCCGGAGGACATCATCGTGCCGGAGCCGGAAACCCTGGCAGGCCTTATCATGAACGACCACAGGACTGGAAGCAATGGTTGATCAAGCTCTCCGCCCCGACCAGGCAACAACCCTGCGGGCAATGAACCACGACCCTGGCACCGGGGCGCCTGCCCGCCAGCACGCCACCAGGGTCTTTTCGGTCACCTCGGGCAAGGGCGGGGTCGGCAAGACCGCGGTCGTGGCCAACACCGCGGTCCTGCTCGCCCGGATGGGCAAGCGGGTCCTGATCCTGGACGCCGACCTGGGCCTGGCCAACATCGATGTCGTCTTCGGCCTGGCGCCGGGCTACAACCTGAACCACTTCTTTGCCGGCGACCACGATCTCTCCTCCATCCTCATCGAGGGGCCCGAGGGGATCAGGATCCTGCCGGCCGGTTCCGGGGTGCAGCGGTTCACCCGGCTGGACTCGCAGCAGAAGATGCGGCTGCTGGAGGCCCTGGACGCCATGCACAACGATTTTGACTTTGTCCTCATCGACACCGAGGCCGGCATCTCGGAGAACGTGACCTACTTCAACACCGCGGCCCAGGAGATCCTGGTGGTGACCACGCCCGAGCCCACGGCCATCACCGACGCCTATGCCCTGATGAAGCTCCTGTCCAACCAGTACCACGAGAAACACTTCAACCTCATTGTCAACTTCATCAGGAACGAGGAAGAGGCCCTGGACGTGTACCGGAAACTGACCATGGTGGCCAACCGCTACCTGGACATCTCCATCGACTACATGGGCTCCATTCCCCGCGACAAGCTGATGGTGGAGGCCATCCGCAAGCAGAAGGTCATGGTCCAGCTCTACCCGGACTCCAGGACCAGCAGCGCCTTTGCCGCCCTGGCCCGGACCATCGTCCGGGAGCCGGAACACGTGGAACCCAAGGGCTCGATCCAGTTCTTCTGGAAACGGCTGCTGGATATCGGCGCCAGGTGACGGGCCGCGGGCGGGCGCCATTGCCCTGTTCCGGCGGACCGGGCCGCCATCACCATTCACTAAACGAACTGTCAGCAGACGATGTATCCACCAGTACCACCACTCGATGACCGTTCCCAGCTGATCAGGGACCACATGCCCCTGGTCGAGCTGGTGGTGCAGCGCATGGTGCCCCAGGTGCCGTCCTTCATGAACAGGGACGACATGACCAGCGCCGCCATGGTGGGACTGATCGACGCGGCCAACAAGTTCGATCCCGACAAGGGGGTCAAGTTCAACACCTTTGCCGAGTACCGCATCCGCGGCGCCATCCTGGACGAGATGCGCAAGCTGGACTGGTTCTCCCGTTCGCTGCGGGAGAAGCAGAACCGTCTCTCCCAGACCATGCTCCGCCTGGAACGGAAGCTGGGCCGCTCCCCGGAAGAGGAGGAGATGGCCGAGGCCATGGACCTCACCCTGGACGAGTACCACGACCTGCTGGGCAAGGTCAGCCACCTGGGCTGCGTCAGCCTGCACGAGGCCCTGGACCACACCGAGGAGGGCCGGAATTTTCTCGACAACCTGGAGGATGCGGGCGGTGGCCCGACGCCGCTGGAGATGATCGAGAACCAGGAGATCACCGCCATCATCGCCGATATCCTGGAAGAACTCTCGGAAAAGGAACGGCTGGTCATCTCCCTCTACTACTACGAGGAACTGACCCAGAAAGAGATCGCCGAGGTCATCGGCGTCTCCGAGGGCCGGGTCTCCCAGCTCCACAGCCAGGCCCTGGTCAAGCTCCGGGTCAAGATGCTCAACGCCGACCTCTGGACGGAAGAATAGCGGCATCCCGGCAAGCCGGCCGGAATGCCTTTGTCAACAACCTCAACCGCGACAGGAAAAGCCATGACAGCGACAACTCTTTTCTCCTGGAGCCTTCCCTTTCTGTTCCTCCTCCTGGCCGGGATGCTGACCCGGTCCTTTCTCCGGCGGCGGGCCTCCAGGAAAGAATCCGAGAAGATCAGGATGCTGCAGGACAAGATCAAGGCCGTGCTCGAGGAATCGACCGTCTCCTTTGACGCCTCCCTGCAGGAGTCCCTTACCCGGGCCCGCGGGGGCGCCCGGCCCGGGAAACCGGAGCAGCTTGCCCGGCGGAGCATGGCCGGGGACGCGCCGGAGAAATACAGGATCCTGACCAAGATGGCGGCCAGGGGCATGTCGGCCGAGGAGATCGCGGCCATCCTGGGCATCTCCACCACCGAGGCCGGGCAACTGGTGACCCTGAGCAACATGGCGGGCTGGAACAGCTGAAAATCGGTAAAGAAAAACCGCCCGGCTGCCGAAGTAAGACTAGGGCCCCCGCCGGAGGCCGATGATCACGGAAACAAGGAGCAGACCGCATGGTTTCGGGAAAGTACAGCGCGCTCAGCGGCGCCGTGGCCAGGGAACAGGCCATGGCCAATATCGCCAACAACCTGGCCAACGTCTCCACCACCGGCTTCAAGAGGGACCGGATCAGCTTCGAGTCCATGCTGCGCGGCAGCAGGCAGATCCGGCAGACCAGGGGAATCAACTACAACCGCATCCGCCGGATCGGGACCGACTTCAGCCAGGGCGGCCTGCGCCACACCGGCCGTCCCCTGGACGTGGCCATTGATGGCCAGGGCTTTTTCAAGATCCGCAGCCAGGGCAAGATCTTCTATACCCGCCAGGGCAGCCTTGCCCTGGACCAGGACGGCATCCTGAAGACAACGGCCGGCTACCCGGTTCTCGGCGACTCCGGCCAGACCATCCAGCTGCCCGCCACCCAGGGCAGGGCCATATCCATCGATGAACAGGGCAACATCGCCATCAACGGGGTGGCCGCCGGCGCCCGCCTGCAGGTCTTTACGGTCAGCGACACCAGCAAGCTGAAAAAGGTCGGCAACAGCCTCTTTACCCTGGAAGCCGGGGCCACGGACCAGGTCGCCGAATCGGCACGGATCGTCCAGGGCAGCCTGGAGACCTCCAATGTCAACATGATGGAGGAGATGGTCCGGATGATCGACACCCAGCGCAAGTTCGAGGCCCTGCACAAGGTACTCAAGAGCTACTCCACCCTGAGCGAACGGCAGAACGAACTCGGTACCGTCGGCTGATCCCGGCGGCACATCGATCAACACTTCAGACGAGGAAAGGCAGATGCGATCACTGTGGACTTCAACAACCGGCATGAGCGCCCAGAACCTGAACCTGGACGTCATCGCCAACAACCTGGCCAACGTCTCCACCACCGGGTTCAAGAAGAGCCGGGCCGATTTCCAGGATCTCATCTACCAGGTGATCAAGGTGCCGGGCAGCCCGACATCCTCCGACACCAGGTCGCCCACCGGCATCCAGGTCGGGCTGGGTGTCCGGCCGGGCGCGGTCACCAAGATCTTCACCGAGGGCGACATCGTGCAGACGGGAAACGACCTGGACGTGGCCATCGAGGGCGACGGTTTCTTCCAGGTCGAGCTGCCGGACGGCAATCTCGCCTATACCAGGGCCGGGGCCTTCAAGCGCGACGGCGACGGCCGGGTGACCACCTCGGACGGCTATCCCATCATCCCCGAGATCACCATCCCGGAAAACGCGCGCCAGATAACGATCTCCGAGACCGGCGTGGTCAGCGCCATCCTGGGCGACGACACCGAGTCCACCGAACTGGGCACCTTTGACCTGGTCACCTTTGTCAACAACTCCGGCCTGCTGTCCATCGGCCGCAACCTCTACCGGGAGACCGAGGCCTCCGGCACTCCCACCATCGGCACACCGGGTTCCGACGGCTACGGCACCCTGCTCCAGAAGTACCTGGAGAACTCCAATGTCAACATGGTGGAGGAGATGTCCAACATGATCACCACCCAGCGTGCCTTTGAGATCAATTCCAAGGTGGTCTCCACCTCGGACGAGATGATGCGGACCACCACCAACATGGTGTAGTCAGACAATGAAACACCCCGTCCCGCTCTTCCTGCTCATTGCCGCCTTCCTGCTGGCACCCCTGGCCGCCGCGGCCACGGAGGTCGTCTTCCATGACCGGGCAACGGTCTCCGGCCGCAGCGTCACCCTGGCCGACATTGCCGATATATCGCCCGCCGGGCTGCAGGCCGAGCGGCTGGCCCGGATCGAGGTTGCCCTGGCGCCCGCGCCCGGCACGGACAGGGAGCTGCAGGCGGTCTCCATTATTGCGCAGCTGCGCAACGCCGAGGCGGCCAGGGGCGTCATATGGAGGGGTTCGGAGAGGATCTCGGTGCATCGCAAGGGCACCCGCATCGACCGGGACCGGCTCCGGCAGATCATCACCGGTTTTATCGCCGACAACAGGGACCGGCTGCCCAAAGCCGACTACCGCTTCACCTCCATCCAGGCGCCGTCGGAGATCGTCCTGCCCACGGGCAGCCTGAGCTGGACCGTCACCCCGTCGCGGCCGGAGATCCTGGGCAGCTCCAGCTTCTCGGTCGTCTTCCGGGTGGACGGCAGGACCGTCAGGAACTGCACGGTGCGCGGTCACCTGCAGGCCCTGGCCCCGGTGGTCACGGCCACCGCCAACCTGAAAAAGGGGACCATCATCCAGCCCGACCAGGTCACCATGGCCCGGCGCGACATCACCGGCCTGCAAGAGCCGGTGCAGGCGCTGAACAAGGTGGTCGGCATGCAGGTCAGGCGGAGTATCCACTCGGGCAGGGCCATTGAACAGCGCTACCTGGAACAGCCGCCGGTGATCCACAAGGGCGACGTGGTGAAGATCTTTGCCATCAAGGGACCCATGCGTATCTCGACCACCGGCATCGCCGCCCGGGACGGCCGGACCGGCGATATGATCCGGGTGAAGAACATCAGTTCCAGCAAGTATGTCTACTGCCGGGTGGATGCCCCGGGGATTGTCTCAGTGGAGTTTTAGCCATGAACCGACGATGGATTCTCCTGCCCCTGCTTTTCCTGCTCCTGGCCGGCTGCGCCCGGAAGCAGCCCGAGGTCGTCAAGGTGCCCGAACCCCTTGAACCGGCCATGGTCAAGGAGCCTGTTCCCCAGTCGCCGGGGACCATCTGGACCGGCGACCAGGGTAACTGGCTGGCCGATCTCAAGGCCCACCACGTGGGCGACATCGTCACCGTCATCATCAAGGAGAAGGCCAGCGCCACCAAGGAGGCCTCCACCGAAACGGGCCGGGATTCCAGCATGACCGCCGGTATCCCCACCCTGTTCGGCTACGAAAAGGTCCTGCAGGAGAACAATCCCCGCCTGAACATGTCCGAGCTGGTCAAGGCCGATTTCACCAACAAGTTCAAGGGCAGCGGCAAGATCACCCGCAAGGAGGACCTGGTCGCCACCCTGACCACCCAGGTGATCAAGGTCTATCCCAACGGCAACATGAAGATCCGCGGCGGCAAGTCGGTCATTGTCAATAACGAGAACCAGATCATCTACCTGACCGGTATCGTCCGGGCCCATGACGTGACAGCCGACAACACCGTCGACTCGGGCAATATCCTCAACGCCCAGATCGCCTATACCGGCAAGGGAGCCATCTCCGACAACCAGAAACCGGGCTGGCTGATGCGGATTCTCGACAACGTCTGGCCCTTCTGATCCAGAACTCCATGCATCACGCTGATTCGATGAACAACAGGCAACACACCATCCTCGCCATCCTGCTGGCAGCCGCGCTCCTCTTCTCCGCCGGGGTCGCGCGGGCCGCCCGGATCAAGGACATCGCCGACCTGGAGGGCGTGCGCTACAACCAGCTGCTGGGCTATGGCCTGGTCATCGGTCTCAACGGGACCGGCGACGACATCAAGAAGGCGGTCTTCACCAAGCAGGCCATGATCAACATGATCAAGCGGCTCGGCCTGTCCATCACGCCCGACGTCTTCCGGCGGATGAAGACCGACAACGTGGCCGCGGTCATGGTGACAGCGGAGTTGCCGCCCTTTGCCCGGCCCGGATCCAAGATCGATGTCATGGTCTCCTCCATGGGCGACGCCACCAGCCTGTCCGGCGGCACCCTGCTGATGACCCCGCTCAAGGGGGCGGACGGCAAGACCTATGCCGTGGCCCAGGGTCCCCTGGCCGTGGGCGCCATCGCCTTTGGCGGCAAGGCGGCCAAGGTGCAGAAGAACTTCCCCACCGCCGGCCGCATCGCCGACGGCGCCCTGGTGGAGCGCAGTGTCGGCTATCACCTGCCGCCCAGCGGCGACCTGCTCTACCAGCTGCGGAACACCGACTTCACCACCGCGGCCCACATGGCCGAGGCCATCAACCGCCGCTTCGGTCCCAATACCGCCCACTCCATCGACTCCGGCTCGGTAAAGGTCCTGATGCCCCAGGATTACAAAAACGACCTGGTCACCTTTATCTCGGACCTGGAAAACATCGACGTCCAGGTTGACGTCCCGGCCCGGATCGTGGTCAACGAGCGGACCGGGACCATCGTCATGGGCAAGGACGTGCGGATCTCCAAGGTGGCGGTCTCGCACGGCAACCTGAACCTGATCATCTCCGAATCCACCGTGATCTCGCAGCCCAACCCCCTGGCAGCGGGCCAGACCGTGACCGCGCCGCAGACAACGGTCGAGGCGGTGGAGGACGAAGGCAACCTGGTGGTCCTGGACATGGGGGTCAGCATCAACGAGATCGCCAAGGCCCTCAATGCCATCGGCGCCACGCCGCGTGACCTGATCGCCATCTTCCAGGCCATCAAGGCGGCCGGCGCCCTGCAGGGCGAACTGATCATCCTGTAGCCGGCAGACCCTCTCCGGCCGGCAGGCAAGAGACCATCATCAGACCAAACCCCTGGAGGAACAAGCATGCACCTCGCCATCGACCCCAGCGCCGCCACGGAGCAGGTGAACGCGGCCACGGACAGCAAACGGGCCCGGGCGGCCCGCGCCCTGAAACGTTCCTGCCAGGACTTCGAGGCCATCTTCACCCAGTCCATGTTCAAGGCCATGCGCAAGAGCATCCCGGACGGCGGCCTGTTCGAACGGGACACGGCCCACGAGATCTACCGCGACATGCTCGACGCGCAGGTGGCCTCCGAGATCTCCAGGCAGCAGGGCCTGGGCCTGGCCGACCAGATGTACAGGCAGATGGAGAAGTACCTGCCCCCTGACGACCGGCAAACAGGGGGAAAACCGGCCGAGCAGGGGACAGGTCGCGGCAAAGGGGATATCAGACCCTGAACTTCAAACTGATTGCACGCAACTCCTCTGCCAGTTGAGAAAGATCTTGAACACTCTGCCGCACCTGGCCACTGGCCTCTGCCATCTCGTGGGCAGCGCCATTGACTTCCAGGATATCGCGGGCGATCTCACCGGAAACACTTGAACTCTGGGCCACGTTCTCCGTGACCTCCTGCAGTCCCACGGTTGCCTGGTTCATATTGGCGGAGATCTCCTGTGTGGTCGCTGTCTGTTCCTCCACCGCAGCGGCAATGGTGGAGACGATGGCGTTGATCTCGTTGATCACCGAGGAGATGCGGCTTATCTGATCCACCGTGCCCCGGGTTGACTCCTGGATACCGTTGATCCTGGTCCGGATTTCCCCGGTGGCCTCCGCGGTCTGCTTGGCCAGTTCCTTGATCTCGTTGGCCACCACGGCAAATCCCTTGCCCGCCTCGCCGGCACGCGCCGCCTCGATGGTCGCATTGAGCGCCAGCAGGTTGGTCTGATCCGAGATCTCCGTAATCGTCTCGGTCACCTTGCCCACCTCGGTGGCCGCGATCCCCAGCTCACCAACCTTGTCCGAGGCATCCTCCACATCAGCCACGGCCGTGGTGGTTATCTTGCTGGCCTTGGCCGTATTCTTGGCAATCTCGTTGATGGCTCCCGTCAGCTCGTCCGTGGCCGTGGCAACGATACTGACATTGGTGACAGCCTCCTCGGTGGCAGCAGCTACCGTGTTCATGTTGGCGCTCATTTCCTCGGCAGCGGTGGCCACGGTCTCGGCCCTTGCCGTGGTTTGCTCCGCGCCGGAGGCTACCTGCTCAGAGATGGCGGACAACTCGGTTGCCGAGGAGGCCAGCGTCTCGATCCCCGTGGTGATATTACCGATCATGCCGCCGACGTTATCGACAATCCGGTCCATGGAGGCAGCGAGCTGGCCCGCCTCGTCCTTCTGGTCCAGGCCGATCTTCCTGGTAAAGTCTCCGGTGGCCAGGTTGTCGGCAAAGGTCGCACAGCGGATAATGGGATTTTTCACAGCAGAGGTCAGCAGAAAGCTCAGGACTGCGCTCAGAAAGACGCCGATCATGGCACCGACCACAAGGGCGGTCCGTGCCGAACGGGCGACCCGGACATTCTCAACTGCGGTCTGTTCGAGCCGCTTTGTGGCCTTTGCAGACATGGCATTGCTCAGAGCAATGATCTTGTCCCCGGTCTTCTCGGCCCGAAGCAGGAGTGACTTGTCATGCTGTTCATGCAGCCTGCGGTAGTCCTGTTCATATCCTGCCAGCAGCTGCGCCATTTGCGCCACATTATCGCGCTGCTCCTTGAGTTCAGGATAGCGGCCGACCAGTTGTCTCAGATTGTCGAGGTCATCTTTCACCTCCTTCAGGCGGTTCCGTCCTTCCCGCATGTACTCCATCTTCCGCTCGGCGCCATATAACAGGAATCTGGTCCGTGCCCTGGCAAAATCAGTGGCAAGCTCCTTTGAACCGGACACCGCCGGGATAAATGTATTCTTTTGATCCTGTGCGTTGCCGATCATCCTCAAGATGGAGGTACCATTGGAAATAGCGAGAACAACCATTACGGCAACAATCAAGGAAAAAGCGATACCCAATTTATAGGAAAGTTTCATGTTTTTCATTTTATTTCCTTTAGTTACAACAATTCATTGCAGTCAGAAAAAAGACTACATCGCAGGCTAACCGAGTTAAAAAAATCTTTTCTTGGCCAACGAAGATATTGTATGAGAGGGTGACAAAATTGTACAGGCAGATATCCCAAAAAAAACAATCCACGGCCTCCTCCCATTTTCTCATGCAATATATTCCATATAAAATCAAGATGTTGCCAGCTTCATCGATATTTACATCGCGGATCCGCCTTTTTTGTTTTTTTTAAAAAAACATAATGTGACGGTAAAGATTCCCGGTTCTGCTGCCGATAAAAAGATAACAGGAAAAGTATCCTGGTTGCGTCGAGGCACGGATGCCCGCGGACCACTGCAGGGAGGCAGGAACATGTTAGATAGTATCAGCTCCGGTCATCAGGCTTACAGTACCCTCAACTTCCACCAGGCCTTCAGCCTGGAAATAACGGCTGGCCAGGAGGTGGAGAACGGCGAAGGCGGCAGTGCCACGGTCGTGGACAGGATCACGATCCGGCGGGAGACCAGCTTCGCCCTCACCTACTCCGGCGTCCTGCCGATCGAGATGGACGAGGAGGCGGGGTACAGAAAGCTGCAGGACCTGGTCACCAACCTGCTCAAGGAACAGGGCATCGCCACCACGGTGGATACCGGTGACGCGACGGTCGACCTGGCCGCTCTCACACCTGGCACGGCACGGGAACTTGTTGCCGAGGACGGATATTTTGGTGTAGAAAAGACATCGGACAGGATCGTCGAGTTTGCCAAGGCCACCGCGGGCGGGGATCCGTCCAGGATCGACGCCATCCGGGAGGGAATCAGCCGGGGATTCGACGAGGCAAGGAAGGCCTTTGGCGGCCGGCTTCCGGACATCTCCCGGGAGACCTATGATGCGGTGATGGACAAACTGGACCAGTGGGTCTCGGAAGCAAAGGCCGCGGCATAGGCCGGGCGTAAGCAGAGGTGATCGTCATGACAGTTGAATTTTTAGGTATCCGCGGTTTTGGCCAGGTCGGCGGTGTCGGCAAGACAGGCAAGACCGGCAATACCCAAAAGACAGACAAGGCCGGCGGCGCCGAGGGCGCGAGTTTCTCTTCGGCCCTCCATGGTGCGAACCAGATGCAGGCGGCAAGCCAGACCGACCAGGCGGAACGGGCGGCGCGGGTCCAGGCCCTGAAAGAACAGGTCGCCAACGGTTCCTACGAGCCAGACCTGAACAAGGTCGCCTCCAGCCTACTGAAATTTCTTGTCGAGGAAGGATAGGGCAATGACACGGGATGATGTCCGTGAACTGATGATCGAACTGCGTGATCTCCTGCTCCAGGAGCGACAGCATGCCAGGGAGCTGGATATCCGGGCCATGGCCGAGGACACCAAGCGCAAGGAAGCCCTGCTGCAGGCCCTGAACCGGGTGGAGACCATCCATCCCGAGGATCGCAGGTACGCGGAAGAGATCAAGCGGGAAAATCTCCGCAACGCCTACCTGTACAAGGCCACCCTGAACTGGATCCAGGAGACCATGGAATTCTTCGGCAAGAGGAGTGTGCCCACCACCTATGGCCAGACCGGCATGACCATGAGCCACACGGTCAATGGCAGGCTGCTCTCCGGCAGGATCTGATCTCTCCACCACGCCATCCCGCTCCGCACCTCCTCGCCGGCCCCCATTTCTTTCCGGCCGAAAAGTCCACGCCGGCACCGCGCCTGCCGCCCGCGGCCCACGGCCGCCAAGGCGCGATTTCCCCTTCCTTCGCCGCCGGGCATCCCCATCCCTCTTGCCCCTGTTGCCGGAAGAAGCCTCTTCTTAGCCCGGGATTCCCGGCAGAACCGTCGATAAAAAGGGAGATACGCACCATCTCGCCATCCCCCATCCCGCCCACAGGCACAAAAAATGGACAGGAGCCACTACGTGACACCGCAGAGCGGTGTCACGAGGTCGAGGTGGTGCCTGGAGGTTGAGGTGGTGCCCGGAGGTTGAGGTGATTGCCCGGAGGGTGGGGAGAGCCCAAAGGGTGGTTGCCCTTGTTGTACCGCTCAGCGGTGCAACACCTCTCCAGGCGCTCTGCGCCATTTTCGGATAAAGTCCCGTCTCCGACAGGCCGATAAGAAATACAGGACAATGGAATTTCTTCCGGTGGCATGACAGCAGCCGGCCGTCGCCCCGCCGACGGCCCCCACCGGCAACCACGGACACCAGGGACAGGGTACAGATGGGTGGTCTTCTCACAGCACTGAACGCAGGCAAAACCAGCCTCTCCACCAACCAGAAGTCCATAGAGATCGTTGG
>WFUT01000040.1 GCA_015484845.1 Desulfobulbaceae bacterium
ATCAAGGGCTTGAAGTATTCTTATACGTCTGCGCCCTTGATGCCTCGCATCTCCGGCAAAATTGCCAATTGCAGGATTTAGGTACTACGTGCCGGGAGGAAGGTCAATCAAAATGGTGGGACCCGGCGCCCGGGCCTGCCGGCCGCGGCCACAGACCGGCAGGCAGGTCTGCGGCCGTCCGGTACCGGCAAAAAACAAAAAAACATGATGAAAGCAATAAGGACTTGTGAAGAACTCTCCGGGTGATGTATATAGCTATCCATCAGGATGTTGATTACATGATTGTTATTGGCAGGGCCGGTCACGGCCGGTCTTGGGATGACAGCTGAATAAACTGCGCCGGCCCGGGCGCGGCTGCGACCCGGACCGGTCTGCATTCTCCTGCCCCTTCCTTTTCATGGATACCTTACAGAGCGCAACAGCAGAACGCGGCAACCAACGACCGCCGGAGGAGAGCAGCCTCCAGGCCTTCCTGCAGATCATCGCACGGCACAGGACAGGGGCGATCCTCGTCTTCCTGCTGGTTGCCGGGGCCGTGGCGGTCTACACCTTTGTCCAGACCCCGGTCTACGAGGTCGACTCGAGCGTGATGGTCCGTTACGGCAGGGAATATGTCTACCGGCCGGTCAATGGCCTGGAGTCCGGAGAGGTGCAGCCCATGCGCTGGTACCGGCCGGACGAGATCATCAACACCGAGATCGAGATCCTGAAGAGCAAGGAACTCATCCGCCAGGTCATCCAGAAGGTCGGCCTGGCAAAGCTCTATCCGAAGCTGGCTGAAAAATCCCGGCCCCGGGATACCCTCCTGACCATGGCCACGGACAGGTTTGCCAAGAAGCTCGACGTCAGCCATGTCAAGAAATCAAGCGTCATCAGCCTGAGCTTCCTTCACCCGGATCCGCAGCTCGCCGCCCGCGCCCTGCGTCAGCTGGTGGAACTGTTCAAGGAGCGTCACCTGCAGATCTTCAGGAATCCGCGCGCCGCCTTTCTCGAGAAACAGGTGGCCTCCTCGCGCACGCGCCTGCTTGATGCCGAAAAGAAGCTGGAGCAGTTCAAACAGGAGAACGGCATCTACGCGGCCAAGGACCAGAAGGCCCTGCTGCTCAGGCAGTACGTCGACCTGCAGACCCGTTTGCTGACGGAAAAGAACCGCGAAAATTCCCTGCAGGAAAAGGTGGCCTCCCTGGAGGGGACGCTGCGGTCGCTGCCCCAGGATGTCAGCCTCTACAGCGAGGAGGGGCGGTTGAAGAAAGAGGGCGGCGCCATGCAGACCCTGCTCAATCTGCAGCTGGAAGAGCAGAAACTGCTTGAAAAGTATACGGAAAATGATCGCAGGGTCAAGGCCGTGCGCAAGGAGATCCAGCTGGTCAATAACTTTCTTGCCACCCAGGCCGGAAACCAGCGCCGGACCACGCGGGTCGGCAGGAGCACGGTCTACCAGCAGATGGAGCGCGACCTGCTGGCCGCCCGGACCGAGTATGCCGCTGCCAGGGCGGGCAACCAGGCCATGGAACACCAGTTGCAGGAGCTGCGGCAGAGGCTGCAGAAGCTGGACAGTGCTGAGATAACCCTCAGGGACCTGCAGCGCCAGGTGGACAGCAGCGAACGGAATTACAAGACCTTTCAGGACAAGCTCGACAACACCCGTGTCGAAGACGCCATGGATCAGCAGAAGATGGTCAACGTGGTGGTGGTCGAGCAGCCCATGGTGCCGGTGAAGCCGGCCCGGCCTGTGAAACGGCTCAATCTTTTTATCGGCCTGATCCTTGGCCTGACCTGCAGCGTGGCCTATGCCTTTCTCGCCGAATACCAGGGCGGGGGAGCCGCTGCCCGCGGCCGGGCCTGAACAGGCCCCCCTCTCCGGGGGCCGCCGGCCGGTGCCTGAGCGGCCAGGGGCCCGGCAGGGGTGTCTGCGCGGGCGGGAGGCCGTTGGAAGATCCACGGAAGAAGAGATCTGCTTTTGCGATATCGGGATGATGTTATGGGTGGAAGAATAGGTGGAACAGGCCTGCAGTGGCAGTGGGCCATGGGCTTCTGGTTGCTTTTCCTGCTGCTTGCCGGCTGCAGCAGCACTGTACCGGTGGTGACGCCGAAGCCGATGTCGGCGCCCGGCCTTCCCGACAAGCCAGCCGGGTCGTTGGCCGCTGCCTCGCCTCCCTACGTGATCCATACCGGTGACCAGCTGCAGGTGAAGTTCTTCTACAATCCCGAGCTGGATGAAGAGGTCACTGTCCGGCCCGATGGCCGCATCACCCTGCCGCTTGCCCACGAGGTCATGGCCGCCGGCCTGACCACCGCGGAGCTGGTCGATGTGCTGACCGCCAGGTATGCCCCCCACCTGCGCAAGCCCGAGATCACGGTGATCGTCAAGACCTTCGAGGCCCAGAAGGTCTTTGTGGACGGGCAGGTGGCAAAACCGGGCATGGTCGCGCTGACCGGACCCATGACCATCCTCCAGTCCATTGCCAGCGCCGGCGGCCTGAAGGACAGCGCCCGCGATTCCGAGGTCCTGGTCATCCGCCGCAACGCCCTCAGGAAGCCCTTCGTGATCCGGGTCGACCTGGCCCGGGCCATGAGCGGCCTGGACATGAGCCAGGATATCCGGCTGCAGCCCTATGATATCGTCTACGTGCCCAAGTCCTTCATCGCCAACGTCAACACCTGGATCGATCTCTACCTGCGGAAGAACATTCCCATCAACTTCGGGTTCTACTACGATCTCAACAAGGGCTACTAGGAGGTGCGGCAGCCCGTTGCACAGGTCTCCTCGCCAGGCGGTTCCACGGGAATGAGGGAGTGACGACGGGACGGCCGTGACGACGTGCGATACCCGGGCCGCGCATGCGGGCCGGAGCGGGACGGTAAGAGCCACTTCAACCGGATCAGCAGATTGTGAGAGAACAAAACGACATCATCCAGATCCTCTATGCCGCCATCGACGAGCTCAATCCCCAGCTGCCGCCGGAGCAGCGGCTGGAGAAGTCCGCGGCCACGGTCCTGTTCGGCGAGGGCGGGCGGCTCGATTCCCTGGGCCTGGTGAGCTTCATCGTCGCCGCCGAGCAGAAGCTGACCGAGATGGCCGACATCTCCCTGACCCTGGCCGACGAGAAGGCCATGTCCCGCAGGAACAGTCCCTTTCGCACCGTCGCGACCCTGGCCGAGTACATTGGCGAGCGGCTGGCGGAAAGTGAGAATGGCTAGGGACCGGACCATCCTGATCACCGGTACCCGCAAGGGGATCGGCCGCTACCTGGTCGACCACTACCGCAGGCAGGGCTTTACCGTCTTCGGCTGCTCCCGCGGCCCCATGGAATCGCCCCCCGAGGGCTACCGCCATTTCCAGGTCGATGTCGCCGACGAGGCCGGCGTGCGCCGGATGTTGCGGACCATCTCCGCCGATCACGGCCGGCTCGACGTCCTGGTCAACAACGCCGGTATCGCCTCCATGAACCACATCCTGCTTACCCCGGTCTCCACGGTGCACAGGATCCTGGACACCAACGTGGTCGGCACCGTGCTCCTCTGTCGGGAGGCGGCCAAGCTGATGCAGCGGCGGCGTTGCGGACGGATCGTCAACTTCGCCACCGTGGCCACGCCGCTCAAGCTCGAGGGCGAGGCCATCTATGCCGCCTCCAAGGCGGCCGTGGTCTCCCTCACCGAGGTGCTGGCCCGGGAGCTGGCCCCCCTGGGGATCACGGTCAACGCCGTCGGGCCGACCCCGGTCAAGACCGACCTGATCCGCTCGGTTCCTGCCGAGAAGATGGAGGCCCTGCTGGACCGCCAGGCCATCCGCCGTTTCGGCGAGTTCCGGGACATCTCCAATGTAATCGATTTCTTCATCCGCCCGGAGAGTGATTTTGTCACCGGCCAGGTGCTCTACCTGGGCGGGGTGTGAGCCATGGTCATCGACTTCCTGCGCCAGGTTTTTGCCGATCGCCTGCAGCGGACCGCCATTGTCTGGCAGGACCGTGAGTTTACGTACAGCCATCTTCTCTCCCGTCTCGACCACTGGCGCAGTCGGCTGCAGGCAGAGGGGGTTGCGCCCGGCACGGTGTGTATCCTCGAGGCCGATTTTTCGCCCGAGGCCATTGCCCTGCTGCTGGCCCTTGTCGAACACGGTACTGTCGCTGTTCCCCTGACCCCGGCCGTGCAGACCAGGAAGGAGGAATTCATCGGGACCGCCCGGGGCGAGCTGGCCTTCCGGGTCGATGCCCGGGACGAGGTGAGCGTATCACCGCTTTCCTTCACCGCCGACCATCCCCTGTACGACGAGCTGCGCCGCCGGGGCCATCCCGGCCTGGTCCTGTTCTCCTCCGGCACCACGGGCCGGAGCAAGGCCATCCTCCATGATGTCTCTCTCCTGCTTGCCAAGTACACCACCAGGAGGCATGACTTCATCACCCTGGCCTTTCTTCTCTTTGATCATATCGCCGGCATCGATACCCTGTTCTACGTCCTGTCCAACGGCTCCTGCCTGGTCACGGTCCCGGACCGGTCACCGGATACCGTCTGCCGCGCCGTTGAGCGGTACCGTGTCGAGGTCCTGCCGGTCTCGGCCACCTTCCTGCACCTGCTGCTTCTCAGCGGGGCCCATGAACGCTACGACCTGGGCTCCCTGCGATATATCGCCTACGGTTCCGAGGTGATGCCGGAGGCGACCCTGAAGCGATGCGCCGAGATCTTTCCCGGGGTGACCATCCTTCAGAAGTACGGCACCACCGAGGTGGGCACGCTCCGTTCCAGGTCCATGAGCTCGGACTCGCCCTGGGTGAAGATCGGCGGCGAGGGCTTCCGGACCAGGGTGGTTGACGGCATCCTCCAGATCAAGGCCCATTCGGCCATGCTGGGGTATCTCAACGCGCCAAGCCCCTTTACCGAGGATGGCTGGTTCATCACCGGTGACCGGGTCGAGGTCAACGGCGACTACATGCGCATCCATGGCCGCGACTCGGATGTCATCAACGTGGGCGGCGAAAAGGTCTTTCCCACCGAGGTGGAGGACCTGATCCTGCAGCTTGACAACGTGGCCGACGTGACCGTGTACGGCGAGGCCAATGCCATCACCGGCAACATCGTCTGCGCCGACGTGAGCCTGGTCAGGCCGGAAGAGAGCGCTGCATTCATCGCCCGGGTCAAGGGATTCTGCCGGCAACACCTGCAGCCATACAAGGTCCCGGTCAAGGTCAATATCGTTGACAGGCACCGCTTCAGCCAGCGCTTCAAGAAGCTCAGGCGCCGGTCTGGCTGAGCCGCTGTCCCGCGGCCGTCACCTGGCCGGATTCCCCCATTTTCCCGTCGTTTCCCATGGTAACTGTCCGCAAAGCCACGGCCGATCTTTTTGACCAGATCCATCCCCTGCTGCTCCATTTCCGGCATACGCGCCTTGACCAGGCCCAGTGGCGCCGGATCCTCTCCATCCGCTGGTCCCGCCACCATGACCACTTCGGGTACGTGCTCATGCAGGATGACCAAGTGGTCGGCTTCCTGGGCACCCTGTTCTTTGAGCGCCTTATCGGGGACAGGGAGCACAGGTTCTGCGACCTGTTCTGTTGGATCGTGCCCGAGGAGTACCGGCAGCACAGTCTTCTGCTCCTTTTCCCGGTATTGAAATTGCAAGATACCACGGTGATGAGCCTGACGCCCTCGCACGGCGCCTCCCTGATCCTGGCCAGGTTCGGCTTCACGGTCCTGGAGACCCATGCGGAGATCTTTCCGGTTCTCCCCCGGCCAGGCACCGGCCAGGGCCTGCGGCTGATCCGGGAAAAACCGCTGATCCGCGACCGGCTCCGCGACCATGACCTGGCCCTGTTCCGGGACCATGACCTGCCCGGCTGCGAACATCTCCTGCTCGAGACCGACGGACAGGAGGAAGGCTCCTGTTACCTTGTCTTCAACACGGTACGGAAAAAGGGGATCCGGTTCACCCAGGTCTATCATGTCGGCGATCCGCGTATCTTCAGGCAGGGATTTTCCCGGCTGCAGTGGTACTTTCTCCGCTACAACCGCACCCTCTTCACCCTGGTGGACAGGCGGCTGCTGGGCGGTCTGCGGCCGGGTCCCGGCTACGGCCATGTCCTGCGCCATCCGCGCCTCTACCGGCCGGCGGCGGGCCTGGAGCCGGCCCGGGTCGACAACCTCTACTCCGAACTGCTGCTGCTGCGGCTGTGAGCTGACCATGACCAACCCGATGCCCAGAGGCCTGCGCCTGCTGACCGCCTTCTGCAGGCTGACCGGCCTGCACAGGACGCTCTGTCCCCTGTTGGGGGGCATGGGGCTGATCCTGGTCCTGCACCGGGTGCTGCCGCCATCGCCCGGCCCCAGGATCATGGCCAATGCCCGGATCGAGATCACCCCGGGTTTTCTCGAGCAGCTTATCCTCTTTTTCCGCGGCCGGGGATACGATATCGTCTCCCTGGACCAGGTCCACGACCGGATCTGCCGGGGGAGCAGTGAAACGCCGTTTGTCTGCTTCACCTTTGACGACGGCTATGCGGACGCCCTCGAGGTGATCCACCCGGTCTTCCGCCGGCAGCAGGCACCCTTTGCGGTCTATCTTATCACCGGCTTCCCGGACCGCCTGCTCATCCCCTGGTGGTACATGCTGGAAGACCTGGTCCTGCGCCAGGACCCGGTCTGTTTTACCTGGCAGGGGCGGGAGTTTTGCTACCCCTGCTCGGGTGCCGACCAACGGGAACAGGCCTATGCCGCCATACGGCAGCTCATTCTCGCCACCCCGGCCGGAGAACTCGATGGTTGCCTGGAGGCGATCTTTGCCGGCACCGGCATCCGGGCCGGGGACTATGACCGCCTGATGCTGACCTGGGACATGGTGCGCAGGATGGCCGCCGATCCGCTGGTCACCGTCGGAGCGCACACGGTGCACCACTTCAACCTGCGGGAACTGCCCCCGGACATGGTGCGCCGGGAGATCCTGGCCTCGCGGCAGGTCATCGAGGAGCACATCGGCGGGCCGGTCCGTCACTTTGCCTATCCCTTTGGCTCGCCCGCTGAGGTCGGCCGCCGCGAGGTGGAGATCGCCGGCCAATGCGGCTTTGCAACCTGCACCATGGTCAAGGAGGGCACCATTGTCGCCGGCCACCGCGACCACCTGGCCGCGCTGCCGCGGGTGGAGGTGACCGGCAGGTACCAGGACCTCACCCTGGTGGACCTGCGCCGCTGCGGGGTGTTGTCTCTTTTGCGCAACGGCCCGCAACGTGTTGTTACCTTGTGAAAAAATCAGGTGCAGGCCGTGCCGGCCCGGGAAAAAACTCACTGGTTTTCCGGCTTTACTTTGCCAGGGAATCTTTGATAGACTTCAGGTAGCGGAAACCGTCTGCGCTGCAACGGATTCCAGGCACCCGCAGAGAGGGGGCGCAGGGGAATTTTCCCTGGCCAGGGAATAAACAGCCACCGGTGGTATCAAATCGAGAGGATACCACTTAAATCCTGCAAATGGCAATTTTGCCGGAGATGCGGGGCATCAAGGGCGCAAGACGTATACGAGAATACTTCAAGCCCTTGATAACGAAACAGACTCGGTAAAATTGCCAATGCCTGCGGGCGTTTCTTCATTTTCGAAGTGCAGGATTGCGGGACCCTGAAAACCGTGGAACAGCAGGTTGCCCACGGTGGGGCGGTAACCTGTGGGAGCACCGCGGAAGCCGGGCCCGTGATCCCGGAGAAACAGGTAATCCGGGAGGTGCCGGAAACCTGCCAGGGCAAACAAGACAAAACAAGCTCCTCTCCCGGGGTCCCTGTTGCGGGCCAGACCCGTCCCGCCAACAGGAACCGGGAGTTGTCCAGAACAGGGAACATACCACGTAATGCCGCCGTATCGTCGCCACATTCTCATCAACAGTCTCAAGCTGTTTGATATCCTGCTCCTGATCTTTTCCTTCGGGGTTGCGACCATCATCTCGCACAACCTCGTCAGGTCGATCTCGCTGGAGCAGTTCCTGGCCATACGGATCAGCGTGCAGAACTTTTTTCTCTTCCTCGGCCTGATGCTGGCCTGGCACATGATCTTTGCCGCCAACGGGCTCTATCATTCCCGGCGGCTGTCCTCGCGCTGGGAAGAGGCGTGGGATGTTGTCAAGGCCACCACCATGGGGACCCTGGTCCTGTCCCTGGCAGGTATCATCTTCAGCATGGTCATGGTCTCGCCGCTCTTCCTGGTCATCTTCTGGCTGGTGAGCAGCACTGCCGGCGTCCTGGGTCGCCGTCTCCTCCACTACGGTCTCGAGCATCTCCGCCTCCGGGGCCGCAACCTGCGCAACCTGCTCATCGCCGGCACCAACGTCCGGGCCACGGATTTCGCCCGCACCATCCTCCAGAAACCGGAACTGGGCTACGAGTTGCTCGGCTTTACCGACAATGCATGGTATGATGACGAATCCGAGATGATGCGCCTCACCTTTCCCCTGGTGCCGCTGCAGGAGCTGGAGACCTATCTCACCGAGCAGGTGGTGGACGAGGTTGTGGTCTTCCTGCCCGTGAAGTCGTTTTACGAGCAGTACTCCAGGATTATTTCCCTGTGCGAGGAGCAGGGCATCATCGTCAGGCTGCAGGCAGACCTCTTCTTCACCAGGATCGCCAAGTCGCGGGTGGAACACTTCGAGGATTCCCTGCTCATCACCATGTACACCGGCACCCAGGACGGGCTGCCCCTGGTGATGAAGCGGGTGATGGATGTCGTCCTGTCCCTGATTCTCCTGGTCGTCCTGTCGCCGCTCTTCCTGGTCGCCGCCCTGGCCATCCGGCTGACCTCGCCGGGGCCGGTCTTCTTTGTCCAGGAGCGGCTGGGACTCAACAAGCGCAGGTTCCGGCTGTACAAGTTCAGGACCATGGTGGTGGACGCCGAGAAGCGGCAGGCCGAGCTGGAACCGTTCAACGAGGCGAGCGGACCGGTATTCAAGATCAAGAACGATCCCCGGGTCACTCCCATTGGCAGGATCCTGCGCAAGACCAGCATCGATGAGCTGCCGCAGCTGCTCAACGTGCTCAAGGGCGATATGAGCCTGGTCGGCCCCCGGCCCCTGCCGGTCAGGGACTATCGCGAGTTTGACCAGTACTGGTACAACCGGCGTTTCAGTGTCCGGCCCGGCGTCACCTGCCTCTGGCAGATCACCGGCCGCAGCGGCATCCCCTTTGAGCGCTGGATAGAGCTGGACCTGCACTATATCGACCATTGGTCCCTGTGGCTGGATTTCCGGATCCTGCTCAAGACGATACCAGCGGTTCTCCGCGGGGTCGGGGCGGCATAGCGGAAGTGCCCGAAACAGGGGACAGCAACCAGATCATCTCCCGCCCGGTGTCCGACAATCCGCCGGAACCGGGGTTCTCTGCAGGAAACTGATCGTATGAAGATAATGATCGCCTATCCCGCCCTGCGCGGCAAGGGCAGTCCCATGCTGACCCAGAACCGGCAGTTCCAGTGGATGAGCCTCGGTTCCTGTATCTATCCGCTGGTGCCGGCCTCGGCCGCCACCCTGCTCAAGCAGGATGGCCATGACGTGCTCTGGTATGACGGCATCGCGGCCCGCCATCCCTATGAGCACTTCCTGCAGACCGTGGAGAACGAGCGGCCGGACCTGGTGGTCTTCGAGACCAAGACGCCGGTGGTCAAGCTGCACTGGGACATTGTCGCGGACGTGAAAAAGATCGCACCGGCAACGCGGACCGTGCTCATGGGCGACCATGTCACCGCCCTGCCCGAAGAATCCATGCTCCGGTCGGCCACCGACTTTGTCCTCACCGGCGGCGATTATGATTTCTCCCTGCAGGGGTTGGCCCGAGCCCTTGCCGGCCACGGCGACATGCCCGGCGGCATCTATTTCCGGGACAACGACACCATCGGCAACACCGGTCCCTTTTCCCTCAACCATGATCTCAACTCCCTGCCCTTCATCGACCGGGAGCTCACCCAGGCGCATCTCTACGGTGAAAAGTGGAAGAAATATGAACCGTTCCGGTATACCATGGCCGGGCGGGACTGCCAGTGGGGCAAGTGTACCTTCTGCTCCTGGACCACGACCTATCCCACCTTCCGCACCCGGACCGTGGAGAGCCTGCTCGACGAGATCGAGATGCTCGTCTCCCGCCACGGGGCCAGGGAGATCTTTGACGATACCGGCAATTTCCCGGCCGGCGGCTGGCTGCGCCGTTTCTGCGAGGGCATGATCGAGCGCGGCCTGAACCGGGAGATCCTCTTTTCCTGCAACATGCGCTTTGATTTCCTGGTCAAGGATCCGGGGCTGCCGGAACTGATGAAGAAGGCGGGCTTCCGCAAGCTCAAGTCCGGGCTCGAATCGGCCAACCAGGCCACCCTGGACCGGATCAGGAAGAACGTCCGGGTCGAGGACATCGTGGAAGGCTGCCGCCTGGCCAGCGAGGCCGGCATCGACATCCAGCTCACGGTCATGGTCGGCTATCCCTGGGAGACCCGCCAGGATGCCGTCAATACCCTCAACCTGGCCAGGGGCCTGATGGAACGCGGCCACGCGGAGATGCTCCAGTCCACGGTGGTGATCCCCTACCCGGGCACACCGCTCTTTGCCGAGGCAAAGGAGAAGGACTGGATCCGGTTCAGGCCCATCGATGCCTGGGAACGCTACGACATGACCGAGCCGGTCCTGAAGCTGCCGGACATGGAGCCGGAAGAGATCATGAAGATGTGCAGCGCCATCTACAGGTCCTTCCTGTCGCCCATGTTCGTCATCCGCCAGCTCCTCCGGATCCGATCGCTCAATGACCTGGGCTATGTCCTGCGCGGCGGCAGGGCCGTGCTCGGTCATATCCTTGATTTCGCAAAGATCCGTTCCTAGCAGGCCTGCATGCCCGGCGCGGAACAGAAACGAGGTATGGTGATGCGGGATGCGGACGGCGTGGCGACCCTGGCCGCAGCCGGGCCGGATCCGGGCGGATCCCGGCAGACCATCGATTTTCTCGGCATCCGGGTCGATGTCCTGGATACCGACGGCCTGCGCGAGCGGGTCCTGGCCCTGGCCCGGCAGCAGGGACCGCACCGGGTCATGTACGTCAATGCGGACTGCATGCTGATCGCAGGGAAGAACGCGGCGTACCGCGAGGCGCTCAACCGGGCCGATCTCGTCTATGCCGACGGCATCGGCGTCGTGCTGGGGGCGAGGCTCTGGGGACATAGGCTGCCGGGCCGCTCCACGGGGGCCGATTTCATGCCGGGTTTCTGCCGCGACTTTGCCGGGCACGGCATCCGGCTCTTCCTGCTCGGTGCCCGCCAGGGCGTGGCCGCGGCCGCGGCCCGCCGCCTGTGTGAGCAGGCGCCGGGCCTGCAGGTGGTCGGCACCCATCACGGCTATTTCCGGCCCGAGGAGAGCGGCAGGATCATCGGGCAGATCAACCGGGCCCGGCCGCACGTCCTCCTGGTCGGCATGGGGGCGCCCTGCCAGGAGCTGTGGATCGACGGTCACAGCCAGGAGCTCCGGGTTCCCGTGCTCTGGGGCGTGGGCGGGCTGTTCGATTTCCTGTCCGGCAGGACCCGGCGGGGACCGCAGTGGCTGCTCGATCACGGCTTCGAATGGCTGTGCAGGCTCTTGGTCGAGCCCAGGCGGTTGTGGCGCAGGTATCTCATCGGCAATGTCCGGTTTGTTTTTCATGTCCTCTGGAGGCGGTATGCGGCCGGGGACCGGGATAGAGAATGATCGTTGATACTTTTCTGGTCAGCCTCGGGGTCATCTTCCTCCTGGTCATGGTCTATCTCGCCTTTCTTGCCGTTGCCAGCTTCTGGCCGGCGGGCAAACAGCGGCCTTGTCCGCCGCGCTACCGGTTCGCCATCCTCATCCCGGCCCACAACGAGGAACGCCAGATCGGGGCGACCCTGGAGCACCTGCTGGCCGTCGATTACCCGGCCGGGCTCTACGAGATCATCGTGGTCGCCGACAGCTGCCGGGACCGGACCGTGGACGAGGTCCGCAGCCGCGGTGTCACCTGCTGGCAGTATGAGCGCGGGGAGGACCGGGGCAAGGGGTATGTGCTGCAGTGGGCCTTTCCCCGTCTCCTCGCCCGGGGCGATCATGATGCCTTTGTGGTGCTCGATGCGGACTCGCACGTGGACATCGGTTTTCTCCGGGCGGTCAATTCCCGTTTCTGCCAGGGCGCCCGGGTGGTGCAGGGCTATACCCAGGTCCGGCATCCCGAGCGCTCCGTGCTCGAGAGCCTGGCCTTTCTCGGTTTTGCCCTCAACCGCAACCTCCGCTACCGCGGCCGGAGCCGGCTGGGGCTTTCCGCCAACCTGATGGGGACCGGCATGTGCTTTACCCGGGAGATCATCGAACGTTTTGGCTGGCCGGCCACCTCGATGGTGGAGGATATCGAGTACCAGATGTTCTTGCTCCTGCACGGGGTCAGGGTCGTCTTTGCCAGTGACGCCAGGATCAGCGTCGAGCTGCACCGCTCCCGGCAGGCGTCGGCCAGGCAGCGGGCGCGCTGGGACATGGGCAAGGTCAATGTCCGCAACCGCTTCCTGGGCAGGCTGCTCCGGCGTGGATTCGGCAGGGGGGATCTCCGCTGCCTGGACGGTGCCATGGAACTGCTCCTGCCGCCGTTCGCGATCCTCTTTTTCCTGGGCATCCTGGGGTTTGTCCTGTTTTCCTGCCGCTGGTGCCACTGTCATCCCTGCATGCGCTACACCTGGCTTGCAGGGATCCTGCTCCTGCTGGCCTACACCGGTGTCGGCCTGGTCTCGGCCCGGGCAGGGACGCGGGTCTACCGGGCCCTGCTCTCCGCGCCCCTGTTTGTCCTCTGGCGCCTCAAGGTGGTACTGCAGGAGATCTGGCGGGGCCGGCCGGGCAGCCGCTGGTAGGGTAGCTCATCGGAGCGGCTTCTCCCGGGCCACTGATATATTTGTGCATCTTCCGGGATGTTCCGGAACAGGGAATAACGAGACAGAATTCATGTACGTTCTTGGTATATCAGCATATTATCACGACAGCGCCGCCTGCCTGCTCCAGGATGGCGAGATCGTTGCCGCGGCCCAGGAAGAGCGGTTCACGCGGAAGAAGAACGATTTCTCCTTTCCCGCCCGGGCAGTGGACTACTGCCTGCGGCAGGGCGGTATCCGGCCCGACGACCTGGAAGTGGTCGCTTTCTATGACAAGCCTCTTGTCAAGTTCGAGCGCATCCTGAAAAGCTATCTTGCCGAGGCGCCGTCCGGGCTCCGCTCCTTTCTCAAGGCCGTGCCCCTGTGGATGAAGCAGAAGCTCTGGATCAAGGACGACATCGCCCGTCACGTCGGATTCAGCGGCAGGATCATCTTCCCGGAGCACCACCAGTCCCACGCTGCCTCGGCCTTCTATCCCTCGCCTTTTCCCGAGGCAGCCTTTCTCACCATCGACGGGGTGGGCGAGTGGGCGACCACCAGTTTCGGCACCGGTCGCGGCAACCGGCTCGATATCCAGGCCGAGATCCTGTTTCCCCACTCCCTGGGCCTGCTCTATTCCGCCTTTACCTATTACACCGGCTTCAAGGTCAACTCGGGCGAGTACAAGCTGATGGGGCTTGCGCCCTATGGCGAACCCGAGTACAGGGACCTGATCCTTGACAAACTGATGGACCTGAGGGAGGATGGCTCGTTTCGGCTGAACATGGACTATTTCAACTACTGTACCGGCCTGACCATGACCAGTCCGAAATTTCACCGTCTCTTCGGCGGTCCTCCCCGGGACCCGGAATCGGCAATCGACCAACGGATCATGAACCTGGCCCGTTCCATCCAGGAGGTCACCGAGACCGTGATTTTGAGAATGGTGGACCATGTCCATGCCGAGACCGGCCAGAAATACCTCTGCCTGGCCGGCGGCGTGGCGCTGAACTGTGTTGCCAACGGCCGCATCCTGCGCGAGTCCGCCTTTGAGGACATCTGGATCCAGCCGGCGGCCGGCGATGCGGGCGGGGCCCTGGGCGCGGCCCTCTTTGCCTGGCACGCCTGGATGGGCAGGGACAGGGTCGTCGACGGGACCAGGGACAGGCAGAAGGGTTCCTACCTGGGGCCGGCATTCAGCCATGACGAGATACGGGAATTTCTGCGCAGCAAGGGGTGTCGCTTTGTCGAGCTGTCCGAAGAGCAGCTTCTTGAGACCATTGCCGACCAACTCGACGGCGGCCGCGTGATCGGCTGGTTCCAGGGGCGCATGGAATACGGCCCCCGGGCGCTCGGCAACCGGTCCATCATCGGTGACGCCCGTTCGCCCGCCATGCAGGAGACCATCAACCTGAAGATCAAGTTCCGGGAGAGTTTCCGGCCATTTGCGCCGTCGGTCCTGAAGGAACGGGCAGCAGACTACTTTGAGCTTGACCGGGAGAGTCCCTACATGCTGCTGGTGGCGCCGGTCAAGGAGGAGATCCGCCACCGGCCCACCCCGGAGGAGCAGCGGCTGCAGGGGCTGGCGCGGCTTAAGGTGAAGCGGTCGTCCATCCCGGCGGTGACCCATGTCGATTACTCGGCCCGGGTGCAGACCGTGGCCAGGGAGGACAACCCCCTCTACCATCGGCTGCTCAAGACCTTTGACGAGCGGCACGGCTGCGGCGTCATCGTCAATACCTCCTTCAACGTCCGCGGCGAGCCCATTGTCTGCGCTCCGGAGGATGCCTACCGCTGCTTCATGCGCACCGAGATGGATACCCTGGTCCTGGGCCGTTTTCTCCTGGAAAAGGAGCGGCCGGCCCGGGCCGGGAACAGGGAGAAACGATGAAGATGACCACTGCTGCCCCGGCCACGGCCCGGGAACTCAGGAAGTTCGGCCTGCTCGTGGGCCTGGTGTTTCTCGTCCTTGGCGGGATCTTTTTCTGGCAGGGAAAATTTCTGCGGAGTTGGCTGGGCCTCCCGGGTCTGCTCCTGCTGGCCCTGGCCCTGCTGCGGCCGCTTCTCCTGCGCCGCATTCACAGGGTATGGATGGCCGGGGCCGAGAGGATGGGCACCTTCATGACCGCGGTGCTCCTGAGCCTGGTCTACCTCGTGGTCATCACGCCGCTTGCCCTGGTCGCCCGGGTCATGGGCATGGACCTGCTCCGGCGCCGGCCCGACCCGGAGCAGCAGAGTTACTGGCGTCCCCGCGAGCCGGACAGCCAGGACCCGGCAGGATGCGAACAGCAGTACTGAACCGAAATCATTTGACGAGGATCGAAACAATGTCCAAGATGTCGACCATCCTGGAGATATGGAATTTTATCAGGAAACGGAAACAGTGGTGGCTGATCCCCATCCTCCTGTTTCTCGTCTCCCTCGGCGCCCTGCTGGTCCTGACCGAGGGCTCCGCCCTGGCGCCGTTCATCTACACCCTGTTCTAGCCCGGCCCATGCGATATGTGAAAAGGCTTTTCTTCCTGCTGTACATCCTGGTCGCAACCGCGGTTCTCCTGGAGATCGGGGTCCGGCTGTGGGGATATTCGGCCCACTACATCTACGACCCCATCTACATGCCCTATGAGCGGTCCGCCGATATCCCGTACGTCCACAAGCCGAACCTGCACAATGCCCGGGCGCGGGGACTGGCTGTCATCAACACCGACAGTCTTGGTCTGCGTGCCCTGAAGAGCGGCGCCACCTATGGCAAGAAGGGAAAGGACGACTTCCGCATCGCCATTACCGGCGACTCGGTGACCTTTGGCGAGGGTGTGCCCGAAACGAAGAATGTCTATCCCGTGGTCCTGGAGAGGATCCTGGGCAAGCGGCAGGCCAAGCCGCGGGTCACGGTCTTCAACTACGCGGTCTCGGCATACAGTGTGCGCCAGATGGCGGCAACCCTCCGGTACCGCATCCCGGAGGTCGATCCGGACCTGGTGGTCATGGCAGTCATTCCAGCCGATTTCGACCTGTCCCGGACCGGTACCGTCGACCGCTGGGGCTACACGGTTCACAGCGGCAGCTCCTCTTCCCTGCTGGGACCGGACAGCCTGGTCAAGAGGGTTCTGCGCCGCATACACCTCACCTATGTCCTGCGGGATATCATCCGGAAAACACGAACCCCGGGACCGGGGAAGTCCGGGGCCCTGGCCGCCATGCCCGCTTCCTACCGCTACGTGCAGGAGTTTGTCCGTTTCGCCGACGCCCGCCACCTGCCCTCCCTGGTCATCCTGCTGCCCTCCCTGCACCGGGGCTTTGCCCCCTCCTTCCTGGCCCGGCTCAGGAAGGACCACGTGCGTTTTCTCGATCTTGGCTTTCTTGCCGGCGAGATCCCTGCCGACCGGTTCATGGCCTCCCGGTTCGATTCCCATCCCTCGGCCGAGGTCCATGCCAGGATCGCCGCTCTGCTGGCCGATTATCTCCTCAGGACCGGCCTGGTGCCAGGCAGGGCAGGCAATGCGACCAATGCGACCGGCGGAAGATGACCACGTGAAAGGCGGGATTTTCGCCCTGTTTCCGGAAGCGAACGCGTTCGCTGAACAGACCATGCCGGGA
>WFUT01000041.1 GCA_015484845.1 Desulfobulbaceae bacterium
ATTGCTGAAATGCTGCAGCGCCAGGGCCGGGATCCCGGCCCTGGCGCTGCAGCATTTCAGCAATGAGCAGGGCCCCGGCCTGGAACACGGCCTCGCAGAGCAGCACCCCGGGCATGATGGGATGGCCCGGGTAATGGCCGCGAAAGAGATCCAGGTCAGCGGGGATCGTCTTTTCAGCCCTGATCCGCTCCTCCCCAAGCTCCAGGACCCGGTCCAGCCAGAGAAAGGGCGGCCGGTGCGGGATGCGGGCAAGGATCTCCTCGGATACCCGGGTCATCACAAGCCCCCGGTGATCTCCAGCACCGAGCCGGTGATGTAGGCGGCGCCGGGTCCGGCCAGGAAGAGCACGGCCTCGGCCACCTCGTCGGGCCGGCCGAAGCGGCGCATGGGCACGAGTTTCCTGTACTCCTTCACCTGCGCTTCGCCCAGGCCCTCCAGGAAGTCGGTATCGATGAAACCCGGCGAGACGCAGTTGACCGTGATGCCGCGCCTGGCCACCTCCCTGGCCAGGGACTTCATCATCCCTACCTGGCCTGCCTTGGAGGCCGCGTAGTTGGCCTGGCCCGCAAACCCCATGTGGGCCATGGGCGAGGTGATGAACAGGATGCGGCCATAGCGCTGCTTGAGCATCAGGGGTACGGCAAAGCGGCTCATGTGGTAGCCGCCGGTGAGGTTGACATCCAGGACTCGCTGCCAGTCCGACGGGGCGAGCAGGGCCAGGACACCGTCCCGCCGGATGCCGGCATTGTTGACCAGGATATCGAGCGTCTCGTGCCGCTCTTCGACATCCTGGTAAAAACGCTGCACGGCCTGGTAATCACTCACGTCCAGGGCGTGCAGCTCCAGCCGGTCACCATGCCCGGCGCAATACCGGCGGCACTCTTCGGCCCCCTCCCGGTTGCCACCGTAGATCCCGATCACCAGGGCGCCCGCCTCGAGCAGGGCCCGGGTAATGGCCCGGCCGATGCCACGGGTGGCGCCGGTGACAATGGCCTTTTTTCCGTTGAAATCCCTCATCGACTCTCTCTCGAATAAACCGAACCGGCCGGACCAGGTTGCCGGCGCTGAACCCCGGGCTTCACACCCGATACCCAAAACCCTCTTCAGCTCCGCAGGTGCGCATCCACGTCATTGGCCACGATGACACCGTAGTTGATGGCCCCGAGCCAGCCGCTCATGATGATCCCCACCGAGCCGACGTGGAACAGGCCCGCCACCTCGCGGAAGATGGAGCGCGAGATGTCCAGCCCCTCGAACTTGGTGCCGAACGAGGTGCCACGGGTGTGCAGGGTATAGCGGTGAAAGGTCTTTGGTGTTGCCGACTCGATGGTGTCGATCTTGTCCCGGATCCCGGGGATGTAGCGCTCCAGGTCGTCCAGGCAGCGCTCCACCATGGCCTCCTTGGCCCGGGCGTACTCCTCTCCCTCCAGGGTGGCCCAGTCCCCGTAGTTGGCGTTCATGGAGGCGACAACCGTGTAGTCGGGACGCTGCGGCCTGGTCTTGGGGTAGTAGACCGAGAAGGTCCGGCTCCTGGTCTCCATGTCCCGCATCTCCTCGGAGGAGAAGACCGGCGAGGTGGAGGTGAAGAGGAGATCGCCCACGTCACCGAACGACTCGCCCCTGCGGATGCCGAGATAGACCTGGCAGCTCGAGTTGTTGACCTGGACCCGGTCGAATCCGGCCAGGAAGTCGTCGGAAAAGGCGTCCCGGCCGGCCAGGTTGTCGATGGTGTTGGTGATGCCGGCATTGGAGACCACGGCCGGGGCCGCGATCACCCGCTCGCCCACGGCCACGCCCCGGGTCCGGCCCTGCTCGATGACGATCCGGTCGACCCGGGCCGAGGTGACGATGGTGACGCCGTTCTTCTGCAGCTCGTCGGCCATCATGCCAATCAACCGGTCGGTACCGCCCTGAAAGGTGTAGACCCCCCGGTTCATGAAGTTGGAAAACACGATGCCGTAGGTGATGGCCGGGTCGTCCAGGGTGGAGCCGTTGGCATAGGTGATGGGCTCCATGAGCAGCCGGTGCACGTCGCTGCGGCCGGGAAAGAACTCCTCGAACAGCTCGCGGGTGGTCATGGTCCGGTCGTCGTAGAAGTTCATCCCGGCCACGGTGGCAAAGAACCGCTCCACAGTGGCCGGGTCAACGCCAAAACTCCGGTCCAGGATGCGGACAAAATCGTCGCGGCTGAAGGTGGTGGTCAGCGAGAACTGGGGGTTGTCGAACACGATGTTGGGAAGCTGGACAATGGCATCACGGATCTCGCGCGTCCAGTACTTGCGGCAGGTCTTGACCATGCCGTAGGGAAAGCCGTGCAGGGAGACATCAAAGATATGGCCGTTGCGCGTGAACCAGGTGGCCAGGCCGCCCAGGCGATGGTGATGCTCCAGGAGCAGGACCCGGTGTCCTGCCCGGGCCAGGCGGTTGGCACAGGTAAGGCCGCCCAGGCCGGAACCGACCACGATAACGTCGTAGCGGTCGCTGACCTTGTCCAGGGGTGTAAACGCCATGGTACTCTCGGTTCGCCGGAGATGTGGTGCGGAGACGGACCGGCTCCGACGCTCTGCCGGCCTGTCCCCTGGTCGCGGGCCACCTCGGCATGGCCCGACATCGCGGTCCGCTCACGAGCCGGTCGCGATCATGATCCCAAAAGATGCTGATTGACGATGGTCACCCCGCTGAGCATGGCGCCGACAATGCCGAGGTAGCCCTGGTCGGTGCCGGCAATGAACAGGTTGGGCCAGGGGGTACGGCCGTCCCTGATCTTGCGGGGACTGCCATAGACCGCGCCCTCGGCCTTGGCGGTGAACCGCTCGATGGTCAGAGGGGTGAAGCTATCCTGATATACAATGTCCGCGGGAGAATTCCCAATGATTTTCCCTGCCGCGGCAAGGGATTTCGCCGACCAGCGCTCCTTGGCCCGCCGGTAGTCGTCATCCTCCAGCCGCTGCCAGAGTTCGTAATTGGCAGCGTTGGTCACCCGCACCTGGGCCGGATCGGCGGCCTCCAGGCCCTGGAAGTTGCCGGGAAAACAGATCACGCCCCAGGAGACATCGAGCAGGTCGTCCGGCCGCTGGTAGGAAAAGGTCGGCTCCAGGTTGTAGAAGAAGATGGTCCGGTCGTGGCGCAGCTCCGCCATGCTCCGGGCCGGCACCAGGGCGATGGTCTCCATGAAACTCATCCGGCCGGTGTGGGCCGCCACGTCCAGGTCCCAGCCCGCGAGCCGGGCCGTGCCCGGGATCCCCACCGTGGAGAGGACCGCGTCGCCGCTGATCTCCTCGCCGTCGGCGAGGACCACGCCCGCCACCCGGTCGTGCCGGCGGATGATGGAGGCCACCGGGCTCTGAAACCGGATCTCGCCGTCAAAGCGCCTGAACTGGGCCACCAGCATGTCGAGGAAGTCGCGGATCGTGCCCTGGGGCCGGAAGAAGCCGTCCTGGAACACGGCCCGGAACATGATCACGAACTGGCCCAGGTCCATGTCATGCTCCTCGGCATTGCCATAGACCATGAGCGGCAGCAGGAGCATGTCCTCGAGCAGGGGTTCGGCCAGGATGGATGAGAGGAACTCCCGGGTCGAGCGCCAGGGCGCGGGCGCAAAGGGATCATAGGCGTCCACCGCGCGCACCAGCCTGGCAAAGCGGTCCATGCAGCCGGGAAAGGCGGCGGCGATCCCGGCCTCGAGCAGGGAGAAATCATTGCTGAAGGCGAGGCGGAGCTGGGGAAAGACGATCTCCGAGCCGATCTGCTCGTGGGTGACAAAGGCGCGCCGCGAGAGCTTGAGCTGGCGGAAGAGCCGGTTGAGCGGGGCCCGCTTGTCGCCAATGGCCGCGAAGTTGGTCATGGCGTGCAGGCCGGTCTCCAGGAGAACCCCCCTGCGGTGGTAGTAGGAGTTGAGACCGCCGGCAACGGTGTGCTGTTCGAGGATAAGGGTCCTGCGGCCGAAACGGGCCGCGCGGATACCGGCGGCGAGCCCGGACAGGCCGCAACCGATGATGATGAGCTGATAGTCAGCCATGCCTGGACCGGGCGGCTGCCCGAGGCGGCCGGAGCCGCCCGCAGCCTTGCGCGATCACGTCGCAGTGATCAGGCGTCTTTGAGCCTGGGCTCGAGGTAGTTGACACAGGATGTCAGGGTGGCGAGCTGCGGATACTCCTCCTCCGGGATCTGCAGCTTGTAGCGCTTGCGCAGCTCCATGACGATGTCGAGAAAATCCATGGAATCCAGGTCCAGCTGGTCACGCAGCGGCGCATCGGGGTCAAGCTGGTCGAACTCGGCCTCTTCGTCAATATCTTCAATTATTTCAAGGATCATATCCTTGATTTCGTCCCGGGTCATACAGTCCTCTATACCATCTCGCGCGGCTGTCGCAGCACCATTTCATGCATCGCAATCACCCCGGCCGGGGGCCGGGCCGGGGGAACACCAGAATATTGCAAAATCGTCTAACGTAGCATAGCTTTTCTTACTTTGCCACAAATCTCTGCACAATAACAACAGAATTGATGCCGACCATGCCAAAGGAGTTGTTGAGGATCGTCTCCACCCGCTCCATGCGGCGGGGCGTGCCGATCACCAGGCCCGGCAGCGCGCAGTCGGGATCAAGATGATCGATGTTGATGGTCGGGTGGACCAGGTTGTCGGTGAAGGAGGGCAGGTTGCCGGCCAGCTCCAGCACGCCGGCCGCGCCCATGGCATGGCCGATCAGGGACTTGGTGTTGTTGACAGCGGTCTGCGGACAGTCGGCGAACAGCTCGCGGATGCCGCGGCACTCCTCGACATCGCCCTGGCGGGTGCCGGTGGCGTGGGTATTGAGGATGGAGATGTCGGCCGGCGCAAGCGAGGCCCGCTCCAGGGCCATGCGCATGCACTCGGTCTGGCGGGGGCCATGGGGAAGGACGAAATCGCGGGCATCGGAGTTCATGGAGTAGCCAACGATCTCGCCGTAGATCCGGGCGCCGCGGTCCAGGGCGCGGTCGAGCCGCTCCAGGGTGAAGACGCAGCCGCCCTCCGAGATGACGATGCCGTTGCGGTCCCTGTCCAGGGGCCGGCTGGCGCGGGTCGGGTCCGGGTGTTCGGCCAGGGCGCCCTGGGCGCGGAAACTGGCAAAGATGCCAAACGAGCCCACGCACTCGGAGATACCGCCGCAAAGCGCCAGGTCCACCTCGCCCAGGCGCAGCATCTGGCAGCCCTGGATCAGGGCCGCGTTGCCGGCGGCGCAGGCCGCACCCACCGAGTAGTGGGGCCCGGTGATCCCGAGGTTCATGGTGATCTCGCCGGCAGGGTTGTTGAGCACGGTGCGGGGATTGTGGTGGTGGGTCCAATAGTCGACGTTGTAGTCGAACCGGGAGATGTTGTAGACCTCGTTCTCGGTCTCCACGGTGCCATGCTCGGTAAGGCCGATATAGACCCCGGTCCGGGCCCGGTCGTAGCCGGAAAAATCGATGCCCGCATCCAGCAGGGCCTCGTTGGCGCAGTAGACACCGATGCAGCCGGCCCGGGTACCGCGCTTGTTCTCTTTTTTCTTGCGGTACCTGGTCTCGGCAAAATCGCAGATCCCGGCCGGCGCCGTGCCCATGTAGCGCAGCTCGATGGTGGAGATACCGCTTTCACCGGCCAGGAGCCGGCGCCGGAACTCGGCGAGATCATTGGCGCCGCCGGGCGCGGTCAGGCCAACGCCGGTGATGACGATCCGTTCTCTTGGCAGAGTCTGCATCATACCTTCTCCCGGCCCCTCATCCGGCCAGCAGTCGGCCGACAATCCCGGGCACGGCCGCCATGGCCTCGGGCAGCCTGTCGGCCATGGGACCGCCGGCCTGGGCCATGTCCGGCCTGCCGCCGCCCTTGCCGCCGACCAGGGCCGCCACCTGGCGGACCACGTCGCCGGCCCTGATCCGGTCGGTGAGATCCCTGCTCACCAGGGCGAGCAGGGCCGCCTTGCCCTTGAACTCGCCGCCCAGGACCGCAACGCCGCTGCCCATCCGGTCCCGCACCCTGTCCCCCACCTCGCGCAGGGTTTTGGGCGAGTCCAGGGCAACCGTGCCGGCAATGACCCGCACGCCGTCGACCTCGGTGGCGCCGGCCAGCAACTGGTCAAGATCCGAGAGGGCCATGGCCGCACCCAGTTGGGCGATCTCGCCCTCCAGCTCCTTCTGTCGCCGCAGCAGGGCCCGTACTTTCTGCGCAGCGTCGGCCAGGGGTCCGGAGAGGACCTCGCTCACCGCGTCCGCCTGGCGGGCCAGCTCCTGGACCCAGGCAACGGCCGCCTCGCCGGTCACGGCCTCGATGCGGCGCACGCCGGCGGCTATGCCGCTCTCGGAGACGATCTTGAAAAACCCGATATCCCCTGTGGCCGCGGTATGGGTACCGCCGCAGAGTTCCTTGCTGAACCCTTCGATGCTCACCACCCGCACCCGGTCGCCATACTTCTCGCCGAACAGGGCCGTGGCCCCCTCGGCCATGGCCTGCTCCCGGTCGAGGACCGCGGTCTCGACCCTGGTGTTGCGCCTGATCTCCCGGTTGACCAACTGCTCGATGGCCGTGATCTCCTCCGGGGTGAGCGGCGAGAAATGGGTGAAGTCAAAGCGCAGCCGGCCGTGCTCCACCAGGGAACCGGCCTGCTTGACATGATCGCCCAGGACCTGCCGCATGGCCGCATGCAGGAGATGGGTCGCGGTATGGTTCAGGGCCGTGGCCCGGCGCCGGCTCTCGGCCACGGCCAGTTCCACCTCCTGGCCCGTCCGCAGCCGGCCCTCGACCAGCACGCCCTCGTGCAGGACCAAGCCGTCGGCCACGCTCCTGGTCTCCTCGACGCTGAAGCGCCCGCCCGGCCAGCGGATCTCGCCCCGGTCGCCGACCTGGCCGCCGGACTCGGCATAAAACGGTGTCCGGGGACAGAAGAGACGCAGCCGCTGGCCCGTCCCCTCGGCCTCCGCCACCAGGTCGCCCCCGGCATCGATGATGCCCTCGACCGTGGAACGGTCCTGCAACCGGTCGTAGCCGGTGAACTCGGTCCGGCGTCCCTGTTCGAGCAGGGTGGCAACGCCGGCATCGAGGTGGTCGACATCGGTTCCCTTCCAGGACTTCCTGGACTGTTGCCGCTGTGCGGCCATGGCCTGTTCGAAACCGGCCTCGTCCAGGCCGATCTCCTGTTCCAGGCAGACATCCCGCACGATATCCACTGGAAAGCCATAGGTGTCGTAGAGCCTGAAGATGAAGTCACCGTCGATGACAAGCCGGTCGCCGCCCCGGCGCCGCAGCCGGTCGATCTCCTCGGAGAGCATGGCCAGGCCATGGTCCAGGGTCTCGCCGAACCGCTGCTCCTCGTTGGTCACCACCTTGGCCAGGAGCTCGCGGGCATCGGCGAGATGGGGATAGGCCTCCTGCATCCGGTCCACCACCAGGGCGCAGACCGGGGCGAAGAAGGAGCCCAAGCCCAGGCTGCGGCCAAAGCGGATGGCCCGGCGCATGATCCGGCGCAGGACATAGCCGCGGCCCTCGTTGGAGGGCAGGACACCGTCGGCGACCAGGAAGGTGGTGGCCCGGGCGTGATCGGCAATAACCCGCATGGCCACGTCATCGGCAGGGCTTGCGTGGTAGGGCCTGCCGGAAAGGGTGGCGATGTGCTCGATGAGGGGGGCAAAGAGATCGCAGTCAAAGTTGTTCAGCTTGCCCTGCATGACCGCGGCGATCCGCTCCAGGCCCATGCCGGTGTCGATGGAGGGCTTGGGCAGCGGCGTCATGGTGCCGTCCTCGTCGCGGTAGAACTGCATGAAGACCAGGTTCCACAGCTCCAGGAACCGGTCGCAGTCGCAGCCCACGGCACAGTCGGGCCGGCCGCAGCCGGCCTCCACGCCCTGGTCGATGTGGATCTCCGAGCAGGGACCGCAGGGCCCGGTGTCGCCCATGGCCCAGAAATTCTCCGATTCCCCGAGCCGCACGATCCGGCCCTCGGGCAGGGTCTCGACCTGCTCCCAGAGCGCGTAGGCCTCGTCGTCCTCCCGGAAAACCGAGACCCAGAGCTTCTCCGGGTCCAGGCCCAGCTCGACGGTCAGAAATTCCCAGGCAAACCCGATGGCCTCTTTTTTGAAATAGTCGCCAAAGGAAAAATTGCCCAACATCTCGAAAAAGGTATGGTGCCGGGCCGTATGGCCCACGTTTTCAAGGTCGTTGTGCTTGCCGCCGGCCCGGACGCAGCGCTGCGAGGAGGCGGCCCGCACGTAGTCCCGCTTCTCCTCGCCCATGAAGACCCGCTTGAACTGGACCATGCCGGCATTGGTGAAGAGCAGGGTGGGATCATCGTGGGGCACCAGGGAGGAGGACTCGACAATGGTGTGGCCACGGTCGGCAAAATACTGCAGAAAACGTTTTCGAATCTCGTCAGCTGTCATGGGGATGGGTTTCGGGTCTGGGGTTTCGGTGTTTCTGGTTGCAGGTTCTCCGGGAGTATGATCATCATCCCTCTTTCAGGTACGGCAGCATGGCCTTGAAGGCCGGGCTGCCGGCCTCCCGCAGCAGCTCGTAGACCAGCATCTCGGCCGGGGCCAGTACCGCCCCCATCTCGCGCAGGCGCGCCTGGCCATACCGGTCGTTTACCGGGTTGCGCGACGAGACCGCATCCGCCACCACCCGCACGGAATAGCCCTCCCGGAGGGCGCCCAGGGCGGTCTGGTAGATGCAGATGTGGGTCTCGACACCGCAGAGCAGCAGGGTATCGACGCTCTCGGGCAGAGCGTCCAGGACCTCCCTGACCTGCGGACTGGCCAGGCCGTTGAAGGTCAGCTTGTCCGGGCAGGGCACGTCGGCGAGCAGTTCGGCCAGCCCGGCCACCAGGGGGCCGATCCCCTTCCTGTACTGGGTGTTGGCGATGATCGGAAAGCCCAGCTCCCGGGCCAGGTGGATCATCAGGCGGATATTGCGCTCCACCCGCCCTGCCTCGTGGATATGGGCCATCAGCCGCTCCTGGGGATCCACGATATAGAGACAGCACTGTTGGGGTCGCAGAAAATCAGGGGGCATCTCGTTCCTCTTACCTTGTTCTGGTGCCCGGAACATTCTCCGGTCCCGGCCACGTTGCTTCTATCAACCGACAGTAAGGCTTTTTAGTGATCCTGCCGGGAATTTGCAACCTAAATCCTGCAGTTGTTCGTGTGTCAGGAGCATGGCCACAGGTGGAGATGGCGGAAGAGAGGCCATCTCCCGGCCAACCATGGCGCCGGGGCGCCGGTGGCGAAGACCCGGCACCGGAGGCAGGGGAATAACGGAATTGACATCCTGGCAGGGAGAGGCGGCGGGCCTGGGCACAGGCGGGGAGGGGGAAACGGGAACAACCCGGCTTTCAGCTCAGGCGGCAGGAAGCTGCAGGATAACGGGCGTCCGTGCGAGATCATCATGCCGGCCGGGCGCCAGGGCCTGTCTGGACAACGCCGGCCGGCAACGGTTCAGCAAAAGAGGGGGAGACGGGCAGCCGACCATGATGGCGCCGGACCGGCGGCCGCCTGACTCGGCCTGCCCGCGGTTACCGGAGAAGGAGCCGTAAGACACCACTCAAGGGCATCCGTCCGCCCCGGTGCCCGCCAGCGGGGGCCGCGTGGCAGAGACGGACCGTTACCGTGGGCGAATAATCGGTTATCTCCCCGTTGACCACCGCCCGGACACGCAGGTAATAGGTGGTATCCTCCTTCAAGCCGGAGATGTCGAATCCTGTCGTCGCGCCCACGTCCAGGTCATGATAGCCGGGTACAAAGGAGGAGAAATCGGAACTGGTGGAGAGATCGAGCAGATAGGTGTCGGCACCGGCAAGCCCCTGCCAGCGGGCCCTGAAGCTGTCGGGCAGCATGAATTGCGGCTGCAGGCCCGGCACCTGCAGGAAACCCGTGATGTCGGCCACGTGGATCTCGCCATCAGCCTCCCAGGCAACGTGGTTCTCACTGATCACGGGATAATGATCGTCGCTCCCGTTGTCCGTCACCCTGGTCAGCCCCTTGTTCCTGCTGTAGAGAAAGATCTCGCTGTCGGCCCCGTCCCGCCGCGCCAGGACTTCGATCGCCCCTTCCGCGGAACCACTCCTGTTGCAGACAAACCGGTCCGGCGCCTGGCGGGCCACCGGCGATGCGCTGGCCAGGTCATAGTACCAGAGCGCGACGCTGCCATCGGCCTGCTGCTGCCGCCAAAACACCTTCGAGCCATCGATCCGGGGGTCACCGGCATCCATGGCCGGATCCGAAATGACCCGGGCACCCTGCTGGCCGCCTGCCTCGTAGAGCATGATCCTGCCGGGATGGTAGGAATCGGTGACAAGCAGCGATGTCCAGACCACGTGGCCGGAGGCGATCTTCGGGCCAAAGTTGTCACTGTCGTCGGCAGGAGAGATCATCACGCCACCGGCAGGACCGCCTCCGGAGAGGCTGTGGAGAAAGATCCGGTTGCCGCCGGCAGGATCATGCTTCTGCCAGACCACGACCTCGCCGTCGGTCTGCGGCAGGGTGTCATCACTGTCGTCGTCGGTGAGCTGGGTCACCTGCAGGCTCTCCAGGTCACAGAGAAAGATCTCCCAATCGGTGTTACCGGAGGTGGCACCGGCAAGGCCGCCCCTGGCCTGCCAGACCAGGGTCATGCCGTGGAGCATGGGAAAGCTGCTGTCCGAAATCGTGGCAAGTTCGCCGCTGTTCCAGATCTCGGCCGCCCCGGCGTGGTCCATGGCGGGACCAGCCAGGAGGCAGGCAGCCAGAACGAGTGAGAAGAGGAGCGATCTAGGTTTCATGGGATTCCCTGCAAAAGTTCACTGAAAACGATTCACCAGGTGATGGGATCACTGCCGCCATAGGCCCCCAGGTCGTTGCCGTCATCGCCGCTGCCTTTGCCCGGTGATCCGGCCTGGAGATGATAGTTGCCTGCTGCCCGGTCAACAAACATGGGGTCTTCGAACAGCTCGTGGGGGTTACCGGTGAAATTGGGGCCCGATCCCTGGACACAGCCGCCGGTCTGCGCGGGAACGGAAGTCAGCTTACCGAAGTTGCCATAGTAGAGATTGTAGTCACGGGCTGCACCGCAGGCAGCATCACGGATTCCGGTCCGGTTGTTGTAGGCCGCGATGTTGTTCTTGATCACCCGGGCGGTCTGGGAGTCATTGCGGATCGGCGGCGAGGCAAAGGCGCGTGCAGACCCGGTCTGGGGATCCGTGGTAACATTGATATCATCATAGACAATGCCGCCGCCCGTCTCGCCGGAACCGTTGTCCACCACCGTGTTGTTGCTGATCTCGGTGATGCCCCATGCCTCGTTGTAGGCAAAGGGATCATAGGGCGATATGTTATCGCCCGAGAAACGGATGCCGCTCCTGGTATTGCCATAGACCAGGTTATTGGTGATCACTCCCGAGGCGTGATCGAGCCGCATACCCACCAGGTTGCCGTGGATCTTGTTGCGCCGGATGGTCAGGTTGACCGCTCCCAGTCCCGTGTCGAAACCCACAACCGATGGTGGCGCGTCCGGGTCCGGCGCCGCGTAGGCGGACCAGTCGCCGGTGAATATTCCGGCGGCACCGGTATGGTCATGGATATCATTGTCCGTGATCACCGCGCTGCAGGGCCTCGTGAAGGTGATTCCCGACCTGGCGTTCTGGTAGATGTTGTTCCACTCGATGGTGAGCAACCCTGTGATGCGGTCAAGCACCGCGATACCGGCCCTGGCATTGCCATAGATCGTATTGCCGGTGATCAGCACGGGTTGCGAGCAGGGGAACCTGCTGACGATCGGGTTATTGTTCACGTAAAAAGAGATGCCGGCGATGCCGTTATTGTAGATCTCGTTATTAGGGCCGATGGTGAGCGTGGAATCACCGCCGATATTGATCCCCGACGTCCCGTTATCATGGATCATATTGCCCCTGATATGGGGACTGACGCTGCTCGAATCGATCAGGAAGATGCCGGCCCGGCGATTGTTGAGAATGGTATTGTTCTCGATACTGAGCTGATCGATGTCGTGCAGCCATATTCCGCTGCCCTTGGCGGCGCTGCTGGTACCGTTGTTGTTGATGATATTCCCGTCTGTCGCGCCGCTGCCACCGATGATCACCCTGTTGCTGTAGCCACTGCGGCCGGCAAGATAGATTCCGGCGCGGCCGTTCCCCTCGATGGTATTGCCCTTGATGACAACAGTGCTGTTATAGATCGTATCGCCGGAACGGGTTGTGATCCCGCCGTAATCTGTATTGTAGATCACATTGCCGATGATGTTGACATCGACCTGGTCATTGAGCCTGATGCCGGTCTTGTAGGTGGAAGCACCCGGCGTATCGGCCCCCTTGATCTCGCAGTTACTGATGGTGATGTTGTTGGAGCCGGAATAGATTCGAATTATAGCGACGCTGGTGAGAAACCCTCCCCCGGAGCCATCAAGAACAAACCCGTCCAGGGTGCAGTTATCCACGCCGGAGAACTTGACAATGGTCTTCCTGGTCGATGTAATGACCGGCTTTGTCGCCTGCGCACTGCGCACATCCACGCCTGTCTTCATGTAGATCCGCTCGGAATAGGTGCCCGGATAGACCAGGACCACATCACCGGCAGAGGCAGCCGAGATGGCCGTACCGATGGAGCAGTAGGGATTGCTGGTTGTGCCCGAGCCCGTGCTGGGACAGGTGTCGTCATCGACATAGATATTGGTGGCGCTGGAGATGCACGGCAGGCAGGCGAACGCCATCACGGCCAGGGCGGCGGACAGGGTTACCAGCCTGCCTTGCCGGCGCAGACTGTTTCTTGCTCTCATGGGAAACTCCTTGTTTCGGTACCTTCCGCCTGCAACGCGGCAACGGAACCGGTACCAGGCCAGGAAAAGGCCTGTCTCCTTTGAATTACGATTCAGTAAGCTGGATTTCGAGCCATTACCATCCCCGGAGGGCCCGACAAATACCCCAACACCCTCGCGGACTTTGACAATTTCCTGTATAGCCGCCACGTTACCAGCAGAACAATCGACCGGAGACACCGTGGCCGCCTGAAATCCCCTCCTTTCCTGTCGTTGTTGATGCAGCTTGCATACCGCCGGAAGGGAAAATCGGACGCCCGGGACATGGCTCTCCCGCGGCACCTGGATGCAACAAAAAAATGGCGCCCCGGTCAGCTGACCGGGGCGCCATGCTGGCTGTGCCCTCCTTCCGGCAGAACCGAAAGAGAGGGACCTGGCTTCATGCCGCAGGAACGGCGGGTCGTGTTTGCGCCGCGATGCGCGGCCGGCGGCGGCCGTTCGGCAGCAGGCGCGGCCTGGCTACCGCCGGCCGGTGCCGGGAACCCGGATATCCTCGACCAGGTGCTGGATATGCTCGGGAGGCGGCGCGGTCATGTTGGAGACGATCATGGCGACCACGAAATTGATCAGGGCGCCGACTGCGCCAAAGGCCTCGGGCGAGATGCCGAAAAGCCAGTTGTCCGGCGTGTTGGCCAGCATCTCGGTTCCCTTGATGAAGAACCAGCCCTTGTACCAGAAGATGTAGACCAGGGTGGAGCCGAGCCCGGCCAGCATGCCGAGGACAGCGCCGGCATTATTGGCCCGCTTGGAGAAGATCCCCATCATCAGGGCCGGGAATATGGAGGAGGCGGCAAGGCCAAAGGCCAGGGCAACGACCTGGGCCGCGAACCCGGGCGGGTTGAGGCCAAGGTAACCGGCCACGAGAATGGAACCGGCCATGGCGATACGGCTGGCCATCAGCTCGGCCTTGTCCGAGATGCCAGGGGCAAATATGCCCTTGAGCAGGTCGTGGGAGATGGAAGACGAGATGGCGAGCAAAAGACCTGCAGCCGTGGACAGGGCGGCGGCAATGCCACCGGCGGCCACCAGGGCGATGACCCAGTTGGGCAGCTTGGCGATCTCGGGGTTGGCAAGCACCATGATGTCCCGGTCGACCTTGACCATCTCGTTGCCCTTCCAGCCAAACGATGCGGCCTTGGCGGCAAACGCCTTGCTGGGGCCGTAGTACTGGATGCGGCCGTCACCGTTCTTGTCCTTGTGCTTGAGCAGGCCGGTCTTTTCCCAGTTGGTGAACCAGGAGGGCACATCGGAGATCTTGATATTACCGGTGGGAGAACCGACCGGCCCTATCTGGATAGTGTTCATCAGGTTGAGCCTTGCCATGGCGCCGACCGCGGGAGCAGTGGTATAGAGAATGGCGATGAAGACCAGGGCCCAGCCCACCGATGAACGTGCGTCCTTGACCGTGGGCACGGTGAAGAAGCGGATGATGACATGGGGCAGCCCGGCGGTGCCGATCATCAGGGAGAGGGTGAGCAGGAACATGTTGATGGTCGTCCCCTTCTGCACCGTGTAGGCGGAAAAGCCGAGATCGACCAGGACCTTGTCCAGCTTGTCGAGCAGGTACATGTTGCTGCCGTCGGCCATGGTGGAGCCGAGTCCGATCTGGGGCAGGGCGTGGCCGGTGAGCTGGAGGGAGATGAAGACGGCCGGCACGGTATAGGCGAAGATCAGCACGCAGTACTGGGCGATCTGCGTGTAGGTGACGCCCTTCATGCCGCCGAGAACGGCGTAGATAAAGACAATGACCATGCCGGCGACAAGGCCGACAGAGAAATCGACCTCGAGGAAACGGGAAAAGGCCACGCCGATACCCTTCATCTGGCCGATGACATAGGTCAGGGAGGCGGTGATCAGGCAGATGACCGCCACGACGCGCGCCGTATGGGAGTAGTAGCGGTCACCGATGAACTCGGGAACCGTGAACTTGCCGTACTTGCGCAGGTAGGGCGCCAGCAGCATGGCAAGCAGGCAGTAGCCGCCGGTCCAGCCCATGAGGTAGACCGAGGCGTCATAGCCCTTGAAGGCGATGAGACCGGCCATGGAGATGAAGGAGGCCGCCGACATCCAGTCGGCGCCGGTGGCCATGCCGTTGAGCACCGGCGGCACCCCCTTGCCGGCCACGTAGAACTCGCCGGTGGTGGCGGCCCGGCTCTTGATCGCGATGACAATATAGAGGGCAAATGTCGCCCCGACAACAAGATAGGTCATTAATTGCAGGCTCATTCTTCCCTCCCCTTATTCTTCATGGACATTGAATTTCCGGTCCAGCTGATTCATGCGCCAGGCATAGAAAAAGATCAGGACCACGAAGGTGTAGATTGAGCCCTGCTGGGCAAACCAGAAACCGAGCTGGTAACCTCCGAGACGGATGGCATTGAGCTCCCTGGCAAACAGTATCCCACAGCCATACGAGACGACAAACCAGACGACGAGACAGCCAATGACCAGGCGGATATTCGCCTTCCAGTACTCCGCTTTTGCAGCGTCACTCATCATTTCCTCCATTGGTTGTGTTGACAGGAATGCAGTCCCGGTTCCCTCATGCATCCGGAACCATCCCGGCCTTCCGGTCAGGAAATCCCGGCAGCCGCGCGGGCCGACCGGTTCCCCGGGAGACACTCTCGCCTAAATCCTGCACCTCGAAAATGAAGAAAAAAATTTTCTTTCGCAGTAGCAGCGAATTACACGAACATAATCGTTTTGTTCGACCCACTGACCGTGTGAAGGATTTTTTTCTTCATTTTCTCGCACACAGGCAAAATAGCCAATTGCAGGATTCAGGTCTCATGCTGTTGCCGTCCCCGGCCTGCCACGGGATATTGCAGCGCCTGCTCTCCAGCCCCGCGCTCGCCTGTCCCGGGGTACCGCTCCGGCGACATGAAAATGCCCCCTCTCCCCTTTTCCGTACAGTGTGACCCGGGCCGTCCGGGGACAGCCGGATACGGGAACCCGGCCCTGCCACGAGAGAACCCGGTCATGCCACCGGGCCGCCACAGACAGTGAACCGGCGGCCCCGGCCCTCCTGGACCGGACCACGTACCACACAGTACGACAGTTAAAGTTTATACTTTTTCGCCTGTAAGCTGTCAAGCAAATAGGTGCCCGAAAGCCTGATCAGTTCTACTGAACAGACGATACACCATTGCTGACTTGACATATCGCCATGCGTCACATTGTAGTACTTCCGGGTTTTGGCGATCCACCGCCGGCAGTGGCCGCTGTCACGATATACGGAAACAGCCCCTCGCAGCGTCGCAACAAGGCGACTCAGCCGACCAGGCCCAGGGTACGGCCGGCGCGGTAGAGTTCCCGCAGGGTACGAATGCCGCCGTGCCGGAACTTTTTCACCAGGAAGAGAAAGAGATACGCTGTCTGCAGGGCATCCTCCAGGGCGTCATGGGGTTTGAAACGGGGCAGGTGGAACTCGTTGCTGAGCTCATCGAGGTTGTAGGACATCGACTGGTCGCAGTGGCCGTAATAGTCGCGGCAGCGCGCCTCCTTGTAGGCCCTGGCCAGGCGCATGGTGTCGATGCTCGGGTTGGAAAGGGTACCGCCCAGTACCCGGCGGGCGGCACGGTTGAGAAAATGCATGTCGATATCGACAAAGTGGCCGACGATGAGGGCATCGCCGCAGAAGCGGACAAACCCGGGCAGGACCTCCTCCACGGGGGGCACGCCACGGAGCTGCTCCGGGGTGATCCTGTGGATCAGGGTGGCCTGGTTGGGGTCGATGTTGCGGGGCCTGATGTAGCGATGAAAGGTCTCGCCGGGCAGGATCTGCAGGCCCTCGATGCGGACGGCGCCAATGGAGATGATCTCGTCGCGCCGCCTGTTGAGGCCTGTGAGCTCGGTATCGCAGACCACGAAAGAATAGTGGGCCAGGGGACGGCCCTGGTCAAACGCTTCAAAAAGATTCCTGTTGTCGATCAGGACAGGATGGGGCCCGGGCAGGCCGAGGAGGGAGCGGAAAAAGTTCCCCATGGATCAGACCACCGGAAACATGAGCTTCAGGACCGCGTGCAGCCGGTCAATCACCTCGAAGGCGTCCCGGAGCATGCGTTTTTCCAGGTCAGAGAGCTGGCCCGGGTCAATATAGTTGTCCGGTTCCTCGCCCCTGTCGATCTGGTTGAGCTGGTGGACGATGCGAAGCTGCATCTGCATCTCGTAGGCGGCATGGGCAGTTGACCAGAGATCGCCGGAGATATGGCCCTCGTCGGCCAGGACGTGAAGGCGGGCCAGGGTGTTTGTTTCATTGACATTATGCCGGAGGGCCAGGATCCTGGCAAAGTTGACGAACGGTGCCAGGCCCTGGTGTTTGATATCGAGCTTGTTGCGGTGCTCGCCGTTCTTCTCGACGATGAAGTTCTTGAAAAAGGAGAGCGGTGCCCGGCTGGCCATGCATTCCCGCGCCATGTGCAGGAGGTAGATCTCCTGCCGGCCGGTGATCCGGTTGAGATGGGCCCGCAGCTCGTCGGCAAGAGCGGTCCTGCCGAATCCGGCCCGGAAGTCGAAAAATATGGTGGCGTTGAGCAGCTCCCGGGGCTCCGGCGTCTCGACCCAGGAGGAAAAGTACTCCTTCCAGACCGACAAAGGCTGGCACCAGCGGGGGTTGACGGCCATGATCTCGCCGGGGCAGAGCGGATAGCCGCACTTGACCAGGTGATCGATGGCCTGGCGGGCGAAGCGGCCGAAGTACTCCTCGGCCGCGCGCCGCTCGCTGTCACTGCCGGGATCGGCATAGATGATGGCGTTGTCCTGGTCGGTCTTGAAGGTCTGCTCCCTGCGCCCCTCGCTGCCCAGCAGGAGCCAGCAGTACTCCAGGGGCGGCGGCCCCATCTCTTCCTCGAGCAGGGTCAGGAGACGGGTCAGGATGTGGTCATTGAGAATGGAGATCATGCGGGCGATGTTGGAGGCCTTGGCGCCCTCGATGACCAGGTTGCGGATCATGTCCGGAATCCGGCGCGACAGGGGATAGAGACCGTCCATGGTGCGCTGCTTACCGATCTCCTTGAACAGGAGATAGGGGGAGTTCCCCTGCAGGAGCATGATGTCATGGGAGGTCACCACGCCCACCACCTGGCCCTTCTGCTCCACGGCCAGGTGATGGATACCGCTGGACATCATCGTGAGCAGGGCGTCGAAACAGACGGCCCGGGACAGGACCCGGATCACGGGCTGGGACATGATGCGCGCAACCGGCTCACTGTAGTCGAGCCCGGCGGCGATCACCTTGTTGCGCAGGTCACGGTCCGTGACGATGCCGATGATCTCCCGGCTCTCCCCGGGCCGGTGCACCAGGATGGAGCCGATCCTGAACTCGGCCATGGCCCGGGCCGCCTCCTGGATGGTGGCATCGGCGGGCAGGGCACGGGGCTTCTGCTTGACCAGGTCGCCAACCTGCAGCGAGAAGAGCAGCAGGTCCTCGTCGCTGCGCCGCCCCATCCGGTGCCGGCGCAGCTCGGTGTAGGCGGTGTTGACGATCTTTTCCGAGAAGTTCTTCAGGTAGTACTGGGCAAAACCGGGCTGGTTCTCGATCAGGTCGAGGAAATCCTCGCGCGGCAGGAGGAAACAGAAGGTGTCCTCCACCGTCTCCACGTTCAGGTTGGCCGGCGTGTTGCGGATGATCGGCAGGGCGCCGACAGAGGACCCTTCGCCCCGGTAATCCTTGAGGGTGACCTCGCCCTCGTCATCGACGATGTAGGACCTGACCCCGCCCTGCTGGATCAGGAAAAGATGGGTAAGCTCGGTCTCGCCCGCGGTCAAAAGCCGGGTTCCACGAGGATAGAAATCGACCCGGACGTGGCGGGCAATCTGCCTGAGCTTTTCCTCGGCCAGTTCGTTAAACGGCATGATGTTGCGAAGGAAATCGACCACCACCTCCGGTGGCGCCGCCTGCGAGACCCCCCTGCCCGGACCCTGTGCCGGGGAAGGGCCCTTTTTGCCGGACAATTGCATCATCGTGCTCCATGGTATCAGAAGACAAGAGACAGGAGACAGGGGCCGATAGCCGGATCAGCCTGCGCCTGCGACCGGGTTGAGGGGCAATGGCCCCCTTCTCACTCCCCATCGGGACGGTGAACTGAACATGCGGCCCATCCTGCCGGTGTCAGAAAACAAAGCAGGCAGGCCACCCTGCCGGGTGCGCCTGCCTGCCGTTATCGTCGTCGTGACGGGTGTATGCATCCCTTCACGTGGTCACATCAGCCTTCAAGCTCCTTCTTGCCCTCGACCAGGTGATCGACCACCGCCGGATCGGCCAGGGTGGAGGTGTCGCCGAAATTCTCGAAGTCGTCGGCCGCGATCTTGCGCAGGATACGGCGCATGATCTTGCCGGAACGGGTCTTGGGCAGGCCCGGCGCCCACATGATCACCTCGGGCGTGGCAATGGGGCCGATCTCGGCCCGCACGTGCCTGCGCAGCTCGTTCTTCAGCTCCTCGGTTCCCTCCACCGATGCCATCAGGGTGACATAGGCAAAGATGGTCTGGCCCTTGACCGGGTGCGGCATGCCGACCACCGCGGCCTCGGCCACTGCCTCGTGGGAGACCAGGGCCGATTCGATCTCGGCGGTGCCCAGGCGATGGCCGGAGACATTGATGACATCGTCCAGGCGGCCCATGATCCAGAAGTACCCGTCCTCGTCCTTGCGGGCGCCGTCCTCGGGGTCGTAGATCCCCTCGTAGCGGCTGAAATAGGTCTTCTTAAACCGTTCCGGGTCGCCGAACACGCCGCGCAGCATGCCGGGCCAGGGCTTGCGGATGACCAGGTGCCCGCCCTCGTTGACCCCGGCCTCGTTGCCCTCCTCGTCAAAGATGGCCGCATCCACGCCCGGCAGCGGAAAGCTGGCCGAACCCGGCTTGAGGGGCGTGGCATACGGCAGGGGCGAGATCATGATGCCGCCGGTCTCGGTCTGCCACCAGGTGTCGACGATGGGCAGCTTTTCCTTGCCGATATGGACATAGTACCACATCCAGGCCTCGGGATTGATGGGCTCACCCACCGAGCCGAGGATACGGAGGCTGGAGAGATCGTAACGGGTGGTCGGCTCCTCTCCCTCCCGCATCAGGGCCCGGATGACCGTGGGCGCGGTGTAGAAGATATTGACCCGGAACTTCTCGACGATCTTCCAGAACCGGTCCGGGCCGGGATAGGAGGGCACACCCTCGAACATCAGCGAGGTGGCGCCCAGGCCCAGGGGGCCATACAGGATATAGGTATGACCGGTGATCCAGCCGATATCGGCGGTACACCAGTAGACATCGTCGTCCTTGAGATCAAAGACGTACTGGCAGGTGTGCATGGCATAGGTCAGGTAACCGCCGGTGGTGTGCACCACGCCCTTGGGCTTGCCGGTGGAGCCGGAGGTATAGAGGATGAACAGGGTATCCTCGGCATCCATGGACTCGATCTCGCAGTGGGACCCGACATCCCTGCTCTCGATCTCCTCGTGCCACCAGGTGTCGCGGCCTTCCTGCATGGAGACCTCGTTGCCGGCCCGCTGGACCACGATGCAGCTCTCCACGCAATCGGTGCCCGCCATGGCCTGGTCGGCATTGGGCTTGAGCGGAATGGTCTTGCCGGCCCGGAGCACGGCGTCGGCGGTGATGAGGACCTTGGCCTGGCAGTCATGGATGCGGCTCTGCAGGGCCACGGCGGAAAAACCGGCAAAGACCACCGAGTGGATGGCGCCGATGCGGGAACAGGCCAGCAGGGAGATGGCCAGCTCGGGGACCATGGGCAGGTAGATGGAGACCCGGTCGCCCTTTTTGACACCTTTTTTCTTGAGCACGTTGGCAAAACGGCAGACCTCGGTATGCAGCATCTGGTAGGTGTACACCTTGACGTCTTCCTCGGGCTCGCCCTGCCAGATGATGGCGGCCTTGTTGCGGCGGCCGTCGGTCAGGTGACGATCAAGACAGTTGTAGGAGATGTTGAGCTTGCCGCCCTGGAACCACTTGATATCCGGCGTGGTGAAATCCCACTCCAGGACCTTGTCCCATTTCCTGTCCCAGGAGACCAGTTCCTCTGCACGCTCGGCCCAGTAGCCCTCGGGATCCTCCAGGGAGCGCCTGTATATGGCCCGGTATTCGTCCATGGACTTGATGAACGCCTGGTCACGGCCCTCCTCCGGGGGATCAAAGACCTTGCCTTCACTGAGCAGACTGGTGATTTTGTCTTCATTGCCACTCATGCTGCACTCCTTGTCTGATGGTTGACTGTTTAATCATGCAACTGCCAGGACAACTGCCGCTGTTCCGGGCCCTCTCCCGGCCCGGCACGATCGGTGATTTGCTCTTTGGCCGTAATATTTTCCGCCATCTTTGTCAAGCAGAACCGCCAGCTCCTGTCCGGAAATGGCAACAGCGCAAAGCCATTGAACTTGGCCCGCAAATGGGGTATCTGGGAAACATATTGAAAACCAACGAAAATCCCCGGACCACTGCCCGGGAATGCAACGGAGAGAGATCCATGGCGGCACCGCTCGAAAAACAGGTCCTCGGACTGCTCCACACCGGTCTTGACAAGAAGGCGGTTCTCGCGCGCCTGGCCACCGGGAAAAACCGGGACGAGCTGCTGGCCATACTCAACGACCTGCCCACGGAGCAGCGCCGGCGGCAGCATATCTGGATCAACTGGATGCTGCTTATCTTCCTTTTCGCGGTGACCAGCAGAAAGATCTACCAGGTCACCATCCTCCTCATGGCCGCCGTCTCCGTCAACCGGTTCTCCCCCCTGATGCTGCTCAACCTTGTTGTCCCGGCCATCAACTTCTACATCCTCCGCGAGATCGTGCTCTTCCACCGCCAGGGCTACCTGTTTCTCGCCGTGGTCTCCATGCTCGCCCTGCTGCGGCCCGAAAACCGGGTCCTGCCCGATCTCTACCTCTACCCGGCCATGGCGCTCCTGGCCGTCGTCCTCATGCTGCGTCTGTTCCCGGCCAGGGAAAAACTGGCCTGATCCCGCTTTCCGGCCCTGTTATGATTGACGAATCAGCAATATTAGAGTTTAATTAAATACTGACCATCCGCCCGCTGCCCGAATCCCGCAACCGGCGCATTCGTCAAAGAGGCGGGACCCCGGGGCCGCAGGGGCAGGGGCCGCCTTGCCGGCACCGATGTGCCGGCCATGGCGAACGACAAGAACAGGGGCGGACAGGGGCCATCTCCCGTCATTGCCGCCACAGCGAAAACCGGGCCGGTTGCTGTCCCACGAGCCCCTGTTGCTCCGACAACTCCAAGCACACACCAGGGGAAAGGACCATGCACACCCGGGAGGTAGATGAGCTGGCCGGCCTGCTCAAGGCCATGTCGCACCCGATCCGACTGAAGATCCTCTGCCTGCTCCAGGACAGCGAACTCTCGGTCTCGAGCATCCGGGAACAGGTCAAGACCACCAACGCCAACATCTCGCAGCATCTCAACGTCCTGCGCAACCAGGGGATCATCGATTTCCGCAGGGATGCCAACTTCATCTACAACCGGATCAGCGATCGCCGGATCATTGAACTGATCAGTACCCTGCAGCAGCTGTTCTGTACGGGCAAGCCGTCCGACAGCGGCCATCACCGGCACCACGCCCCGGCCGGAGAGCAGCGATGACGCCAGGCGCCCTGGTCCGCCTCGCCCTCGACCGCCCCGGCCTGGTCATGGTCCTGGTCCTGGCCTGGACCCTGCTCACCGGTGCGCTCGCCGTCAGGGTCCGGCCGGACGCCGATCCCGGCGCCATGCTGCCGGCGGATGCATTCGCCAGGCACTTCAACGAGCAGACCAGGAAGGAGTTCAACCTGCATGGCGTCGTGGTTCTCGGTGTGGTCAATGACCGGGACAGGAACGGGGTCTTCAATCCCGGGACCCTGAAGAAGATCCTCGCCCTGAGCCGGTTTGCCGCCACCCTCCGTGACCCGAAAAGGCCGGAGCGCCGGGTCATTGCCAGTGACATGGTGGCCCCGGACAGCGTGGACCTGGTGGAGCCGGCCGGCCTGGGCAAGGTCCGCTTCTCCCTCCTGATGCCAAAGGCCCCCGCCACCCGGGCGCAGGCCGTGGCCATCCGGGACAGGGCCCTGGCCGATCCGCTGCTCAGGGGAACGCTGGTCTCGGCGGACGGGCGGGCCATGGCCATCTCCATCCCGGTCAGCAGAACGGATATTGCCCGCCGGGTGGGTCTCGCCCTGGAGGCGAAGATCAGGGAACTCGGCACCGGCAGCGACCGCTTCTATATCAGCGGCCTGCCGCTGGTCGAGGACACCTTTGCCACCGACCTCCTGCTCCAGCCCGCCATCATGGCACTGCCGGTCCTGCTGCTGCTCTTTCTGCTCCTCTACCTGCTCTTCAGGAGGATCCGGCTCGTGGTGCCGCCCCTGTTGGTCGCCACGGCGACCGTACTCTCCACCATGGGACTCTTCATCGGCGCGGGCAACGGCCTGCAGGTCATCAGCGTCATGATCCCCGTCTTTCTCGCGCCCGTGGCACTGGCAGGTCCGCTCCGCCTCCTGTCCGGGCTCTCCGCTCTCCCCGGCCGGGATGGTGACCGGCGCCGGGACGTGGAGCAGGTGATGGCCGACCGCCTCACCCCCATGCTGCGCACCGCGCTCACCTCGGCGGCCGGCTTCGCCTCCCTGGTCCTGTTCCCTGTCCCTGCCGTCAGGATGTTCGGCCTCTTCATGGCCTTCGGCATCATGCTCGCCTGGCTGCTGACCATTGTCATTATCCCTGCCGCCATCATGCTGACGCGGAAAGAGGCCGGCAACAGTGGCAGCTCCCCCGTGGCCGCCGACAGCCTGCCCATCAACCGTTGCCTTCTCTGGACCGGCCGCACCGCCGCCGCCCGTCCCTGGCTGGTCATCGGCTGCAGCCTGGGCGTGGCGGCAGTGGCCGGCATCGGCATCCTCCTGGTCCGGGTCAACGACAACCCGGTCCGATGGTTCGGCCGCAACCAGCCGGTCCGCGTGGCGGACAGGATACTCAACAGCCGCTTTGCCGGTACCTGGCAGGCATACCTCGTCCTCCGGGGCGAGGGCCCGCCCATGACCCTGGACCAGGCCGCCGACTGGCTGCGCAACGAACTGGATGACAAGCTCATCGACGTGCCGGTGATCCGCCAGAAGGCACTGGCAGAGATCGCCGAGGCCGCGGCCGAAAGCGAAAATCCCGCCGCCATGGCCAGGCGGCTGGAAAAATCATGGACCCGGGAGATCAGGCGGCTGCAGCCCAACGACGCCGTGGGCTATGACCGCTGGTCCACGGCCCTGGACACCCTGGACCGGCTGCGTAACCAGGAGGAGGTCTTCAAGCGGCCCGACGTGCTCCGCTACATCGACGGCCTGCAGCGCCACCTGGAAAACCTGGACACGGTGGGCAGCAGCTACTCGCTGGTCGCACTGGTCAAGATGGCGCACCAGGCACTGCTGGAGGGGGACCGGCGCTACTTTTCGATCCCGGACACGGTCAATGCCGTGGCCCAGGCCCTGGATACCTACCGCCAGAGCCACAGGCCCGACCGGATCCGGCACCTGGTGACCAGGAACTACAGCCGGGCCAACATCGACGTCCGGCTCAGGAGCGGCAACAGCAGGGACATGGCACGGCTGGCCCGGGACACGGACAGCTACTTTGCCGCCAACCCGCCACCCGTCCGCCTGCGACATGACTGGGCCGGCCCCGCCTTTCTCCACGCCGCCTGGCAGCAACGGCTGACAACCGGCATGCTCAGGTCCCTGCTTCTCGGCTGCATCACCGTCTTTCTCGCCGCGACCCTGTTTTTCCGTTCCCCGGCCTGGGGAGCCCTGGCCCTGGTGCCGCTTGCCTGCAGCATCGGCATCACATCCGCCATGATCGGGTTCTCTGGCAGCGACTTCAATGTGCCCCTGGCGGCGCTCTCCCTGCTGCCCCTGGGCCTGGCCGTTGACGGCGGGATGCACTTTCTCCAGGAGGCCCGGCAGACCATGCAGCGACCCGGCGACTGGCAGGAGAGCGTCTCTGCCCTGGGCCGGGGAACGGTACGGGTCATGGGCCGCACGGGTATCGCTGTCGCGGCCATGGGCACGCCGCTGCTCTTCTCGCCCCTGGTCCCTTTCCGCAGCGCTGCCCTGATGCTGGCCTCCACCGCCCTCTGCTCGGGCCTGGCCATCCTCTGGGTCCTGCCGGCGCTGCTGAGCCTCCTGCGGACGAGGCTGTTCAGGGACATTGCCATGCAAGAAACCGTGGCAGAGGATCAAGGCACATAAATCGCGGCCGGGCATGCGCCAGGCCCCGGAAGAGGTGGCGCAGATGCCGGCCCGGCACGGCAGGTTCAACAATATACTTTTAATATCAACAAATTACGGAAGGAGAAATATCATGGTTGTCAACGACTGGGTTCATGTCTTTGCCGGCTTCTTTATCCTGATCAGCCTTGCCCTGGGGGTCGACACCCCGGCCAACCCCCTCTTTGTCAGCCGCTACTGGCTGTTTTTCACCGCCTTTGTCGGCGCCAACCTCTTCCAGTACGGCTTCACCGGTTTCTGCCCCCTGGCCATCATCCTGAAGAAACTCGGGGTACCGGAATCGAAATAACACCTGTTGAGCGGACCGGGGCGGTCACGGCGCCCCGGTCCGTCAAGCTTGCCCTCCCCCGGCCGTGGCCAATGTCGCGACCATAACACGCCATCCCCTGACCCGAAGAGTTCCGGTGCAGGGGCGCCTGTCGCGTGTCCGGGCCGGGCCGAGCTGATGCCGGATCGCGCCCGCCTGCCCGGAAGGGATCTCTCCTGCCCGGCCCTTCCGTCTTCCCTGGCAGACAGGAGAAAAACACCCACTGTCAGCACCGCGCATCCAACTGTCAGCACTGGAAAAATCGGCATACCGTCCAAAAACCCTTCCCAGCGCAATCCCACGCTGTAGCCATGCCCTGACGAATACCGGCGACGCCCTGCCTTTGCCGATCCTCTCTTTGCGCCCTCCCCTGTCTCCTTCTCCCGACTCGCCCGGGAATATCTCTGTTCGCTTCCGATTCCCGCAGGAAAACAAGCTCACGAATATCTCACATCTTGCCAGTGCTCCCGGATGGTTAGCTGACCGGAGCACTGCCCGCCCCATGTCGTCACCCTGAGAAAAAGACCATCTTGCCAGCACCTGGAACGGTAAATGCAATTTTGAGGAAGATTATCAATTCGTATTGCAGGGCAAGGTTGACGTCCGACAGCCCGCCGTCACCCTTGCCGCTGCGGGCGACCAGCACGGCTGGACCAGATTTTCGGGCCATAGCCGCAACAAACCATGAAAATGCCGCCGCCTCTTCCGCTGCGAGCGAACATTTTGGCATAAACCAGCATGGCTGGACCAGGTTTTCAGGGCACAGCCGCAACAGACCATGAAAATGCCGCCGGCCCGCCTAACCACGGGCAGGTGTTTTCGAATAACGGTGTGACCGGATGGTCATCATCCAATCCCGAAAAAGGCAAACCGCCTGAAAGAGCGGGACGCAAAGCCACCGGCCTACGTTTCTGCAGAACAGAAATAGGGTAGCGGGGTTGCCGCAGGTTGAACACGAGCCATGCATGCGCCATCCGGCGCAGGCGCAATCATGCTGCAACGACTGTCATCCTTCTGCAGAAACAGGGGAAACCGGGCCGCCTGAGGAGGCCACAACCATGTACCTGCAGCGCTGTTTTCGATGGTCCATCTTCTTTCTTCTCTGCCTGGGACTTCTCCCCTCCTCGCTGCTCGCGGCCCAGGTCGGATTCAGCTGGCTTCCCAATACCGAACCGACCCTGGCCGGTTACAAGATCCATTACGGAATATCGAGCAGAAATTACACGGATGTAATTGATGTGGGCCTGCCGCCGGTGGTCAATGGCCGTGTCCAGGCAGGGATCGACAATCTCGTTCCCGGCCAGACGTATTACTTTGCCGCAACAGCCTATGACAGCGCCGGAGTTGAGAGCGACTATTCCAACGAGATCTCCGCCACCGTGCCGGACGCCACGCCACCGCCTTCTTCCGGCCAGGCGGAATTCTCCTGGCTGCCCAACACGGAACCAACCCTTGCCGGCTACAGGATCCACTACGGAACCGCCTCCCGCACCTATACCGCCTCTGTTGACGTCGGCCTGCCGCAACCGGTGAACGGCCGGGTGTTTGCCACGGTGACCGGGCTCACCGAGGGCGAGACCTATTTCTTCGCTGCCACGGCCTATGCCGCCGATGGCACCGAGAGCGACTACTCGGACGAGGTCAGCTTTACCGTTCCCGTGACCGGCGCCGCCACGCCACCATTGGCTGTCGACGGCTCGGCCACCGGCCCGGAAGACAGCGCCATCACCGGCCGGCTCGAGGTGAACAACAGTGGTGATCTGCCGCTTCGATACACGGTCAAGACCGCTCCGGCCTCCGGGACGGTATCCATCGAGGACGCAACCGGCCTCTTCACCTACACACCGTTGCCCGACTATTCCGGCAGTGACACCTTCACCTTTACGGCCACCGGCGGCAATGGCGAGTCCAACACGGCCACCATCACCATTACGGTGACACCGGTCAATGACGTGCCGCTGGCAAACAGCACATCCCTCACGGTGAACGAGGATACCCGGGCCACGGGACAGCTCTCTGCAACCGATGCCGACGGCGACACCCTCACCTTTACCCTGGCCACTCCGCCCGCCAGGGGCACGGCCACCATCTCCCCGGCCGGCGCCTTCACATACACCCCGGCAGCCAATGCCACGGGCACCGACTCCTTCTCCTTCACCGCCAGCGACGGTACCCTCACCTCGCCGCCGGCCACGGTCACCGTCACCATCAAACCGGTCAATGACCCGCCGCTGGCAAACAGCACCTCCCTCGCGGTGGACCAGGGCGCCACCATCAGCGGCCACCTGGACGGCACCGACCCTGACGGCGATCCCCTGAGCTTCATCCTGGTCAGCAGCCCGGCAAAGGGAACCGCCAACCTGGCGGCGGACGGGTCCTACACCTACCGCGCCAACAGTGACGCCAGCGGCACGGACACCTTTTCCTTCAAGGTCAGTGACGGCAGGACAGACTCCAACACGGCCACGGTAACGGTGAAGATAAACGAGGTACCCGCAGGCTTCCGTTTCGAGACCGGCGAGCTGCAGGTCACCTCGGCCTGGCAGAAGGTCAACTTTGACACTCCTTTCCTGAATCCGGTGGTGATCGCCCGCGCAACCAGCCTCAATGATCCCGAACCGGGCGTTATCCGGGTCAGGAACGTCACCACCACGGGCTTCGAGCTCCGCTTCCAGGAATGGGACAGCCTGGACGGCATCCATCCCGCCGAGACCGTGACCTACCTGGTCATGGAACAGGGGAGCTTTACCCTGGCCAACGGCACCATGGTAGAGGCCGGCTGCTTCCCGGCAACCACCACCGGCACCTTTGCCCCGGTCAGCTTTGCAAGGCCCATGCACCGGGTGCCGGTGGTCATGACGGCCGTGGACACGGTCAACGAGACCGATGGTGTCACCACCAGGATCAGGAACATCACGGCGGCGGGATTCGAGGTCATGATGCAGGAACAGGAGGCCAACCCGGCAGAACATGCACCGGAAACGGGCTGCTTCATCGCCTGGGAGCCCTCGTCCGGCACCATCGGCACCATGCTCTATGACGTCACCACCACGGCCGACGAGATCACCCACAACGCTGTCCGGGAAAAATACCCGGTACAGTTTCCGACACCGCCTCTCCTGCTGGCCGAGATGGAGAGCACGGACGGGGCCGACACCGCTGTTCTCCGTGTCTCGGCAAACAGTGTCACCGGCGCCACCCTCCTGGTCGAGGAAGAACAGTCCAGGGACAGCGAGGAATACCACACCACCGAGACCGCCGGCATGATCGCCATCGACACCATTGACCCGGCCGCCGACCCGGATGGTGACGGCCTGAGCACGGCAGAGGAAACAGGAACCTACCGTACCCATCCGGGGCTTGCCGACAGTGACAGCGACGGCTTGCCGGACGGCCGGGAGGTGGCCTACTGGCAGGACCAGGGCACCTCCTGGGCCGCTGACCCGGACGGCGACGGCCTGGTCAACCTGCTTGATCCCGATTCCGACGGCGACGGCATTCCGGACGGCACCGAGGTGGCAGGGGGAACCGACCCGGGAGACCCGGCCTCGACCCCGGGATTTCCCACCATTGACGCCGGCGAGATCGAGCTGGACCATAACCTGGTCCACGTCGACTTCTCCACGCCCTTTACCCGGCCGGTTGTCGTGGCCCGCCTGGTGAGCCGGAACGGCTGGGACCCATCGGTACTGCGCATCACCAATGTCACGCCCACCGGTTTTGACATCAGGCTGCAGGAGTATGACTACCTCAACGGCACCCACATCCTGGAACAGGTCAACTACCTGGTCATGGAGGCCGGTCACTACACCCTGTCCGACGGCACGCAGATCGAGGCCGGCACCTTTGAGAACCGGGCCGTGAGCTCCTTTGGCCGCCAGGACTTCACCCGGCCCTTTTCCCGGGTGCCGGTGGTCATCACCGCGATCGTCAGCGACAACGAGACCGATGCCGTCACGGGCCGGCTTCGCAATATCAACCAGGCCGGCTTTGACTTCAGGATGCAGGAACAGGAGCTCAACCCCCAGGTCCATGCCCCGGAATCGGTGTCCTATATCGCCTGGGAACCCTCGGCCGCCACCATCGCCGGCATCCGTTTTGCCGTCGGCCGCAGCACGGACAGTATCACCGGCGTAACCGCAACCGTTCCCTACAACGGGGGTTTCCCCCGGCAACCACTGCTTGTCGCGGCCATGCAGACCACCGACGGCGGCGATACCGCCAGCCTCCGGATCACGGGACACACCGCCGACGACATGCAGGTCATGGTCGAGGAGGAGCGCTCCAGGGACAGCGAGACCAGCCATACCACCGAGGTGGCCGGCTACATCGCCATCCTGGCCGAGTAGCCCTGCCCGTTCCGCCGCACCTGCCCCGGAGGCCCCCGGCCTCCGGGTTTTTTTTTGACATCCGCCGGAAATCCAGGTAAAAAGAAGGCTGGAAAAAAGAGATGTTACCAGGCCGAACCGAACCGCATCCCCGCCGGCCGTACCATGGCAGCTGCTCTTCCCCCTGCACCGTACTCCGGCACAACTTCCCGATTTCGATCACTATTTGATGCAACCGCTTGCCGACCTGCAGCAGGAGATCCCCTCCAACAAGTTCTATGCCCCCAGGATTGACGATGCAAGCAGCCTCTTCCGCGCCGACCTGATCAACAAGACGCTTGCCGCCTGCAGCCACACAAAAAAGATCATCGTCATCGAGGCCCAGGCCGGCCAGGGCAAATCGACCCTTGCCGCCCAGTATCTCAAGCACCACCACCTGCAGTTCGCCTGGTACCAGGTCGGCCCGGAGGACGCCGACCCTGTCCTCCTGCTCTCGGCCCTGATCGCCAACCTCTGCAAGCGGCTTCCCGGTTTCGAGTCACCGCAGCTCACCCAGATCCTGCACCGGGGCGAGATCGGTCCCCTGGACATCAGGCGCTGCACCAATATCCTGCTCGGCGACCTGGACCGGTTCCTGGCCGGCGACTTCACCCTTGTCTTCGACGACGTCCACCTGGTGGAGCAGGCGCCCCTGACCAACAGCTTTCTCGACCACCTCCTCGACACCTCGCCCCCCCATCTCCACTTCCTGCTCACCAGCCGCAGGCCGCTGGTGCTCCGGTCCAAGACCCTGCGTTTCAGCACCGATGTCTGTTACCTGAACAACGACAACCTCCGCCTCTCGGCCCGGGAGGTGGAGCGGCTGTTTAACCGGGTGCTCCAGCAGCAGATATCGGGCCGCGAGGCAGAGGAGATCCGGCAGCGCACCGGCGGCTGGATCATGGGTATCCTCCTGGCCGCCTACCCCATGCCGGGCAAGGACGCCACCCCCGGCGGACCGTGGAACTCCTCCCGCCGCCTGCCCGCCAGCCTCACCGCGCGCCAGATGCTCAACTATTTCCGCGACGAGATCCTGGTCCACATCCCCGCAGCCATGCACGAACCCCTGCTCAGGATCTCCTTTCTCGACGAGATCCCGGTCAAGCTGGCGGTCCGCATCACCGGCAGGGAGGAGATGGGCCAGGCCCTCACCGACATGATGCTGGCCAACTTCTTTGTCTATCCCCTGGACGACAACCACACGGTCTTCCGCCTCCATCACCTGTTCCAGGAGTTCCTCCAGTACCAGGCCCGATCCACCATGGCACCAGGCGAGATCAAGCGGGTTCACCGCCAGGCGGCGCAGTACTACCTGGAGAGGGGATTCACCGAAAAGGCGCTGGCCTGCTACCGGGCCGAGGGCAACCTGGAGGCCATGGAGGATATCCTGCGCCGCGAAGGGCTGCACCTGATGGCCAGGAACCGGACCATGACCCTGCTCACCCTGCTCCGGTCGGTGCCGGAACAGGACCTGCTCCGCCATCCCTGGCTGGCGCTCTTTGCCGGCCTGGTCTTCTCCGAGTTCTTCCCCAGGAACATCCTGCCCCTGCTCGAGGCGGCCCGCGCACAGTTCGCGAACCAGGGCGAGGAGAGCGGCGAGCTGCTGGCCCTGGCCCACACCATCTACTTCCACTTCGTGGTCTCGGGCCTCTACCATACCGGCTCGCTCCTGCTCAGGCGGGCCGAGGAGCTCTTCCACCGCCGGCGGCAGGAGCTGCCCATCCATGCCAGCATCATGGTGGCCCGGAACCTGGCCGCAGGCTACTGCTTCTTCATCTCCGACATGGCGCAGGCCAGGGAATACGCCGGCCTGGCCCGCGACCTGTCCGCGAGCCACAACATCCGCAACAGCCTGGCCTCCACCCTGTTTGTCTGCGGCTATGCCGAGGCCATGACCGGGCAGCCGAAAAGGGCCCTGCAGGAGATCGAGCAGACCTACCCCCTGCTCCACGACCCCTTTGTCGGCACATCCAACAGGCTGTCCCTGCGTGTCCTGCACCTGAACTACCTGGCCCAGTTCGGCGACCATATCAATTTCGACCGGCAGCAGAGGATGCTGCGCGACTCTGTCGATCCCCAGGTCGTTCAGCAGACCTTTGCCCATCCCTATCTCTATCTCTGGGGCTGTGCCTGCCTGGTGGGCATGGGCGAATTCGGGAAAGGGGCCGATCTCCTGCAGCAGGGCAACCGGCTCTCGCAGCCCTTTGCCACCCCGCACATGCACAGCCAGCTCCTGCAGTGGCAGGCCTATATCCATGCCCTGCAGGGCAACGCCGAGGATGCCCGGGCCCATATCCGCGAGGCGGGCCGACTCCGGGCCGAGGCCGGCGGCCGTTTCTACGAGATCTTCTACAACATCATCGCCGGCGCCACCCATGCCCGCCTGGGTGACCATGACCAGGCCCGTGCCCTGCTCTCGGCCGGCATCGAAAAGGCCGAACAGATGCCATCGGACTACCTGCTCGCCGCCGGCCTCATGCACCGGGCCTGGCTGCACCTGGCGCGGCAGGACATGGCCGGCATGGAGCAGGATCTGGCCAGGGGTCTCTCGCTGATGCGGGACAACGGCTTCACCTTCTTCTGGAGCTGGGAACCCGGCTTCATGGGCGACCTCCTGGCCCACGCCATGGACAGCGACCTGGCATCCTTTGCCGACAGGCTGGCCAGGGAACGCCTGGACCTGTTCTTCGACAGCAGCGGCGCGCCCTGCCCACTCCTGTCCATCTCCATGCTGGGCGGCTTTCGCATCGCCCATGGCAGCCGGACCCTGTTGACCGCCGATGACTTCACCCCGGCCCAGCGCCACATGCTCAGCCTGCTCATGGCCAGCAACGGCCTGCAGATCAGCCAGGAGGCGATCCAGGCCGAACTCTGGCCGAACAGCCCGGCCGACAAGGCGCGCTCCAAGCTCGATACCCTGGTCATGCGGTTGCGCAGGGTCCTGGCCACGGCCGTACCGGCGCCGGCAAAAAACTACCTGGTCATGCAGCGGGGAATTCTCAGCCTGAAGAACTGCCGGACAGACGGGGAGGAATTCAGCCGCCTGGCCCACAGGGGCCTGGCCCTGGCCCGGGAGGAGAAATACTGGCTGGCGGACAATGCCTTTCACAGGGCCCTGGTCCTCTGGAAGGGGGCGCCGGACCGGGACGACCTGTATAGCAGCCGGATGGACGAGTACAGCGACCGGCTCCTGGCCCTGCTCGCCAGGATGGGCCAGACCTGGGCCATGGCACTGGCCGAGTCGGAACGGACCGAGGAGGCCATCGAGGTCCTCGACAAGGTCCTGTCCTTCAACCGCATGGAGGACAGGTTGATCTCCCTGCTCTACACCCTCTACCTGCGCACGGGCAACATGCTCAAGGCGCGGGAACTGCTCGGCCAGTACCGGCAGACCCTGCGTGAGCAGGGCTACCCGGAAGACGAGGTCGATGACCTGGTCTTCCGAATCGCCTCGTCGGCCGCCTGAGCCGGTCCCTCACATTCCCGGCATGGCGGGACCGGAACCCTCCTTCTCCCCGGCAGCCGCCTTCCTGGCCTCGTCCTCGGCCATGGCGGCAAGTCCTGCGGCCGCGCCCAGCTCGGCCATCTTCTTTTTCCGTTCCCCGCTCATCTCCTCCGTCCCCGGGCTCTGCTCCCCGGCGGGCAGCTCCACGATCACCTTGCGGTGCGCATAGTGGATCCCCTGGGCGGCCAGGGCCTCGGTGATCCGGCGGTAGGCCTCGCGGCGGATAACGAAATGGGTGCCGGGCCTGGCCGTGAACTTGACCCGGATCACCATCACCGAGTTGGTGATCTCGCGCACGCCCTGGGACTTGACCGGCCGGATGAAATCCTTGCCAAACTCGGGATCCTCCAGCATGGCCCTGCCCACCTTCTTGATGATCTTGCGGACCTTGTCGATGTCGGTGTCGTAGGGAAACTCCAGGTTGAACTTGACCACGATGCCGCCGCGCATGAAGTTGGTGATGGAGCCCAGCTCGCTGTAGGGCACGATCTGGAGCATGCCCCGGTGGTGGCGCAGCATGACGTTGCGCAGGGTGATGGCCTCCACCGAGCCGGAAACACTGCCGGCCTGCAGGTATTCCCCGACGCGGAAGGCGTCGTCAAAGAGGTAGAAGAAACCGGACAGCACGTCGCTGACCAGTTTCTGGGCGCCAAAACCGATGGCCAGGCCGACAACGCCGGCGCCGGCCAGAAGCGGCGCGATATCCACGCCAATGGACGAGAGAACGATCAGGGTCACCATCACCACCAGCACGGTGCCGATGAACTTGCGCACCATGGGCAGCAGGGTGTAGCTCCGCCCCCGGCCGGCGGCTGCGCCCCACTCGTCGTCCTGTTCCGTGTTCTCCTCCTCTTCGGGCGTGGCCTCGAGGATCTTCCGTTCGATGTAGGTGGAGACCAGGCGCCAGATGACCAGGGCCAGGGCCAGGGTGACCAGGATGTTGAACACCGCCTGGGTGATCTGCAGCGAGTAGGGGATGGTGTAGCCCCAGGCGCTGAGCACCCACAGGGCCAGGGCGGCCAGGATCACCAGCCGCACCACCCGGCAGGTCCGGGCAACGAGACGCTGTTCCTTTTCCCTGAGCTCGCCGGACTCCCCGTCCTTCCTGTCGCCGTCTTCCGCCGCAGGCAGGGAATAGATCCCCAGGGTGGAGATGGTGACCCCGACCACCCAGCGGCCGAGGGATTCGAGGATGAAGAAGATGGGCACCACCAGCAGGCTGAGCAGAAAGGCGCCGTTGTCCCTGCCGCCGTTGACCAGGCGGAAGATCATCAGCAGCCAGACCAGGAACAGGTAGAGCAGGGCCGGGATGTGCCAGAACGAGGCGACCTCCTCCCTGAGCCAGCCATCTTCCTGTTCCGGGCCGGGCAGGGCACGGATGACGTCTGCCACCGTGCGGCGGCTCGCCAGGACCATGCCGGCGAGGAGCAGGATGAGCAGGGTGCCCAGGCCGAGTCCGAACACGACCGTGGTCTCTTCCTGGACATCGAGCACCTTGAGCAGGGCCAGGAAGTTCAGGCCCGCCAGGATGTAGGTGACGACCAGGAGGATGTCCCGGTGCATGCTGGCCGCTGTGGCGTCGCTGACCGGAAGCAGCCTGAGCCGGGCATTGGCCGGGGACCAGAGCATGCGGGAGAGGATGGCGGCCAGGCGGGCACCGAGGATGGTGACCAGCAGGGCCATGAACAGGTAGCGCACCGGCCCGAGCCGGCTGATATCGAGCCAGAGAAAGCCGGCCATGGCCACGGCGGCAAAGACGGTCAGCCGGACCAGGGCAGGCACCGTGCGCATCACCGCGACCCAGAACCGGGTCGGCCCATGCAGGTCCGGCACCGGGGCCCGGTCCATGCGCCGGCCGATCCTGCCCACCAGGAAGGCGACCAGCATCTCCACTGCCAGGGCGGCCAGGAACAGCAGGCCGAGCCGGACCAGGTTACGGACGGCCGTGGCAGGCGAGGCATCGGCAGCGAACCTGCGGACCATCCAGGAGAGATCGTCGGGTATGGCCCGCACATGCCGGGCCAGCCGCAGCAGGACGCGTTCCATGTCCGCGCCGTCACTGCCGCTGTCCAGCAGGTGCAGCCAGCCCACCGCCACCGTCACCGGGCTGCCGCCACCGCTCCTGGGCCGGGCCGGCTTCGCCTCCTCCTGCAGGCGGCGCAACAGCATTTCCCGGACCTGTTCGTCGGTCAGGGTGGCCAGGGTGGCGTCCGGCCCTGCCGCTGCTCCGTCCTTCGGAGCGACCACCGCCGGGCGGCCCGCGGCCAGGGTCATGGACAGACCGGGACAGCCCGGCACAACAGCACAGAGCAGCAGCGCCAGGAGGAGGAACAACCGCCCCGGCCCGGTGTCAGACCTTGTTCGTTCGGATACCGGCATCGTCAACTCCAAGGGTAGGGCCGCTCCCGGCACACCAGCCGGCCCACGGCCATCCATCTTGCGCCCGCGGCCAGGCACGGGCCTGACCTCCTCCAGTGATTGCACGGGACTCCTGCCGGTGGGCCGCACCTTCCGCGGTGCGGCCACTCCCTGTCCCTGCCGGGTGGCCGGCCTGGCGCCCACGTGCCATTATTATACCATCCCGTTGGCCGGCGCAAGGGCATGCCCCCGGGAAGAAACGAAAAACCGGGACCATGCCGCCGGGCACCGGCTCAGGGGGCAGATGTTTTTTCCCTGCCGCAATCGCGAACGGCGCCGCGGAGACGGCAGGCCAGGAAGACCAGGACCAGCACCGCCAGCAGGTACCACGGAAACCAGTCCACCGAGGCCATGAAGGCCCGGTTCTCGACCAGGGCGCGTCCGGCCGCCGGGTGCAGGATCTCCTGCCGGTGGCGGAGATGGGCGATCAGCAGGGCATAGAGAATGCCGATGAGGCCGTAGGCGCCGTTGAACGCCAGTCCCTTGAAGCTGAGCACCGTGGCCCGCTGATTCGAGGCAGCGATGCGGTTGAGATAGTGACTGGTGAAGAACGAGGTGAACATCATGGCCACGAAAACGGTCATCATGGGCAGCAGGCCGAACCAGGGAATAAACAGGGTCAGGCCCCATACCGAGGAGAAGGCGATAACGGCCACCCAGAGCAGGTTGCGGCCGGGAGAGTTCTTTTCAACCATGGCGCGGGCGATCCTGGGGACCACCAGGCCGAGGAGGGCAACGGCCGAGCCGATGAGCCCGAAACTCGCCTCGGGCAGGTCGATGAGACGGAAATACTGGCTGGTCAGGGTGACCAGCATGCGCAGGACGTGGTCAAAGGCCATGCCGAAGAGGATCACGGCCATGGCAAAGGGCGTCTGCAGGATCCAGCGCCCGGCCCGGAGGGTGATGCGCAGGGCGTCCCGGACCCGGGGCATGGTGCCGCCCCGCTCCCCGGCCGGCTGCACCGCGGGCACGGGATCCCGCATACCCAGGGTGGCGGCGCAGGCAAGCAGGGCCAGGAGCAGGGTCAGGTAGACGGGAAAGCGCATGCTCACCTGCTGGTCCACGCGGGCGGCGCTCCCCAGCCAGGCCAGCACCCGGTTGACGGTGCCGGGATCGTAGACCGCGGCGCCCACGGTCATGGCGACCAGGTAACCGGCATGCTGCATGCGCATCTGGATATCCAGGACCCGGGGCCAGTCCCCGGGGTCGCCGTGCGCGACCAGGGTATCGTAGGCCATGGCCTCGTCGGCGCCGCTGGCCATGGCCTCGGCCAGGCCGCTCAGGACCCGGTTGGCCAGGAAGACCCAGAAGACCAGCAGGGAGTCGCCCACGGGCACGAAGGCGATCAGGGCCATCTCGCCCACCATCAGCAGCGAAGTGGCCACGAGAAGCCGCTTCCGCCCCACCAGGTCGGCCAGGGCGCCGGAGGGTATCTCGGCCAGGACAATGGTAAAGGCCCAGACCGTGTTGAGCAGGGAGAACTGCTCGATACTCAGGCCATAGTCAAGAAAGAGGATCGTGAAGACCGGGTAGTAGAAGCGGGCATTGAAAAAGACACGGAAGGCGATGAAACGGCGGATATTGGCCAGGGCAAAGGGAGATCTCGCATTGTGCATGGCCTGTATCATGCGATGGCGGCACCGACCTGTCAAGGACTATTAACCGGTCCTGCTTTTCAGATAATCCCTCGTCTGCAGCAGTATTCTGTGGTATAAAGAAGAATTTGATTCCCAATCTCATTCACCCTGACCCGAGAAATCGTGCAGAATCCCTCCAGAGCCATCCACGCCGGTTTCACGGTATGCCCGGGATGCGACCTGCTGCTGGAGCATATCCGGACATCCACCGACCACACCGCGGTCTGCCCGCGCTGCGGCAGCCGTCTCTACCGCGCCCGGCGTGACGCGGTCACCAAGACGCTGGCCCTGAGCCTGACCGGCCTGCTCCTCTACCTGCCGGCCAACTTCATGACCCTGCTCACCTTCGATGTCCTGGGAACGTCGAGCAGCACCACGATCTTTGCCAGCTCGCTGAGCATGTTCGCCCAGCACCAGTTCATCGTCGGCGTGGTGGTGATGCTCACCGGCCTGGTCTTTCCCCTCTGCACCCTGTCGCTGCTCTTTGCGGTCAGCCTGGGCCTGCACCTGGACCGGCAATGGCCCTGGATGCCGGTCCTGCTCCGCTGGCACCATCACCTTACCGAGTGGGCCATGCAGGACGTCTTCCTGATCGGGGTCTTTGTCACCATCATCAAGATGAGCCATTCGGCCACCATCGAGTCGGGAACCGGGCTCTTCTGCTTCATCGGCCTGGTGCTCGTCACCATCGCCGCCCAGTCGGCCATCGACTACCCCCTCTTCTGGTCGCGCCTGGACCGGGGCGGGCCGCCGCCCATGCCGCCCGCCGGTGCCGGAACCGCCAGGGAGGCGGGCCTGATGGCCTGCCACACCTGCGGCCGGGTGATGGCGGCCAGCGACGAACAGGGGGCCCGCTGTCCCCGCTGCGGCGGCCAGGTCCACCTCCGCAGGGCCGACAGCATCGGCCGCACCTGGGCCCTGGTCATCACCGCCATCATCTTCACCTTTCCGGCCAACCTGCTGCCGATCATGGAGGTGGAATACCTGGGCGTCCCGGACCGGAACACCATCATGGACGGCATTATCTACTTCTTTCACGAGGGCTCCTACGGCATCGGCGCCATCATCCTGACCGCCTCCATCCTGGTCCCCCTGTTCAAGATCCTGGGAATGATCCTGATCCTGCTCTCCATCCACTTCCGCTGGCAGGGATGGCTCCGCCACAAGAGCCTGATGTTCCGTTTTATCCAGTTTATCGGCCGCTGGTCCATGCTTGACATCTTCGTCATTGCCCTGCTCTGCGCCCTGGTCCGGTTCGGCTATCTCTCCACGGTCAACGTGGCGCCGGCGGCACTCTATTTCACCGGCGTGGTCCTGGCGACCATGTTCTCGGCCATCAACTTCGATCCGCGCCTGCTGTGGGACGCCGCCGCCCAGGCACCGCAGGAAATGCAGGAAACGACCTATGCAACAGCCAGTTCTTCATAAGAAAAGGGGGTTGTCCCCCATCTGGATCCTGCCGCTGGTGGCGTTGTGCATCGGCGGCTGGCTCCTGTTCACCAGCTACCGCGATGCCGGCATCGAAATCACGGTCCGCTTTGCCAGCGCCGAGGGCATCACCGCCGGCAAGACCAGGGTCATCTACCGCGGCATCCCGGTGGGCGTGGTCAAGAAGGTGGAGATCAACCAGAACCTGGACGGGGTCAACCTGATCATCGAGATGGAGAAGGAGGCCCGCAAGGGGCTGGTCAAGGACACCAAGTTCTGGATCGTGCGGCCCGAGATCTCGGCCGGCCGGATCTCCGGCCTGGAGACCCTGCTCACCGGCGCCTACATCGGGGTCCGCAGGGGCAAGTCCACCGTGCCCGCCACCACCTTCGAGGGACTGGCCGAACCGCCGCCCCTGATCGAGGAGCATCCCGGCCTGCGCATCACCCTGGTCGCCGATTCCCTCTATTCCCTGCAGAAGGGATCCTATGTCTATGCCAAGAACCTGCAGATCGGCCACGTGGAGGACTACCACCTCGACAGGCACGGCAAGATCATCCTCTCCCTCTTCATCAAGCAGAAATTCAGCCACCTGGTCCGGCAGGGGACCAGGTTCTGGAACGCCTCCGGCCTCTCCATCAACGGTGACCTGCAGCGGGGCCTGACCGTCAATATCGAGTCCCTGGCCTCCCTGATCTATGGCGGCATCACCTGCGCCACGCCGCCTGCCCTGGCCGACAGCCCGCCGGCAGAGCAGAACCAGCGGTTTACCCTGTTCAAGGACTTCGAGGCTGCCGAGTACGGCATCCCCATGACCCTGCAACTGGCCTCGGGCGAGGGCATCGTGCCGGGCAAGACCAAGGTCATGTTCCGGGGCCTCAAGGCGGGCGTGGTCAAGGAGCTCAACATCAACCGCGACCGGTTCCACACGGTCACGGCCACGGTCCTGCTCGATCCCCGCGCCGAGGTCATCCTCCGCCGCGGCACCCGCTTCTGGGTGGTGCGGCCGCAGTTCTCCATCGACGGCGTCAGGAACCTGAGCACCCTGCTCACCGGCCCCTACATCACCTTCGAGGTCGGCGACGGCCCGTTCCAGGACCATTTCGTGGTCCAGGAAAATCCCCTGCCCCGGCCGACGCTCAAGGCCGGCAACCGCTTCACCCTGGTCAGCAGGGACTCGGGCTCCCTGGAACCGGGCGCGCCGGTGCTCTACCGCAGGATGAAGGTGGGAGAGATCCTCGACATCAGGCTCACCCCGGACGGCAATGCCGTGCGGACCATGATCCTTGTCTACCAGCCCTACGCGCACCTGGTGCACAGGGACTCGGTGTTCTGGAACGTCTCCGGCGTCCATATCAACGCCACCCTGCCCAAGGTCGAGATCAACCTCTCCTCGGTGCACAGCCTGCTGGTGGGCGGGGTCTCCTTTCTCAGCCCCGCCGGGCATGGCGCAAAAAAGAAAAAGGCCCAAGCCGCCGAGGCCGGGGCCAGCTTCACCCTCTATCCCAGTTACTACGACGCCGCGACCTCGGTGCCCGCCCTGCAGCCGGCCGGCATGCTGGTCCGGGTCAGGGCCGGGAAGATGCCGGTCCTGGGAGAAGATGCGCCGGTCTACTACAACAACATCAAGGTGGGCGAGGTCCGGGGTTTCCGGCTGGCAAAGAACCGCCGCGACGGCCTGATCGACATCTTCATCAGGCAGGAGTACAGGGACCTGGTCAACACCTCGAGCCGCTTCTACAACTTCTCCGGCTTCACCTTTGATGCCTCCCTGCAGCGGCTCAGGCTCTCCAGCGGCCCCCTGGCGTCACTGCTCAGCGGCGGTATCGCCTTCATAACCCCCGGCGAGGGAAAGGAACCGGGCAGGAACCACGTATTCCATCTCTTCGAAGACCTGGACGGGGCCCTGAACGCGGATGCGGTGCAACTGGTCCTGCATCTCGACAGCGGCGCCGGCATCGGCAAGGGCACAAAGATCAAGTACAAGGGGATCGTTATCGGCAGGATACTACGGGTCAGCCTTGACAGGGACCTGGAGCACGTCCAGGCCGAGGCCGGAGTGATGAAGAAAACGGCCCGCCTCTTCACCGACCACTCCACGCTCTGGCTGGTGGAGCCGCAAATCGGCCTGTCCGGGGCAAAGCACCTCGAGACCATCCTGACCGGCCCCTACATCGATGTCCGGCCCCGGCCTGGCCGGCCGGCCACCGAGTTCACGGTCCAGAGCAGGACACCGACCTCGGCCACGCCGGCCAGCGGCCTCAACATCATCCTGGAGACCCCGCGCCTTGGTTCGCTCAAGCGGGGCAGCCCGGTCTACTACCGGCAGGTCCTGGTGGGCCGGGTGACGGGTTTTGCCCTGGCCCCGGATGCGCGGATGGTCCTGGTCCGTGTCAACATCAGGCCGGGTTACGAACGGCTGGTCTACACGGGGACAAAGTTCTGGAACGTCAGCGGCGTGGAGATATCGGCCGGCCTGTTCAGCGGCCTCAACATCGACACCGAGTCCATGGAGGCCCTGCTCATGGGCGGTGTCGCCTTTGCCACACCGGAGGGGGACAAGATGGGCCGGCCGGCCCGCGACAATGACCACTTTCTGCTCCATGCCCGGGGCAGGGACCGGTGGCGGAAGTGGCAGCCCGCCCTGCCCCTGCGGCAGGAGGCCGGGAACCTGGCAGCCCGGGAGAACGGGACAGGAAAACAATAGACTGCCCGGCAGGGGCCTCAGCCCGGGCCGCGTCTCGCCGCCGCCTGCGCCAGGACCTCGCGGACCTGGCCGGCCAGGCGGGCGCTCTCCACCGGCTTGGTGAGGATCTTCCAGATGCCGTGACGGCCGACCTCCTCCTCGGACAGGATATCACCGTAACCGGTGCAGAGGATCAGCGGCAGGTCGGGCCGCAGGGCACGGACCGCCTCGGCCAGCTGGGTACCGGTGAGTTGCGGCATGGTCTGGTCCGTGATCACCAGGTCGTAACGTGCCGGGTCCCGGCGCAGAAGCTCCAGGGCCCAGGGACCGGAGGTGGCCCCGGAGACCGTGTACCCAAACGATTCCAGGATCTTGCGCTGCAGTTCCACCAGGGGCTCCTCGTCATCCACGACCAGGACATGGCCGCTGCCCGCGTCCGGCGTGGCCGGCGCCCTTTCCCCCTCCGGCGTCCGGGTGACAACAGGAAAATAGACCCGAAAGGTCGAGCCCATGCCCGGCTCGCTTTCCACCCGGATCATGCCGCCACACCCCTGCACGATCCCGTGCACCAGGGCCAGGCCCATGCCCGACCCCTGGCCCAGCTCCCGGGTTGTGAAGTAGGGTTCAAAGATATGGGCCAGCACCCCGGGCTCCATGCCCTGCCCCGTGTCGGCGATGGCCAGCTCGAGGTAATCGCCCGCGGCCTGGCCGGGCTCGACCTCGCCCTCGGCCAGGGACCGGCGGCGGAGTTCGACCACGATGACCCCCTGTTCCCCCTCCATGGCCTGGGCGGCATTGGTGCAGAGGTTGACCACCACCTGCTGCACGGCCGTGGGATTGGCCATCACCATGCCGCCCTCCTCTTCCACCCGGACCCGCATCTCGATGGTCGCGGGCAGCGATGCCCGCAGCAGCTTGAGCGACTCCTTGACCACGGGACCGATGGAAAGCGGGAAACGGACGCTGTCCCCCCTGCTGCTGAAGGTCAGGACCTGCCGCACCAGGTCCCTGGCCCTGTTGGACGCGTCAATGACCTGCTGCAGGTACCCGGCCGACCGGCTGCCGGGTTCCACCTGCATCAGGGTCAACTGGGTAAAGCCAAGGATGGCGGCCAGGATATTGTTGAAATCGTGGGCTATGCCACCGGCCAGGGTGCCGATGGCCTCCATCTTGCTGGCATGGAAGAGCTTGTCCTCGAGCTGCTTCTTCTCGGTGATATCCTTGGCGATATGGACCAGGTACTGCATCTCGCCCTGCTCGTCGAGGATCGGCGCCGAGGAGACCTGGAAAATCCTGCCCAGGGATTCATGTTCGATGGTTCCCCAGTGATCCCGCCGGTCGTGGATCGTCTCCAGGGCCGGGCAGCCGGGGCAGGGATCGTTGCAGCCCCGGAAGAGCTGGTAGCATTTGCGGCTCGTCATCTCCTCCGGCGTCAGGCCAAACAGTTCACCGGCGGCCCTGTTGACCCGGATGATCCGCATGTCGCGGTCCTGGATGGTGACGATATCGCTGATGGCGTCAAAGATCTTGCGCCATTCCCGCTCGGCCGCCACCAGGGCCTGCTGCGCCTCGATACGCTCGGTGATGTCCTCGATCAGGCCCTGGAAATGGGTGACCCTGCCGTCCGCGTCGCGTCGGATGTGGGTGTGGTCGGAGACCCACCTGGTGTCGCCGTCGCGACAGGTGACCCGGTAGGGCTCGTGCACGAAGTTCACGCAGCCGGGATCGGCGCTGTGCTCCTCCACCTCCCTCTGGACCCGTGCCAGGTCCTCTGCGGCAATGACATCGGTATAGTGGATCCTGCCGTCCATGAAATCCGCGGCCGAATAGCCGAACAGGTTCTCCACGTTGGCCGACACGAACTCCACCGGCCAGTCCGGGCTGTTCTGCCAGCGAAAGGCGACCACCGGGCCGGCATTGATGATCTCGTAGGCCTCGCGCAGCGACTCCTCGGCCTGCCTGCGCTCGCCGATGTCGCGGACCATCCAGAGAAAGGCCGGCTCGTCCCCGATGCTCACCGGCCCCATGCTGATCTCCACCGGGAACAGGGTCCCGTCCCGGCGGCGCTGCAGGGATTCCATGGTGATCCTGCCGCCCAGCGGCACGGCGGCCAGCTTCCTGACCGGCAGCACCCGGCCGACAGGGCCGAAATCGATGTCCGCCACCCGCATGCGCAGGAGCTCCTCCCGGCTGTAACCGAGCATGCCGCAGGCCTGCCGGTTCACCTCCTGGATCCGTCCCTCGTCATCAAGGACCAGGATCGCGTCCATGGCCTGGTCGAGCAGGGAACGAAACCGTTTCTCGCTCTTTTCCAGCAGCTCCTGTTGCCGGAGCAGGTTGAGATTGGTCAGCCCCTCCCGGGCCAGCATCTCGGCCATGCCGGTCAGCAGGTCCAGGCGGCGGCGGAACTCCGTCTCCGCGACCACGGGCACCTCGGCCAGGGCCTCGAGATAGGCACGCTCGTCAAAACCGTACCGCTGCGCCTGGTCCCTGAACCGTTGGCGGGTCTGTTCGTCCACCGGCTCGGTGAGGACCTGGCCGGTGAACATGTTGGCCAGGTGGTGGCCATCGACGATGATCGGCGCGGAACCGTCCACCAGGCCGTGCGGGCAGCGGTAGATGGCGTGGCGAGCGCCCTGGGTCAGCTCGTGGCGCAGGTAGGTGTCGCTCTCGATGCAGGATCGGCAGGCAACCGGGTGGCGGCGATGGAATTCGAGACAGATCCGCTGCCAGCCGGTGGCGGTGAGAAAATTGCCTTCCAGGTCGATGACGGCCGACGGGATCCCGGCCGTGTCATGGAGTGCATCCAGCAGCGCCTGGAAGGAGTCGAGGTCGACAAGGTCGGGCAGGGTATGGGAAAAGTTCTCTGTCAATCAGGATACCTGTTGTATGCCATATTCCGGGGACAACCAGTTGCCTCCCGCCGCAGGCGCAAACTGCTCCGGCCTCTTTCTGTCCCCTGGCCTTCGCAAACGGAAAAAACAATTTCTACTTGTCCTGCCAAAACTATAGCACATGTGGACGCGAATCCAAACGGTTTCACCGGCCACGTCCCCTGTCGTTTATGCAGCCTGCTTCGGCTCCCCGGGCCCTGGCCTGAACAGCCGCAGCCGGTTGGCGTTGCTGACCACGGTCACGGACGAGAGCGCCATGGCGGCGCTGGCGAACATGGGATGCAGGAGCCAGCCGGTAAAGGGATAGAAGACACCGGCGGCCAGGGGGATACCGATCCCGTTGTAGATAAAGGCGCCGAACAGGTTCTGCTTGATGTTGCGGATCACGGCCCGGGACAGGGCAATGGCCACCGGCACATGGGCGAGCGAGTCGCCGGCCAGGGTGATATCGGCGTTGTCAATGGCCACGTCGGTGCCCGAACCGATGGCAAAGCCCGTGTCGGCCAGGGACAGGGCCGGGGCGTCGTTGACGCCGTCCCCCACCATGCCGACCCGGAAGCCGCGCTCCTGCAGGGCCCGCACCACCTCGAGCTTCTCCTCGGGCAGCAGTTCGCTGTGGACCTCGCGGATTCCCAGCTCGCCGGCCACGGCCCTGGCGGTCTTTTCCGCGTCACCGGTGCACATGACCACCTCCACGCCCTGCTCCTGCAGGGCCCGGACCGCACCGGCCGAGTCGGGCCGCACCGGGTCCCTGAGGATCAGCAGGCCGAGGACCCGCTCCCGGTCCGCCAGCCAGACCGGGGTACCGCCCTGGCCGGCATGACGGTCGGCGGCCTCCTCCAGGTCCGGCTCCACCGCGATACCCTGTTCCCGGAGAAAATGGCGGTTGCCGAGCAGAAAGCGGCGTCCCTCGGCCGTTCCCTCCACCCCCCGTCCGGGCACGGAGGTAAAATCCGCCATGGCCGCGGGCTCCAGGCGGGCGCCGCGGCAGGACGCCAGCACCGCCTCGGCCAGGGGATGTTCCGAGGCCGATTCCAGGCCGGCCGCCAGTTGCAGCACCTTGTCGGAGTCCATCTCCCTGCCAGCGATGATCTCGGTCACCTCCGGCCTGCCCATGGTCAGGGTGCCGGTCTTGTCCACCACCAGGTGGGTCAGGCGGGAGGCGGTCTGCAGGGCGTCGCTGTTGGAGATCAGGATGTTGAGCTGCGCCGCCCGGCTGGTGCCGACCATAATGGCGATGGGCGTGGCCAGGCCCAGGGCGCAGGGACAGGCGATGACCAGGACCGCGATGCCCGTGGTCAGGGCGTGGGCCAGGCGCGGCTCGGGCCCGAGCAGGAGCCAGGTGACAAAGGTGATGATCGAGATACAGATGACCGTGGGCACGAAGACCGCTGCCACCCGGTCCGCCAGGCGGCCGATGGCCGGCTTGGAGAGCTGGGCCTTCCTGACCATGTTGATGATCCGGGCCAGGGTGGTCTCGGACCCCAGCCTGGTCACCCGGAAGAGCAGCGAGCCGGAGCGGTTCATGGTGCCGCCGGTCACGGTGTCGTCCGGTCCCTTCTCCACCGGCACCGGCTCGCCGGTGAGCATGGACTCGTCCACCATGGTGCGGCCCTCGGTGACCACGCCGTCAATGGGGATCTTTTCACCCGGCCGCACCCGGACCAGGTCGCCGACCCGGAGCAGGGAGACCGGCACCTCGATCTCATGCCCGTCCAGCACCACCCGGGCCGACCTGGCCCGCAGCCCGACCAGGGAGGAGATCGCCTCGCTGGTGGTCCGCTTGGCCCGCACCTCCAGGGCGTGGCCGAACTGGAGAAAGGCCAGGATCATCACCGAGGCGTCGAGATAGAGATGGTGACTGCGGCCGGGGATGAAGTCGGGCCAGGCGATGGCCATCACCGAGGCCAGCCAGGCCGCGGCCGTGCCCAGGGCCACCAGGGTGTCCATGTTGGCGCTGGCGTGCCGGGCCTGCTTCCAGGCGGTGACATAGTAGTTGCGGCCGCTGTAGACCATGGTTGCCAGGCAGAGGAGGGCCATGCCGCCCCAGAAGGGCCTGTTCTCGGCCAGGGTGGGGAACAACCCCGACATATCGCCGGCCATGATCCCGAATCCCACCAGGGCCGCGACAATGGCCCGCTGCCAGGAGCGGCGGATCTCGCGCCTGGCTTCCTCGGCCTGGCGCCGGGAGGGATCCTCGTACCGCTCCTCGATGCTACACCGATGGCCTGCCTGCTCCAGCAGGAGCACCAGCCGGGCCGGATGCAGGGACGTGGTCACCCGCAACCGTCCCTCTGACCAGGACAGGACAATGGCCGGATCCTCGCGCCGCAGGATCTCTTCCAGGGCCGACTGCCGCTCCCCGGCGGGCGGCTCGGCAAAACGAACAAAAAAGGTATCGCTGCGCGCCTCCTCGACCAGAAAGGCGTCGTAGCCGCGATCCCGGATCACGGCCACCACCTGGTCCGGATCCCCTCCCACGACCCGCGCCTTCTTCTCCACCAGGCTGACCGTGGCCGACCGTACGCCCTCCACCCCGAGGATGGCCCGTTCCACGTTGCCCACGCAGGCGGCGCAGGCCATGTCCCGGATACCGATCTCGTAGCCAGCGGCCTCCCCTGCCTGCTCCGTGCCGGCCCCGACCAGCTCTGCCTCGTAGCCGGCCTCGCGCACCGCCCGGACCACGGCCGCCGGATCACCGCCCCGGACCAGGGCCTCCTTCTCCACCAGGTTGACCGAGGCCGACTCCACCCCGTCCACGGCCAGGATCGCCTTCTCCACCCTGGAGACGCAGGCGGCGCAGGCCATGTCGCCCACCCGGATCACGTAGGCCGGCCCGGCGCCGCCCGGCAAACTGTTTTTCTCTTTTTCCGTGTTCTCTGGCATGTTCCGGTTCTCCGATCGCGCCGGGCCCGGGAAAAGGGGGCCCGTGGCAACGTATCCCGCATACTACCACATCGTCAGCGTCTGCTCACCATCTTTGGCCGGGGCGAAAGGAAATTTCGTGGTCCCGGCTCCGGCCCCATGCAGCCGCACCGGCGCCGAATTGAGGATTTACAGAAATCCACGCTTTTGGTAGTCTCTGCCGCAAACAAACCGGCACCGCCAAAACGACCATGCACGACACCACACGGAAAAAACACGAGCAACAGTACAGGAAGCTGGCGCCCCTGCAGCAGGCGCTGCTGCGGATCATCGCTGTCAGCGGCAATGGCGCCAGCACCAAGACATCGCTCCTGCGCTGCGTCTCCGCCCTCTCGCTGCGTAACGATTCAGGAAAGACCTGGAAGCCCACCGAGGTGCGCAAGGCATTGACCGATCTCCAGGAGGGGGACCTGGTCACGACCAGGAGCTCGCGCCTCTCCCTGCCCGGCCACCTCCGCATGATCGCCCTCCTGGACAGCCTGGAGCAGCCGGACTTCGCCGACCAGGCCCGGACCATCAACGATCAACTCAACCCGCCGCACCTGGATCTCGGACGACTGGGCAACGCCAGGGAGGACCTGTTGCTGCGCAACCTCCAGATCAGCATCCTGACCGGCGCGCCGGAAAAGGATATCCGGCACCTGTTGCAGTTCGCCATTGTCTCCCAGGTGTTCGGCTTCCGGGCCGAGCATCCCCTCAAGACCCTGTTCCTGGACCCCTATTACCCGGAGATCCTGCCCCACCTCGTTGCCTCCGGCTCGCCGGTGGTGGTGAACTGGATCCTGGAACGGATCGCGACCGAGATCCTGCCCCTGCAGGGAACCGGTGACCTGGCCCGCCTGCTTGCCTCTGACGCCTGCCGGCCCGAGCAGCAGGCGCGCATCATCACGAGCCTCCTTTTCTGCGGCCGCAACGACCTGGTGGAGGAACTGCTGGAGGACCCTGCCATGGCGGCCTGCGAGCTGCCGCCCCTGCAGGCCCTGCTGGCGGTCTTCACCGGCCGCACCAACGACGCCCTGGCCGGCTTTGACCGGTGGGCCCAGGTCCTGCGCAAGGCAAGCCGCAAGAAATTCGTGCCCTTTCCCGGCTATGCCCAGTTCCTCTTTCTCTGCACCCTGCTCCGTTCCGCCGACCCGCAGCGGCTGAACCAGGGCATGCAAACCATCCGCGCCCACGGCCGCCGCCTGGAGGATCCAAACCTCCGGCCGGCCACTTTCCTTGCCCTGGCCATGCAGGAGCCCTTTGCCGAGCGGCTGGGCCTGACACTCAGGCCCGCGGAGCGGCTGGTGGACCTGGAACTCGATGAGGTCGAGATATCGCTGCCCGACCTGTTGCACTGCATGATCCTCTCCTGGATCCGGCCAGGGGCGGCCCGCAAACAGGCGCCGCGGATCAGCAGGATCCTGGCCCAGGCCACGTCGAGCCAGAACCTGTGGCTGGTCGCGGAGGCGGCCAACATCCTGGCACGACTGGGGATGGCCAGGAAAAAACATACCGACATCGTCGGCGAGATCCGGCGGGCCAGCGGCCTGGCCTGCCTGTCAGACTGCTGGACAGACCTGCCGGCCTGGCAGAAGACACTGCTGGCCCTGCAGGGCCTGGCCGACGGTACCGCCGGCAGCGCCACCACCGGTGGCCAGCGGCTGGTCTGGTTCCTCGGGCCGCACAGCGACCCGGCCCGGGTCACGCTGGAGCCCAGGCTGCAGAAAAAGGGAAAGAACGGCCGCTGGAGCAAGGGGCGGGTGGTGGCGCTCAAGACCCTGTTCGAGAAGAGTGACTCCATGGAGGGCCTCTCCGGGCTGGACCGCTCCCTGGTCGCCCTGATTACCATCCACCGGGAACAGCAGTACTGGTACGGCCACCGCAAGACCACCTACCACCTCGATCCGGTCAAGGCCCTGCCCCTGCTCGCCAGGCATCCCCTGGTCTTCCTGGCCGACTCGCCCTCCACCAGGGTGGACATCGTGATGGCCCGGCCCGGTCTCAGCATCAGCCACGAAAAGGACCAGGTCCGGCTGGAGCTGGTGCCGCCTGCCAAGGCCATGCACGAGGAAGGCGCCCTGGTGCGGGAGACACCGACCCGCTACGCCTTCTACCGGCTGGACAGCGGCCAGCAGCGCCTCTACCAGATCCTGGCCCGGCCGATGACCCTGCCGGCCGAGGCGGCCGACAGCCTGCGCTCCTCTGTCGCCTCCCTCTCCTCCCTGGTCACCATCCAGTCCGATCTCGACGGCCTGGGCGACGACATCCCCACCGAACAGGGCGATCCCACGCCCCATGTCCACCTGCTGCCCGCGGGCCAGGGACTGCAGGCCGAGTTCCTGGTCCGTCCCCTGGCCGGTGCCGATACCTGGTGCCGGCCGGGCCGGGGCGGCGAGACCGTGCTCGCCCGGGTCGAGGGCCGCCCGGTGAAGGCGGTCCGCGACCTGGACAGGGAACAGCAACTCTGCGAGCAGGTGATCCGCTCCTGCCCCACCCTGGAGCGGCAGGAGCCGGTGGACGGTGTCTATCGCCTGGAGGACACGCAGGACGGCCTGGAGATGCTGCTGGAGCTGGGCCGCCTGAACGAGCAAGTGATCCTGGAATGGCCCAGGGGAGAGAAGTTCCGGGTGCGTGGCGAGGCCTCCTTTGCCCGGTTCTCGCTGCGCCTGAAAAAGGACCGCGACTGGTTCGCCGCCACCGGCAGGCTGGAGGTGGACAACGAGCTGGCCCTGGACCTGAAACAGCTCCTCCAGATGCTGGAACAGTCACCGGGCCGCTTTGTCCAGCTCGACGACGGCTCTTTTCTTGCCCTGACCCGGGAATTCCGCAAGCGGATCAGCGAACTGCGCGCCTACGGCGAACTGCGCGGCAAGGGCGTGCGCATCCCGCCGCTGGCCTCCCTGGCCCTGGAGGAGCTGACCGAGCAGGCCGGCTCACTGCACACGGACAGGGCCTGGAAGGACCACGTGGCCCGGCTCGGCAGGCCGGTGGACCCGGAACTGCCCTCCACCCTGCAGGCCAGGCTGCGGCCCTACCAGGTGGAGGGCTTCCGCTGGCTGGCCCGCCTCTCCCAGTGGGGCGTGGGCGCCTGCCTGGCCGACGACATGGGCCTGGGCAAGACCGTGCAGGCGCTGGCCGCGGTCCTGCTCCGGGCCCCTGACGGCCCGACCCTGGTGGTGGCGCCACTCTCGGTGATCGCCAACTGGCAGGAAGAGGCACGCCGCTTTGCCCCCACCCTGCAGGTCCGCCACTTCGGGCCCGGCGACCGCGACGCCTGCCTGGACGACCTGGGCCCCTTTGCCCTGGTGGTCTGCAGCTATGGCCTGCTGGGCACGGAGATCGACCGGCTGGCCAAGGTGGACTGGCAGACCGTGATCCTGGACGAGGCCCAGGCGATCAAGAACCACCAGACCCGGCGCGCCCGTGCCGCCCTGCGCCTCAGGGCCGGTTTCCGCCTGGCCACCACCGGCACGCCGCTCGAAAACAACCTCTCCGAGCTCTGGTCCCTGTTCCGCTTTCTCAACCCCGGCCTGCTCGGCTCGCGCAAGTCCTTTCACGAGCGTTTTGTCCTGCCCATCGAGGGCGACCGGGACCGGGAGGCCCGGCACCGGCTGCGCCGCCTGATCCGTCCCTTCCTCCTGCGCCGGATCAAGAGCGAGGTCCTGCAGGAACTGCCGCCCCGCACCGATATCGCCCTGGAGGTCGTCATGAGCCCGGAGGAGGCCGCCCTCTACGAGGCCCAGCGGCAGAGGGCCGTGGAACGGCTTGCCGGCGCGGACAACGAGGAGGACGGCGGCCGGCACCTGCGTATCCTGGCCGAGATCATGCGGTTGCGGCGGCTGTGCTGCAACCCGCGGCTGCTCGACCCGGACAGCCGTATTCCCTCCTCCAAGCTCAAGGTCTTTGACGACATCCTGGCCGAGCTGCTGGCCGGCGGCCACAAGGCCCTGGTCTTCAGCCAGTTTGTCGACCACCTGCACATCATCCGCGACCACCTGGAAGAGCAGAAGATCAGCTACCAGTACCTGGACGGCCAGACCAGCCGCAAGCAGCGCGAAACCAGGGTCCGGGCCTTCCAGGCCGGCAAGGGCGATGTCTTCCTCATCAGCCTCAAGGCCGGTGGCACCGGTCTCAACCTGACCGCGGCCGACTACGTCATCCACATGGATCCCTGGTGGAACCCGGCCGTGGAGGACCAGGCCTCGGACCGGGCCCACCGCATCGGCCAGCAGCGGCCGGTCACCGTGTACCGCCTGGTCACCCGGGGCACCATCGAGGAGCAGATCGTCCGCCTGCACGAGGAAAAACGCGATCTCGCCGACTCGCTCCTCTCCGGCACCGACATCAGCGCCCGACTCACCACCGACGAACTGCTGCACCTGCTCCGGCAGGAGGGGGAAAACGACCAGGGCCCGCCGGCAGGGGAGGCGACAGGACGAACCTGCCATCACCCCGCGGGAAACGAGCGCCGTCATTGAATACATGGCCAGGCCGGGAGGAATACAACCATTGCAACCGCTCCAGCATCTCTTTGACAACAACAAGGCATGGGCAGCGTCGATAAAGGAAAAGGAGCCGGACTTTTTCCGGCGCCTGTCGCGGCACCAGGCCCCGAAGTACCTGTGGATCGGCTGTTCTGACAGCCGGGTGCCGGCCAATCAGATCATCGGCCTGCAGCCGGGCGAGGTGTTTGTCCACCGCAACATCGCCAACCTGGTCGTTCATACCGACTTGAACTGCCTGTCCGTTCTCCAGTATGCCGTGGAGGTGCTCAAGGTCAGGCATATTATTCTCTGCGGCCACTATGGATGCGGCGGTGTACAGGCGGCGCTGGAGAACCATGAACATGGACTGATCGACAACTGGCTGCGGCATATCAAGGATGTCATCCGCTTCAACCCATCGCAATTCGAAGGGCTTGGTCACAAGGAGAAACTCGACCTGCTCTGTGAACTCAACGTGAAAGAACAGGTTACCAACATCTGCAATACCACCATCGTGCAGAATGCCTGGAAACAGGGCAGGGAGCTTTCCGTTCATGGCTGGATCTACAGCATTGAAGACGGGATACTCAGGGACCTGAGCGCGTGCCTTGCAACTGCGGAGGTCCCGACCAAAGACGTCATTGCGCCAACCGGGTGAAAGCGCCTGCCGCTCCCTGACAGGACAAATTGAACGAAAACCATCAAGGCAATGGAGGCTGAACGGGATATATTATACCAACAAATCGACAAGTTGCAGGTTGAGCTGAACTGGTTAAAAAAACAACAGGGCATCTGGGCTAAGTACGGCTGTCAAGCGGTCATACATTGATCCTTCCCATCCGGAGATCAGCATTGCCCGTCAATGTGATCTTCTTTCCTGGCAATCTGGTCAACAAAAGACGAGAAATGTCCATGCAATCCTGGCCGCTGATGACCAACATAGCAGATTTTCAGCGGGTTGCCTGACGTTACGATAAAATGGGACCTAAATCCTGCAATTGGCAATTTTGCCGGAGATGCGAGGCATCAAGGGCGCAGCCGTATACGAATACTTCAAGCCCTTGATAACGAAGCAGATTCGGTAAAATTGCCAATCC
>WFUT01000042.1 GCA_015484845.1 Desulfobulbaceae bacterium
GTACCAGGTGAACATGCATTCCGCACAGACGACAATGTCTTCCCGGAACGGCTCAATGAGCCGGAGAAAGGTTGTTGGCCTGGTTCGGACATTCCGGTGCAGCTTGATGTCGCCCTCTCCATCCAGGATGCAGACATACATCCAGTTGGTGTGCAGGTCGATTCCGCAGTAAAATTTGTGCTGGTTGGTGTAGAATCTCATGAGAAGGTCTCCTTGGTTGAGTGTTGTTCCCTTCTAACCTCATTATAGCAGAGTGGGTCTGCCGGGGGCGAGGGGGCCTTCTCTATTATCAAGTAAATAAACCTGACCCGCACTCGGAGCGTATTTTCCATGCAAGTTCCAGCGCATAGCCGTCTATAAGGTTAATCGTTACCCCACGGCGGGCAGGTTATTAAAATCGTTATGCAATCAAGATTAACAAACTATATGGATGAAATTAATCTTGTAATCAAGAAATTAAGGCTCCTCGATGTTTCCTGGGGGCCGCAATTGAAGGAGGACTGAAGTAAGCCGAGGCGGCATGGGGATTCAAACAAAGTGAAGGGCAACTATTATGAGACAACTTGCCACAGCAGAGGAAATGCAGGGCCTTGATCGCCAGACGATTGAGGAGGTCGGCATTCCCGGCATCGTGCTCATGGAGAATGCCGGCCAGGGCACGGCCGATTTCATGGAGCAGGAATTGGGCCCGTTTCAGGGAAGGAGCGTGGTCATCTTTGCCGGGCCGGGCAACAATGGCGGTGACGGCCTTGTCATTGCCAGGCACGTCCACCAGCGGGGTGGATTTCCCCATGTCCTTTTCCTGGTTGACCCTGATCGGCTCAAGGGTGACGCGGCGGTCAACTGCCGCGTCGTCAGGCGGCTCGGCCTGTCCTGTCATGTTGCCGATTCCGAAGAGACGCTCGATCAGGCCCTGGAGCAACTGGCAGACATTCATCTTCGCCACCCGGTGCACAGCCTGGTCGACGCCCTTTTCGGTACCGGACTCGGACGGCCCCTGGAGGGGCGCTTTCTGGCGGCGACACGGAAGATCAATTTCCTGAAGCAGCAGCATGGCTGGCCAGTGGTCAGCGTGGACATTCCATCGGGCCTGCATGCCGACAGCGGCCAGGTGCTGGGCGGCGCCGTGGAGGCGGACCTGACTGTCACCTACGGTCTTGCCAAGCCCGGACATTTCATGCACGGCGGCCCGCACACCGGGCTCCTGCGTGTTGTGGATATCGGCATTCCGCCACAGGTGGTCCAGGATGCCGCACTGGCCGGGGAACTCCTGGACCACGGCATCGGCAGGCTTCTCCGTTCCCGGCCCCGCAACGCCCACAAGGGTACATGCGGCCACCTGCTTGTTCTCGCAGGTTCGGAGGGCAAGACCGGCGCTGCCATTCTCTGCGCCCGTGGCGCCCTGCACAGCGGCGCAGGCCTGGTCACCCTGGCCGTGCCGCACCGGCTGAACCCGATCTTCGAGACCAGCCTGCCCGAGGCCATGACCGTTCCCCTGCCCTCGGCGGCAACCATGCTGTCCATCCGGGACCTGGACCTGGTTGTCTCGCTGCTCAAGGGGAAAAAAGCCATCGTGCTCGGGCCAGGCCTGGGCACGGATCCGGACACCGGCAAGCTGGTCCAGCGGCTTTACCGGGAAATGGAGCTGCCCATGGTGGTGGATGCCGATGCCCTGAACCTGATCGCCCACCACCGGGACGAGATTACCGATACCGCCGGGCCGCGGATCCTGACGCCCCATCCCGGCGAGATGGCGCGGTTGACCGGCCTGGGCACCGGCGAGATCCAGGCCGACCGGCTCGCTGCCGCGCTCTGGCTCAAGGATCGCGGTGCGGGCAGCACGATCATCACCGTGCTCAAGGGGGCCGGGACCGTGATCGGCGGCAATGACGGCCGCTGGGCAGTGAACAGCAGTGGCAATCCCGGCATGGCCACGGGCGGCATGGGTGACGTCCTGTCCGGCATCATCGGTGGTCTGCTGGTGCAGGGCCATGGACCCTGGCAGGCGGCCTGCCTTGGCGTCTACCTGCACGGCGCTGCAGCCGACCGGCTCGCCGAACAGGGCGACCGGGGCTACCTGGCATCGGATGTCGCCGCCATGCTGCCGCGAACCATGACCTGCCTGGCCCGCGGGGCAGGTTCACCGACCAAAGGGGATTCAACGGAAGTTCAGCAGTCCGCCGCTCCCGCATAATCGTGGTTGACTGGCAGGTAAACGAAGCGTAGACTGCTGGCAGGCTATGTCGCCGCAGGCACCCTGCCTGCGCCGCCGGCCGCAAGCGGCTGCAGGTGGCTGCCTGCCCTTACGATGCAACTTACAGGAGAAGCCCCATGCTGAAGGCAAAGGATATCATGACCCGGGACGTCATCACGGTGGACGCCGGGATGTCGGTCAAGGAACTGGCCGAGCTGTTCTATACCAAAAAGATCAGCGGCGCGCCGGTCAGGGACGCCGGCGGAAAGATCATCGGCGTGGTCACGGAAAGCGACCTCATCGACCAGAACAAGCGGGTCCACATCCCCACGGTGGTGGCCATCCTGGATTCCTTCCTGTTCCTGGAGAGCCCGGAAAAGCTGGAAAAAGACATCAAGAAGATCGCCGGCACCAAGGTGGATGACATCTGCTCGCACGAGCTGATCTCTGTTACGCCCGAGACGCCCATGGACGAGGTGGCCACCCTGATGGCGGAACGGCACGTGCACACCCTGCCGGTGATGGACGGCGAAAAGCTGGTGGGGGTGATCGGGCGGGATGATATCATCCGCACCATGTTCCAGGAGGAACCCAAAAAAGACGGCAAGTGAACGGGTCGGGGCCGACCCGGTTTCACGGACCAGGAGGCGGCGTGCTGCCGTTGAGGTTTCGCGGGCCGCTGGCCGTGGAGTTGATCTCCGGTGAATAGAGGACCCACTGGTTACGGCCCCGCTTCTTGGCCTCGTACATGGCGATGTCGGCATGGCGGAGCATGGTCTCCGCGTCCCCGCAGTCATCGGGATAGACGCTGATCCCGATACTGGCGCCGATGTAGCAGATATGGTTGTCCGCCTCGATGGGCTTGTTCAGTTCGTCGATGGCCTTCTGGGCCACGAACTCCGCGCCTTCCACCGACTCGGTGCTCTCGAGCAGGATAACGAACTCGTCCCCGCCCAGCCGACAGACCGAGTCGGATTCCCGCAGCATACCACTCAACCGGCGCGCCACCTGCAGCAGCACGATATCCCCTACCCCGTGTCCATAGGAATCATTGATCGGCTTGAACCGGTCCAGGTCGATGAACAGCAGGCAGAGCCGCCGCTTGTACCGCTTGGCCAGGGAGATGGCCTGGGGCAGGCGGCGGGTGAAGTAGTTGCGGTTGGGCAGGTTGGTGAGGGAATCGTGGTTGGCCATGTAGCGGATCAGTTCCGCTGCCTGGTGGCGCTCGGTGACGTCCTGGAAGACCAGGACCCCGCCCACGGCCCGGTTGCCCTCCATGATGGGAGTGGCCCGGTAGTCCACCGGCACCATGGTGCCGTCCCTGCGCATCAGCCTGGCCTCGTCAAAGTGGAAGGAGGCCGCGCCGGCGTCGGGGCTGAAGAAGGGGCAGGAATCCACGTCAAAGGTATCGCTGCCGGCCTCGGAGAGCCTGAAGATCTCGTAATAGGGCCGGCCGATGACCTCCTCCCGGCTGTAGCCGAGGATCTTGAGGCCGGCCGGGTTGATGTAGCTGATCAGCTTGTCCTCGCTGACGCCGCAGATGCCGTTGGCCGCCGCGTCCAGGATCATCTCGTAGTTGCGGGAAAGCAGCTCGAGCTCCTTGTGGGCGCGGGACGAGGCGAGGATGTAACGGATACGGTTCTTCAGTACCGACCAGCGGATGGGCTTGCGGATGTAGTCCACGGCGCCGGCCGCAAAGGAACGGTCCACGGTCTCCTCGTCATCCAGGGCGGTGACCATCAGCACCGGCGGCGGGTTCTCGAGGGCGGCCCGGATGTGTTCGCAGACCTGGGGCCCGTCGATGCCGGGCATGGCGATGTCCAGGATAACGAGGTCATAGTTCTTCCTGGTCAGCAGGTCCAGGGCGTCCTGGCCGTTGACGGCCTCCTCGACATCGTAGCCCGCGCCCTCGAGAAACTGCCGCAGGAGAAGCCGGATGACCTCGTCGTCGTCAACAACGAGGATGAGCGGTGTGCCACCGTGGAAAAAAGCAGTCGTCATTGAATGTGCTCCCAAGAAGCGGGCGGGCAAACGGGTTATCCGGAAATAACTCCCTTTATTTATTGTAAGGGAACACCGGACTTAATCAAGCTGTTCATGCAGAAAAAAGGCCACCTGGTCCGCGACCCGGGTTATTTTCCTGAAAAGTGGTTCAATCTGCTGCAGGTTGTTGCTTCGGGCCATGTTCTCTGCCTGCTGACACAGCGCTGACAGCCCCTCGGCCCCGAACTGGCTGCTGCTGCCCTTCAGGGTATGGGCGGTCCGCTGGATGGTCTCGATGTCCTTGTCGGCAATGGCCTGTTCCAGCTCGTCGAGCCTGGTGCGCATGGTGGAGAGAAAGACCGTGATAACCGGCCGGATATCCCCGATATTTTTCTTGAGCTTCTCGATACTGGCGCGGCGGACAACCTCCTTGCCGTCTGCGGCCTCCCCATCCGTGCCGCTGCCGGTGGCCAGCCGGTGCCGGGGCGTCACGCGCAGGCCGTAGCCGGTGAGCCAGTTGTCGAGCACCCGCTGCAGCTCGCCGAAGTCAAGGGGCTTGACCAGGTAATCGTCCATGTTCACCTCCCGGCACCGCTTCCTGGTCGATTCGGTCACGTCCGCGGTAAGGGCGATGATGACCGGCCGCTTGCGCCCCTGGCCGCGGAGCATCTCGCTGATGGAGGTCGCGGCCTCGAAACCGTCCATGACCGGCATCTGGCAGTCCATGAAGATCAGGTCAAAATCCGTGTTCCTGCAGATCTCCACGGCCTCCCTGCCGTTGCGGGCCATGCTGAGGCGGACATCGTTGTCCCTGAACGACTGCTCCAGGAGGACCCGGTTGGTGTCATCGTCATCCACGATGAGTATGGCCG
>WFUT01000043.1 GCA_015484845.1 Desulfobulbaceae bacterium
CTCCCCGACCCTTGAATACCCGCCAGGCAACCAGTCCCGGCCAGGCAGGCGCCAGGATCGGGCAACCGGATCTCTGCCGGCTCACCGCCCTGTTCGCCGGAAAGTCCCGCCGCGACCCGGAGCGGTTGCTGCACGACTTCCTCCGCCACGCCATCGGCCTGCTCAACGCGGCCGGGGCTGTGATCTTCGTGGACAGGGAAGAACGGCCGGCCGCCACCCTGCTCTCGCACCAGGCCCTGGCCTGGGCCCCGGACATGGAGCAGCACCTCGCCAAGACAGCGCGGCAGGCCCTGGCCGAAGAAAAGGCCCTCTACCACCCCCTTGCCGGCCAGCCGTCGGTCCAGCTCCTGGCCTGTCCGCTGGCAGCGGGCAGGACCTGCCTCACCCTGGTCTGCCAGGCCACGGCAGGGGGTATGGAGACGCTGCTGGTCCTGGGTCAGCTCCTGGCCGCTGTCCTGGAGCTGCAACTGGCCGTGGCCGACAGGACCGGGACGGACGACCCCGGCATGACCGGGCTGGTGGCCGATGCCCTGCAGGCCGGCGGCCGGGACGGCCTGCTGCGCCTCACCGCCGGGCTGCGCCGCCTGACCGGCTGCAGCCGGGTGGCCCTGGCCGGCAGACGCGGCCACCGCATGGTCCTGCTGGCCCTCTCCGATGTCAGCTCCCCGGACCGGCGCACCGAAGAGATCCGTGTCCTGGAAAAGGGGCTTGCCGAATGCGCCAGCCGCTCCTCCCCCCTCTGCTGGCCCGCTCCCGCGCCGGAGCTGGACTCCCCTGTCCTGGCCGAGATAGGCCGCGTCACGGGCAGTGGCTGCGCGGCCGCTGTTCCCCTGCCCGGCGATAATGGCCATGACAGCGCTCTCCTGTTGCTCTGGCAGGAAAACCCGGGCCGGAATGTCAGCGCCACCCTTGCCATGCTCGCTGCAAGCGCTCCCCTGCTGGCCGGCTGCGTCAGGGCCCTGCGGCAGCGGCCATGGCGGCTTGGCCCCGGCGACAACAGCCGGCCGCGCCGCAGGCGCCTGCTGGTTGCGGCCGTGGCCGCGGTGCTGGCCCTGGTCCTCCTGGTCCCGGTTCCCTATCGCGTGCCGGCAGGGGCCCTGGTCAGACCGGTCACCACCCGTTACGTGGTGGCCCGGTTCGACACGATCCTGGACAAGGTACTGGTGGATCCCGGCGACCGGGTCCGCGCCGGCGAGCTCCTCGCCCGCTTGGATGGCCGCGAGATCAGCCTGCAGCTGGCCGGCCTGAACGCGGAACGGGACAAGGCGGCCAGGATGTACGACCGCTACCTGGCCGCAGGCGACACGCCGTCAGCGCAGGTGGCCCGCCTGGACATGGAACGGCTGGACCAGCAGATCCACCTGCTCCGCCAGCGACAGACGCACCTGCAACTGGTCAGCCCGGTGGACGGTATCGTGCTCACCGGTGACCTGAAACGGGCCGAGGGCGGCCCGGTGAGCAAGGGCCAGACCCTGTTCGAGGTGGCGCCCCTGGACAGGATGGACATCGAGCTGGCCATTGGCGAGGACGACATTGCCCGGGTGCGGAACAGGGCCCCGGTCACCATCCGCTTCGATGCCTACCCGGACCAACAGTGGCGGGGAACCATCCAGCGGATCGTTCCCAAGTCCCGCATCCGCGACATGCGCAACGTCTTCATCGCCGAATTCGAGACCGCCAATCCCGGCGGCCGGCTCAGGCCCGGCATGCGCGGCGAGGCAGAGATCGACTGTGGCCGGCGCAGCCTGGGCTGGCTCCTCCTGCACCGGCCCTGGTATACCCTGCTCCACGTCGCGGACCGGTTCCTGTGAGCAGGGACCGGGCGGAGCTGTAAAAAACGCCGCGATCGGCGACCTTATCAAACCCGGGACCTTTTTCCCGGCAAACCATCATCCCCGCGGAGCGGGCACACCACAATGACCAGCAAGCACTCCCTGCCCAGCCTGCGATCCGAGCTGAGATTCAGCCCCGTGACCGACGGCGGCGAGGCCTGCTACATTATCGAGGACCCGGTCCGGCACCTCTTCTTCCGCATCGGCCGCGAGGAATACCTGCTGGCCGTTGCCCTCAACCGGGCCGGATCCATGGAGGAACTGCTGGCACTGGTCAACGCCGGCAACGGGGAAAAGCTGGACCCGGAACAGGCCCTGGCCATCATCACCTGGCTCGACCGGCAGCAGCTCCTGCGCCACGAGCGGGCACGAACGGACCACCTGGAGATGGAAGAGCGGCAGCGGCAGCTGAAACGGTTTGGCCGGCTCAACCTGATCTCCTTCAAGCTGCCGCTCTTCAATCCCGACCCGCTCCTCGACCGCCTGCCCGCCTGGCTGGTCCGCCTGGCCGGCCTGCCCTTTCTTGTCCTCTGGCTGCTGCTGGCCGCCCTGGCCCTCGCCATCCTGGCCAGCCACTGGCAGGAGTTCAGGCACCAGGCAGCCGGCTTCTTCTCTGGCCGCAACCTGCTCATCATCTGGCTGATCTGGTCCGGCCTCAAGGTCCTGCACGAGCTCATGCACGCCCTGGTGACCCGTCACTACGGCGGCCGCGTGCCCGAGGCCGGGATCCTGTTCATCCTCTTCATCCCGCTCACCTACGTGGAGGCCACCTCGTCCTGGACCTTTCCCTCGCGCTGGCAACGGATCCACGTGGCCCTGGCCGGCATCCTCGCCGAGACCATGGTGGCCTGGATCGGCATCCTGGCCTGGGCCAGGGACCCGGCCAGCCAGGCGGGCTTCATCGCCCACAACACGGTGCTGGTGGCCGGCATCAGTTCCCTGCTCTTCAACGCCAATCCACTCATGCGGTTTGACGGCTACTACGTGCTCTCCGACCTGGTGGACATCCCGAACCTGTACGGCCTGGCCTTCCAGGACATAAAAGGTCTCGCCGCCCGCTGGTTTCTCGGCATCCCGGCCCCGCCCCTCCGCTACCATGGCGGTCGGCGGGCCTTCATCAGGATCTACGGCGTGGGGGTCTTCATCTGGCGGATCCTGGTGGTCCTGTCCCTGGGCTACCTGGCCAGTATGATGGCCGGGGGCCTGGGAATATTCGTCACCATGGGCGCGGTCCTTGTCTGGATCGGCATGCCGGTGTATGGTTTCCTGCAGCAACTGCCCCGCTACCGGGCCCACAACCCGCGCCTGCTGCGCCATCTCTCCCTGCGGTTACTCCTGACCCTGCTCGCGGTGGCGGCGATCTTTCAGTTTGCCGGCTGGCGCAGGCAGATCCTGGTGCCGGCGGTGGTGGCATATGAGCACCAGGTCCGGGTCCGGGCCGCGGCACCCGGCTTCGTCCGCCGCCTCGGGACCCGTGACGGCGCCCTGGTCCGGAAGGGGGACCTGCTCCTGCTCCTGGACAACCCGGAGATCAGCGCCTCCCTCCGGGACGTCCGTCTGCGGCTGCGACAACTGGACATCCGGATCCGGCTGGCCCACAGCCGCGACCGCCTGACCGAGCTCCGGATCCTGCAGCAGCAGCGCCGGGCCCTGGAAGAGGAACAACGGCTCCTGCAAAAGGACAGCAACGCACTGCGTATCACGGCACCGGCAGACGGCATGATCGTGGCCCCCGGCCTCGACAGCCTGGCAGGCACCTTTCTGCGCCGGGGCGCGGAGATCCTCTGGATCATCGGCCCGGAGCAGAAGCACCTGGTCGGCGCCGCGGCCCAGGACGACATCGACAGCCTGCGCGGCCTCGTGGGCCGGCCGGTGGCCGTGGACATGCGGGCCGCCGGCGGGGGCGCCTTCAGGGCCACGCTGGAACGGGTGGCCCCGACCGCGACCATGGAACTGCCCCACCCGGCCCTGGCCGCCCTGTACGGCGGCCCGCTCAGTGTCCGCCAGCAGGCCGTTGCCGCCGCCGGCAAGGCCCTGGAACAGCGCTACCACATCGAGCTGTTCCGGCCGGTCTTCCGGCTCGATCTTGCCCTGCCGGCGCCGGTGATCGACCGGGTGCAGGAGGGCCAGCGGGCCTGGCTCCACGTGCGCGGCGAGCGGGTCACCCCGGGCAGGCTGCTTGCCGACTGGTGGCGGTCCTGGCTGCAGAAAAAACGAAAACGGGCCGGACAGAGGTGATGCACCATGCGGGCCATCAAGATCCTGACCCTGGTTGTCCTGGCCGTCCTGCTCCTCCTTGTGGCCGGACGCGACCACCTGCTTGCCCTGGGCACGGCCCAGCTCCTGCGGATGCGCGGCGCCACCGATGTCACCGTCCGGGTGGACCGGGTCTCCCTGCACAGGGTCCGCTTCGATACCATAGCCTTTTCCCTGCCCCTGGCCGGCGATCGGCTGGTGTTCAGGCTGCATAACCTGAGTGCCACCTATGCCCCCGCTTCCCTTGTTGCCGGCCGGGTCAGGGATGTCTCCATCGACTCCCTGGCCCTCCGGCTGCCAAAGCAGGCCACGACCAGCGGCTCCCCTGCATCCGGCCTTCCGCTCTCCCTGGCCGGCACTGCCTGGCAGCGACGGATCCCCCTGCGCCGGCTGACCATCAGGCGCCTGCGCCTTGCCGGCGGGCGGACGGCCATGCTGGCGGGAAAGGACCTCTCCCTGGCCATGAACGTAAACCACAGGGGCCTGCACGCCGTCCTGGCCCTGGCCGGTGCCCCGGACACCGCACCCCTGCGACTGCGGGCGGACCTGGCCAAAGGCGGCAGCCTGAAGTTGCGGCTGGAGACCGGGCAGGAAGCAACAACCGTCAGCCGGCTCACCCTGGACGCCGGCCGCCGCGGCCGGCTCACATCCAGGTTCACCGTCCATCTCGACCGGCTGGCCCGGATCGCCGCCCTGTTCAACATCACCCTGCCGCGGCTCGGCGGCACCATCAACGGCAGCGGCTCCCTCGCCACCGGCAGCGATACCCCGGCCTTTTCCCTGGCCCTCCGCTCCGGGGAGCTGAACATCTCCTCCCTGGCCGTACGCACCATGGTGCTCCGGCTCGAGGGCACCGTCCGGGACCACGGCCGGGAGATCGCCCTGGCCGACGCATCCCGTCTCACCCTGACCAATGTGCAGGGCCCCGGTTTTACCGCTGCCGGCATGGACCTGCCACTGGCCTCCGCCTGGCGACGGCAGGGATCGGCCCTGGTCCTGGCACCGCGGCCCGGCCGGCAATGGACCCTGACAGGACTTGCCGCTGCAGGCTGGCGCTGCGCAACCCTGCGGCTCAATCCCGCCCTGACCCTCACCCGGCGGGCGGGGCGGACGACCCTGTCCCTGGCCAGGGCCTTCCGCCTGCAGGCCGGCAGCATATCCCGCGGCGACCTGCACCTGGACGGCCTGGCCCTGGCGCCGCGGCAGCGGACCGGGATCGTGCTCCGGCCGGGCAAGCAGTGGTCCGCCGACCCGGGCGACTGGCTGCTGGACCGGCTCGTCCTCTCGGGCCCGGGCAGGAGCCTGCACCTGCAACCGGTCACCGTGGCCATCGGCAGGATGGAGGGCGCCGGGGGCCACTGGTCGGCCCGGGCGGACCTGCAGTCACAGGGGGTCATTATCGCGAACGGCAAGAGACGCCTTCCCCTCTCAAGTCTGGCTGTCCACCTGGAGGGGGACAACAGCGGGCTCCGGGGCCGGGCCGCCTTTTCGGCAGGAGAGCTGCCGGGCAGGCTGGAGGCGGTCTTCCAGCTCCAGGCGGCCGCGGGCCGGGGACGGGCCAGGCTGAACACCACCACTCCCCTCCGTTTCAGCCCGGAACATCCCCTTGCCAGCCTGCTGGCTGGCCTGCCCGCTGACCTTGACCAGGGAAGCCTCTTTCTGACCGCGACCGCGTCCTGGTCCGCAACGACCCGGCCTGCCCTGCGCATCGGCATACGCCTGGACAACGGCGCCGGCAAGGCCGGGGACCTTGCCTTTAGCGGCCTCCGGGTCAGGGAAAGGGCGGAGATCCTGCCGCGGATCAGGTCCCTGACCCCGGCCACTGTCTCCCTTGCCACCCTGGATGCCGGCATCAAGATGCAGGACCTGGAGGCGGTGGTCCGGCTGACACCATCGCCGGCCGGGCCCGGACCGTTGGTGCACCTTGACCGGTTTGCGGCCCGGCTCCTGGGTGGCCGGGTCAGCACATCCGGTCTTGTCCTTGACCCGAACAGGCCGGACGGCCACTGCACCATCGCCATCAGCGGCCTTGACCTGGCCGAGATCGTCCGTGTCATGCAGGTCAGGGACCTCCAGGTCAGCGGCAGGGTGGACGGCAGGCTGCCGCTCCGCCTGGACGCAAAGGGAATCAGCATCAACAACGGCGAGCTGCGCAACCGGCCGCCGGGTGGTGTCATCCGGTACCGGCCGCGGCAGAAGAGCAGCCTGGCCGAGATGGAGATCACTGGCTATGCCCTCAAGGCCATGGAAGACTTCCGCTACAACCTGCTCAGCGCCAAGGTGGAGTACCGGCCAGGCGGGCAGCTCAACGTCGCCCTCCACCTGGAGGGGCACAGCCCGAAGCTGGAGACCACGCGGCCGGTGCACCTGAACATCAATACCGAGCAGAACCTGCTCTCCCTGCTGAAAAGCCTGCAATACAGCCGCTCGCTGACAGATGAGCTGGACAAATCGATCCAGCGTCACTACAATGTTCCCCAGGCAACCGGTCCGTGAAAACCCGCTGCCGTCGTGGCCGTCCCCTGCCCGTACAGGAGGAGACCGCAAAGGATACCTGGCCCCGTCAACCCGCTACCCCGGGAGGAACAATGTACCGCCGCTTCATTCCTCTTCTCTTCCTCACCCTGTCCCTTGTCGCCTGCTCGCCCACGGTCCGCATGGAGGCTCCGGAAAAACCGATCACCATCAACCTCAACGTCAAGATCCAGCACGAGATCCGGGTCAAGGTGGAAAAGGACCTGGACAACGTGCTCAGCAAGGACAGCGGCCTGTTCTGATCCCCGCCCGGCGGTCAGCCGGTCCGGATGGTGCGGCCGCCCGGCGCTCTTGACAAAGACAACGGAGGATTCCGATGAGAAAAACCGTGATTCTGCTCTTCCTGGTCCTGGCCCTGGTCTGCCAGCCCGCCTTTGCCATCGACCTGAGGACCGCCAAGGTCAAGGGGCTGGTGGGTGAGACCACCACCGGCTACCTGGCGCCGGTCAAGCCGCCGTCGCCGGAGGTGGCAAAGCTGATCAAGACCATCAATGCCAAGCGCCGGCAGCACTACCAGGAGATCGCCAGGCGCAACGGGACCACCCTCAGGGCCGTGGAGGTCCTGGCCGGGAAAAAGGCCATTGAAAAGACCCCGCCGGGCCAGTTCATCAGGATCAACGGGAGCTGGAGAAAAAAATAGCTTCCGGGCCAGGGCGCCGGTTTGACAAGCCGCAACACCTTCCCGTATACTACCCTGTAACAGGAAGCGGCCCCCACCCTCCCGGGGTCAAACGGATCTCCGGGCCGGGACCCGGGACAGCCACGCCCCCGTGCCGGGTTCGAACACTCCAGGCCTGCAGCCCGGCTCCCGTACCGTACTCACAGGGGATCCCTGTCAAAACAAGGTGTATTCCCGGCCCATGAATCTTCGCGCGATCCGGCTTTTTCTCCCCCTTGTCCTGCTTCTGCCCACGCCGGCCCTGGCTGTCCAGGTCCATGGCGGGGCCGAGGGCCTGGTCTCCCACGAGATCGGCCACCTCCTCTTTGTCACCGGCATGGGCTACCTCCTGTGGCGCATCCGGCGCCGGCACCTTGCAACCCCGGGCTGGCGCTCCTTCCGGCTCTTTCTCTGCTGCATCATCCTCTGGAACGTGACCACCATCACCGGCCACTGGCTGGACCGGATGATCACACCCGACCACTTCACCAGGCACAACGGCATCATCACCGCCTTCAGGGTCAGGGACCCGCTTGATCTCCTGTTCTACGCCACCCGGCTGGACCACTTCCTCCTCGTTCCGGCCTTTCTCTTTCTCCTCATCGCCTTGCAGCGCTGGAGCAGGCAGACATGATTCTTCCCTGGTGGCCGATCAGGATAACGGATGTCACGGGCTCGATACTCACCCTGGCCCTCAGCCTCCTCTGTTTCCGGATCGCCCTGAACTGGCGCAGGAACAACCAGGAAAACCTCTTCTGCCAGTATGTCTTCATGCTGACATTTTTCCTGGTCCTCTTTGCCGTCTCCCGTTCCATCGGCCACCTGGTCAAGCAGCTGCTCCTGGCCAACGGCCTGCGGGTGACCTGGCTGCACATCGCGCCCTATACCGGCGCCGTCAACACGGCCAGCTTCATTATCATCTTCACCCTGGGCATCTATTTCAACCGCATGCAACGGGTCCACGAGCAGGTGGACCAGTACCGGAACAACCTGGAGAGCCTGGTCAGGAAACGGACCAGGGAACTGCACGAGGTCAACGACAGCCTGGTGGAGGAGATCAGGAAACGGCACGCCGTGGAACGGAACCTGGCCGGCTCCCTGCAGTTCCAGCAGGAGCTGACCAGTACCATCCCGGTTCCCTTCTACTACAAGGATTGCAAGGGAACGATCATCGGCTGCAACAGGAGTTTCGAATACTTTTTTGATCGTCGGCACGATGAGATCGTCGGCCGGCGCTTTCCCGAACTGGTGCCGGCCGAGCTGGCCGCCCTGGAACGGGAAAAGGACCGGCAGCTGCTGGCCGAGCCAGGCCTGCAGGTCTACGAGGCGCAGATCAGCCGCCCCGGCAGCGGGCCGCGCCAGGTCGTCTTCCACCGGGCGCCCTTCTTTGACATCGACGGCCGCATGGACGGCATCATCGGGGTGCTGCTTGACATCACCGATGTCAAGGAGGCGGAACAGGCCCGGGCCGCGGCAGAGCGGCAGCTGCAGAAGGCAAAACGGATGGAGGCCATCGGCCTCATGGCGGGCGGGGTGGCCCATGACCTGAACAACATCCTCTCCGGCATTGTCAGCTATCCCGAGCTGCTGCTCATGGGCATGAACGAGGACAACGAGCTGCGCAGGCCGCTGGAGGAGATCCGCCGCTCCGGCCAGCGGGCCGCGGCCGTGGTGGCCGACCTGCTCACCGTGGCCAGGGGCGCCGCTTCCACCAGGTCGGTGCACAGCCTGAACAGCCTGGTCACCGAGTACCTGGAATCACCGGAATTCGGCAACCTGCGCCGACAGCGTCCCGAGATCAGGTTCGACATCCTGCTTGCCCCGGACAGCGGCAACATCTATTGTTCCCCCATTCACATCAACAAGTGTCTCATGAACCTGGTCACCAACGCGGTGGAGGCGGTGGGACGGCGGGGCAGGATCGTGATCGCCACCCGCCGGCAGGAGATCGACCGGGAGGAGGCCGCCGAGCTCGGCATCGGCAAGGGCACCTGCGGCGTCCTCGAGATCTCCGACTCCGGCCCCGGCATTGCCGAGAGTGACCGGGAACATATCTTCGAACCCTTTTACAGCACCAAGGTCATGGGAAAGAGCGGCACCGGGCTCGGCCTGACCGTGGTCTGGAACACGATCCAGGATCACGATGGCGCCATCCGGGTCGACTCGGACCTGGGCGGCACCACCTTTTCCCTCTACTTTCCCCTGTCCCGCGACCAGGAGGCGGCCGAGAGCGACCGGGCGACGTCCCACGAAATGCAGGGCAGGGGCGAGCTGATCCTGGTGGTGGACGACGATCCCCTGCAGAGGGACATCGCGAGCCAGATGCTGATCCTGCTCGGCTACAGGGTCGAGACCGCGGCCTCGGGCGAGGAGGCGGTGGCCCGCCTGCAGAAACGCGCCGTGGACCTCGTTCTGCTGGACATGATCATGGAACCCGGAATAAACGGCCGCGAGACCTTTCGCCGCATCCTGGCCCTGCATCCCGGCCAGAAGGCGGTCATCGTCAGCGGCTACTCCCAGACCGAGGACATCAAAAAGACCCTGGAGCTCGGCGCCGGCGGCTATATCAAGAAACCCTACACCATGGAGGAACTGGCCGTGGCAGTGGCCGAGGAATTGAAAAAGCCGCGGGCCGGTTAGCGGCCCGCGGCTTTTTTCCCGGCCGGTCCGCCGGGCGGACGGAAAACGGGCCGGGCCTAAAAGGCGTAGGTGAACTTGGCCCAGATATTGTACCCCTGGGTCCTGTTGCGGGCGCCCAGTTCGTACTGGTTACGCAGGGAAAAGAACATGTTCTTGTAATTGTACCAGAGGCCCGGGCCCACGGCAAAGACACGGCCCCGGTTGCCTTCGTCCCTGCGGAGCAGCTCCCGGACCGGGGCGGGGATGGAGTCGTCCAGGTCATAGGAGTCGTCCGTTGTCTGGACATAGGCGTAGCCGCTCATGCCGAGCCGGAACCGCGGGCTGAAGGCATAGGAGACCGAGTAATCGACGTGGAACTCCTGGCCCGGGTCGCGGTCGACCTCGACGCCGTAGACCGTGGGGTACCGGTCCTGTGTCGTGTTGAAGTCGTACATGAACTTGCCCGAGAACTCCCAGTTACCCAGCAGGTAGGTGACGGCAAAGACCGGCTCCACGGTCCAGAAGTTCTGCCCCACCGAGGCCATGTTGCCGTCATCCTGGCCGGTGGGAATGTAGATGTCGGCCAGGGAGGCGGCCAGGTGCAGCCTGCCGTCCAGCAGGTGCCAGGACAGGATGCAGGGACTGTAGATGACGTAGGGGACATCGGTGTTGTTGTAGGAATGTTTTGCCTCCGGTCCCACCGGCGCATTGAAGTCCAGGTCCGTGCCCGCCACCAGGACAAAGGCGTGCATGCCATAATCGGCGCCCAGGATCTTTCTGTCGCTGATCCACAGGAAGCGAAAGACATTGGCCAGCACCGAGACACTGTCAAAGGCCTGGACATCGTCGCCGTTGTCGTCCTTCAGGGTATCGGCGCCATAGAAATAGACATAGTCCAGGAAATAGAATCCCGGCGGCGGCACCATGCCGCTCAGGAATCCTTCCGCGCCGTTGGGGTAGCTCTGGCCGCCGCCGGCCAGGGCCCTGGTGCTGCCCGCCAGCAGCAGGCAGAGACAGCACAACACACTGATTCTCCTGATCATCTCTTCTCTCCTTTTTTTCTTGCCATGGGAAAGGCCGGGACCGGGACCGGGTGGCGGGCCCGCCGGCCGCAATGCGAACCTGGAGAAAACTAGCAGAATCGGCCGGGACAAGCAACAGGCGGGGAGAGAAAATGAGGGACCATTCAGTCCGGCCGGGTTCACATCCTGCCGTGCCGGATGATGGAGACCAGGAGCCAGAAGCCCATGATACCGGCAAACAGGAAACCGATCAGGCCGATAACCGGTATGCCGTACCAGCGGGGGGGGATGTCGGAGAGGACCACCAGCGAGGAGCCGATGATCTGCGAGGCCAGGACAATGGCGAACGAGACCCGGTTGGAGACCCGGTCCAGGGTCTTTTCCAGGGCCTTGAGGCCGCGGTGTTCAAATTCGATGCGCAGGCGTCCGTCGCGCATCTGCCGCAGGATGAAGCGCAGCTCGGCGGGCAGCTCGCGCAGCAGCGACAGGTACTCGCCGCCGGTCTCGGAGAACTCCTCGGCCAGCCGTTTGGGCTGCAGCCTGCCGAGCCGGACCTTTTTCATGAAGGGCTCGGCCAGCCGGACCAGCTGCAGCTCGGGATCGAGCATCAGCCCGACCCCCTCCACGGTGCTGATCGCCTTCATCATCAGGTAGAGGTTGGGCTTGAGCGACAGGCGGTGCTTGCTGACGAGATCAAGCAGGTCCTGCAGGATCCTGTCCGCCTTGAGGTCTGCCAGGGGCCGGTAGAGATACCGGTCCATGAAGTCCCCCAGGTCCCGGGCAAGATCGTCGCGGTTCACCTCCCCCTGCTGGATGGTCACCCTGAGCACGCCACTGGTCACCTTGCGCTCGTTGCCTTCCACCAGGTTGAGGACCAGGCTGGTGAAATCCTCCCGGTCCTTGCGGGACAGCCGCCCCATCTGGCCAAAGTCGATGAAGCAGACCACGTTGCCGGGCAGGACGAAGATGTTGCCGGGATGGGGATCGGCATGGAAGAAGCCGTGCACGAAGATCTGTTCCATGACCAGGTTGGCGCCGCGCTCGGCCAGGAGTTTCAGGTCATAGCCCTTCTCGCGCAGCAGCTCGACCTTGGAGGACTTGATGCCGTCCACGTACTCCATGACCAGGATACGCTCGGAACTGAACTCGGGATAGGTGAGGGGGACGTGGATGGTGTCGTTCCCCTCGAACTGCTTGGCGAACCGCTGGATATTGAACAGTTCCAGGGAAAAGTCGATCTCCCGTGACAGGCTGCGCGCAAACTCGTGCACCACGGAGGTGGGATGGTGCCCCTGGACCTCCTCCAGGTACTGCTCCATGAGACTGGCGATGTGGGCCAGGATCTCCAGGTCCACGGCGATGACCTTCTCGATGTCCGGCCGCTGGACCTTGACCACCACGTCGGCGCCGTCTCTCAGGCGGGCATGGTGCACCTGGCCGATGGAGGCGGCGGCCAGGGGCTCGCTGTCAAAGTATTCGAAGAGCTCCTCCGGCGGTCTGCCGGTCTCCTCGACAAAGATCTCGCGGACCTCCTCGTAGGGAAAGGGCGGCACCTCGTCCTGCAGCCTGGCCAGCTCGTGCAGGTATTCCGGGGGGATGAAGTCGGGACGGGTGGAGAGGAGCTGGCCCAGCTTGATAAAGGTCGGCCCCAGCTCCTCCAGGGCCAGGCGCAGCCGCTCGGGCCGGGAGAGCCTGTTGATCTGTTCCCGCGGCTTGCGGTTGATCATCTGCAGGCCCGACTCCAGGTACTGGTCGATGTGCAACCGGTCGACCAGGTCTTCAAAGCCGTACTTGAACAGGACGCGGAGGACCTGGTGGTAGCGGTTCAGGTGCCTGTACGTCCTGCTGATGGCGCCGAGCTTCCTGATACTGAACATGAAGAGCTTCCGCCTGCCCCCTAGCTCTCTTCCCCGCCACGGGTATTGAGGGCGACCTGCAGCTCTTCCACCTGCCGTTTCAGATCGGCAAGCTCATCCCTGGTCGCCAGGTCCAACTGCTTGATCTTGTCTTCCACCCGCTGGCTGATCCAGAGCTCCAGCTGGTCCTTGACGTTTTCCGACTTCTTGATCAGTTCATCGACAAACTGTTTGCCCTCTTCCTGGGTCATCTTGCCCTTTTCCACCAGGTCCCGGTTCAGTTCCTCGATCTTCTCCTTGGTGAGAAACGCGGCACCCACACCGGCATAGACAACATTCTTCATCAGCTCTTTCATGGTTCCCTCCTGTGGTATGAAATATTGGCGCCTTATCTCCGCTGCCGGTGCCCGGAGCGGAGGACCGCTGCCGTGTGCCGTCAGGTCCTGTCGATATCACGGTGAAAGACATGCAGGTCCACCGGCAGGGTGGCAAAAAAACGTCGCAGGTGCTCGGTCACGGCCACGGAGCGGTGCCTGCCCCCGGTGCAGCCGATGGCCAGGCGCAGGTCCGGCCTGCCCCCGGCCCGGTACTGTTCGACCAGGAACAGCAGGATCGACTCGAGCCGGGAGAGAAACTCCCTGCCCACCGTGTTGGCCAGGACATAGGCGGCAGTCACCGGCTCCCTGCCGGTGGAATCCTTCAGTTCCCTGACCCAGTAGGGATTGGGCAGGAAGCGCACGTCCCAGACCATGTCGGCCTCGGGATAGCCGTGCTTGAAACCAAAGGAGTAGAGGGTGATCTTCAGCCTCCTGCGGCCGGCCGGCTGTTCATCCCCGCAATCCTGCACCTCTTCCTCTCTCCTGCTGCACACGGTATCGGCCCCGAACGATCCTCTCTTGTTGGATACTATGTATTCTGTAATCATTTCCGGCGGCGGACGCCACAAAGAAACCACAGCGGCGCACGAAATTCCCGCCTGGGCCGGGGGCCGGAAAAGACGGGGGCCGGCCACGGGGAAAGACGCCTGGGATGGTCAGCTGGCCGAGCAGAGCATGCGGATGCTTTCCGCCTTCTCGGCAATGCCCCGTTTGAGGATCTCGTGGTTGTAGGCGGCGATCACGTCCCGCCGCTTGAGCATGCCGAGCACCCACTTGTTCTCGGCACTCTCCACCACCGGGATCTCCTCGATGCCCTTGACGTCAAAGAGCAGCATGGCGTCATAGAGGTTGTCGTCCGGGGTCAGGAAGATCACGTCCCGGCTGCAGATGGCGCCGACCAGGTGGCAGACACGCTCCTGCTCGTCGTGGAGGATGTTCTTCACGTCCTGCATGGAGACCACGCCCACCATCTGGCCCCTGTGGTCGATGACAGGAAAGTAGAAGGAATCCTTGGCCATGCGGAAAAGTTCCAGCAACTGGTTGATATTGGCGTTCTCGCTGATGAAATCGACATCCTCGGTGATGGCCTTGCCCACCTTGATCGATTTCATGATCGCCACCTCCCGGCCCTCGTGGATGTCGATGCCTTCGCGGGTGAAGTCCACGGTATCGATGGAATCGTGGTAGAGGCGGGAGGCGATGACCGTGCCCAGGATAGAGGTGAGCATCACGGGGACGATGATCTCGTAGTTGCCGGTCATCTCGAAGAGCAGGAAGATGGCCGTCATGGGCGCGTGGGTCGAGGCGGCCAGGAAGGCGCCGATGCCGATGGTGGCATAGGCGCCGGCCGTTGCCGTGCTGTTGGGCAGCAGGGCGTGCATGATGCCGCCGTAGGCGCCGCCGATGACCGCGCCGATGAAGAGTGCCGGCGCAAAGACACCGCCGGCGCCGCCCGAGCCCAGGGTGATGGAGGTGGCAATGCCCTTGAGGAAGATCAGGGCCAGCAGGACGCTGACCATGCCGTGGCCGGCCAGGACCTGTTCGATGAAGTGGTAGCCGTCGCCCATGACCTGGGGATAGGCGATACCGATGCTGCCGACCAGGAAGGAGCCGATGATGGGCTTGAGCTGCTCATGCACCGGCAGGGCCGCGAACTTGTCGCGGGTGTAGTAGAAAAAGCGGATATAGAGCACGGCAAGCACGGCGACGATCACCGCCATGACCGCGTAGAGCGGTATCTCGACAAAGGGGTTGACCATGTGGTAGTCGGGAATGGGAAAGGCCGGGACCTCGCCGTAGTATGCCCGCGAAACCACGGTGGAAAGCGCCGAGGCGATGACCAGGGCGGCAAAGGAGGAGATCTCGTAGGTGCCGAGCAGGACGATCTCGGCGGCAAAAAAGATACCGGCGATGGGGGCGTTGAAGATACCGGCGATGCCGCCGGCGCAGCCGGAGGCGATGTAGACCTTCATGCGGCTGCCCGAGACCCGTGTCTTCTGGCCGACCAGCGAGCCGATGGCACCGCCGATCACGGCGATGGGCCCCTCAACGCCGGCAGAGTTGCCCGTACCGATGGTGAGCGCGGTGCTGATCACCTTGATGACGATGTTCTGCGCCTTCATGACGCCGTTTTCCAGGTTGACCCGGCGCAGGAAGTTGGGGAAGCTGTAGCCGTTGACCTCGCCCGGAAAGGCGAGGGAGAGCGGAATCAGGAGGACGGCGCCCGCCATGGGCAGGAGCGGCAGCAGGAACCTGCGCCAGTCGTGATCATTGATCCCGAGCAGCGTGTAGCCCCAGAGGAACACGTACTTGTGGACAAACTCCACCGCTTCCCGAAAGCCAATGATCGACAACCCGGCCATGATCCCGATGAAGGTGGAGATCAGGATCATGCGGGTGTTTTCACCGGGCATGAAAATTTTCAGTTTGGTAAGCATATGCGCCTGGGAATCTCGCAACCAAGGCGCTGGGCCTGGCGCAGGAAAAATTCATCTGTCATACCGGCTATATAGTCACGAACAACGGCTGCAGCCGGATGGGAGCGCAGGTAGTGTTCGGACATGGAATGGAGAAAACTGCGGCCCGGGTCGCTTCCTTCCGGGTCCCGGGCAAGCTGCTCCATGTAGTGGTTGAACAGCCGCTCATAGCAGGCATGGATACGTGCAAAATCCGGTTTGAAGGCCGGATTCCTGTAGATCCGGCTGTAGTTGAACTCCTTCAGTTCAAGGAGCAGGGCCGCGGTCTCCTCGCCAAAGCCGATCCAGTCGGTTGCGGCATCACCCGGTGTCGCCTGCCGCACACCGCTGCTGGTGGTGATGAGATCGGTGACCAGGGTGTAGACGATGCTGCCGTTGCTCCTGCCCAGCCCGGCCGCGCAGCGGGGCGGAATCTCCTCCCGCCGCACCAGGCCGAGCTCGATGGCGTCCTCGATGTCCCGGCCGATATAGGCGATGGTGTCGCAGAGACGGACCACGCACCCCTCCAGGGTCATGGGGGCAAGGCCAAGGCCGGGCCGGCGCCCCTTGGCCGTCATCTCCCTGTCCAGGGTCGCGAAATCCTTGTCCCTGCGCGGGCCGAGGCGAACGCCGTTGGCCTCGCCGTCGTGGCAGAGGATACCGTCGAGCACCTGCAGGCAGAGGTTCCAGCCCCTGCCCTTGCGCTCGAACCGGTCCAGGAACTGGACCGACTGGATATTGTGCTGGAACGAGTCCAGGCCGTGCTCCCGGCAGAGCCTGGACAGGATCCGTTCCCCCTCGTGCCCGAAAGGGGGATGACCGATGTCGTGCCCCAGGGCAATGGCCTCGATCAGGTCCTCGTTGAGCCCCAGGAACCGGCCCACGGTCCTGGCGATCCTGGAGACGATCTGGACATGGAGTACCCGGTGGGTGATGTGATCGTTCTCCACCAGCGAAAAGACCTGGGTCTTGTCGATGTAGCGCGTATAGGCCCGCGAGTGGAGGATCCGGTCGCAGTCCTGGCTGAAGCACTGGCGATGGTCCTGCCGCACCTCGGGCCGGCGGCGGATGCCCTGCCGGCTGCAACAGGCGGCCGGCGACAGGCGCACCTCCTCCTGGCGGTTCAGTTCCGCCTGGATCTCCAGGAGTTGACCGGCAAGATGGTTGCGCATCGCATTGCAGCACTGGGCTGGGGTCGGGACATGGCAATAATCACTCGAAAACGGATTAGTATAGTCAATATGGCGCCGTATTGGAAATGATTTTTCCAGCCGGCCGGAAAGAACCGTCTTTTTTGTCGTTTCCGCCCGGTGCGGGAAAAAATAACTGTTGCCCACCAGCCGGTTCTGCGGGTATGTTCCCTGGACCGTTGCCGCCCCATGGCAGGGAATATCTGCGGAAACTCCGCCCCCCGGCCCGCGGGGAAAACGCTTTTCGAGAGAGCCGCATTCCCCTTGCGTCGGCTTGTGCCGGCGCACGCGGGCCCGACCATGCGACCATCCTTCCCGCCCCTTTCCCAATACACACGGCGCGGTGTCACGGGGCCGGCAGAACAACCAATGAACCTACAGGGACAAGACCATGACCGAAAACAAACGCAGACCTGACCCGGAACGGGTCGCCTTTCTCCGCTCCCTGCCCCGGGACGTCAAGGAACAGATCACCGGTGCGGAGGCCGACGCCTTCATGTTCGAAAAGGAGATCCCGGAGTCCCTGTTCGAAAAGATCAGGGAATTCATCATCGACGACCAGGACTGATCCGGAATCCATCCGCAGGATTCAGGTCCGATGTAAAAAAAGGAGCGAACAATGCAGCGTTTTTTCATTTTCCTGGCTCTCTGCATCCTTTCCTTGCTGCCGGCCCTGCCCGCTGCCGGCAAGGCCGCGCCGCGGGCCGACAAGTTCGTCTTCGGCCTGCTCATGGTCGGACCGGCCAATGACCACGGCTGGAGCCAGGCCCACTACGAGGCCGGCCGCGAGATCGAAAAACAGCTGCCCGGCACCAGGATGATCTACATCGACAAGGTCAATCCCGCCGACCGGCCCGGTATCACCATCCCCATGCTGGCCGACGACCTGATCGCCAAGGGCGCGCGCCTGATCATCGGCAATTCCGACGACATGAAGGACGGCATCCGCGAGGCGGCCATGATGCACCCGGATGTCTATTTCATCCATATCTCGGGTGACGACGTCCTCACCGGCAAGGGCGGCAGGAACCTGAGCAACCTGATGGGCCGCATGGAGTACGGCAAGATGATGGCCGGTTTTGTCGCCGCCATGACCACCAGGACCGGCAAGATCGGCTACCTCGGGCCGCTGGACAATGCCGAGACCAGGCGGCTGGCCACGTCGGCCTACCTGGGGGCCCGCTACGCCTGGACGCATGTGCTGGGCAGGCCGGCGGCCGATCTCCATTTCAAGGTCACCTGGATCGGTTTCTGGTTCAACATCCCCGGCGTCACCTCGGACCCGACCCTGGTGAGCCGCAACTTCATCGACTCGGGCCACGACGTGATCATCTCCGGCATCGACACCACCGAGGCCCTGGTCGTTGCCGGCCAGGCCAGGAAACAGGGCAAGAAGGTCTGGGCCGTTCCCTATGACTTCCGCGGCGCCTGCGCCGAGGCGCCGGACGCCTGCCTGGGCGTGCCCTGGTTCAACTGGTTCCCGGGCTACCGGCTCCTGATCAGCCAGGCCATGGCCGGGAAATGGCGGCCGCAGTTCCTGTGGCTGGGGCCGGACTGGAAGGACATCAACAACCCCGAGACATCCGCCATCGGTTTTATCAGGGGCAGCGCCCTTTCACCGGCCGCCGCGGCCGCCCTGACCAGGTTCCAGCAGGGACTGGCCGACGGCTCCGTCAACCTGTTCACCGGCCCGCTCAACTTTGCCGACGGCACCCCGTTTCTCAAGGCCGGCGAAAGGGCCACCGACAGCCAGATATGGAACCTGCCGCACCTGCTGCAGGGCATGGACGGCCACTGACAGGATCCTTGGCGCGTTCCCCGCGCAGCGGCGCGGCCCCGGGGAGAGGCACATGATCGAACTTGCCGACATCCACAAGCGCTTTGGCCGGGTGGAGGCCCTGGCCGGGGTCAGCATGCGGATCCGGGCCGGCAGCGTCCATGGCATCGTGGGGGAAAACGGGGCCGGCAAGTCCACCCTGATGAAGATCCTGACCGGCTTCATCAGCCGGAGCTCGGGCACCATCCGCTACAACGGCCGGCCGGTGCAACTGCGCACTCCCCGGGACGCCGCCCGCCTGGGCATCGGCATGCTCTACCAGGAGCCCCTGGACTTTCCGCACCTCACTGTCCTGGACAACTTCATGATCGCCGCACCGGAGCACGACCCCGGCCGGCTCCGGCAGCAGCTCGTCCGGCTTGCCGACCGCTTCGGCTTCGACCTGGCCCCGGATTCGGCCGTGGAACGGCTGACCGTGGGCGAACGGCAGCAACTGGAGCTGCTCCGCCTCATCCACCGCCGCTGCAAGGTCCTGATCCTGGACGAGCCCACCACCGGCATCTCGCAACGACAGCAGGAGATCCTCTTTGCCGCGCTGCGCGCCCTGCGCGACGAGGGCAGGGCCATTCTCCTGGTCTCGCACAAGCTTGCCGAGGTGCGCTCCCTGTGCGACCGGGTCACGGTGCTCCGCGGCGGCCGGGCCGTGGCCGACCAGGAACGGCCCCTGGACGAGGACCTTCTCCTCCGGGCCATGTTCGGCAGCCTGCCCCGCCGGCAGCGCGCCGTCCGGGCCCGGGACAGGGGCCGGCCCATCCTTGCCATGGACCATGTCGTCTCCGCGGAGGGCCGCTCCGGCCTGCACGATGTCACGCTCTCCATTGCCGAGAAGGAGGTGGTCGGCCTGGCCGGCCTGGACGGCTCGGGCCAGGCCGTGTTTCTCAGGATCGCCGGCGGCCTGCTGCGCCCCGACAGCGGCAGCGTCCGTTTTCCCGGTTGCGAGACAACGGCAGGCGCGGGCGGCGGCGACAGGCAGACGGTCTTCCTGCCCGCGGACCGGCTGCGCGAGGGGCTCATCGCCGGTCTCTCGATCCGGGAGCACCTCCTCCTGGCCGGTGACGCGCCATTTTTCCTCGCCCCATCCACCGGCCGCGCAAGGGCCGAGAAGACCATTGCCGACTACAACATCATCGGCAGGCCGTCAACGCCTGCCGACGGCCTGTCCGGCGGCAACCAGCAGCGGCTCCTGCTCTCCCTGGTCCCTGAGCCTGCCCGCCTCATCCTGCTGGAGAACCCGACCCGGGGCCTGGACGTCCGCTCCGGGGCATGGATGTGGCGCTTTCTCCACCAGCGGATGCGGGATGACGGCGCCATCGTCTTTGCCTCGCCCGACCTGGAGGAGATCATGACCCAGGCAACACGGATCATGGTCTTTTTCAACGGCCGGATCATCCTCGACGCCCCCACCGACCAAACAGAGATCCGCACCGTGTCCCGGGCCATCACCGGCAGGGTCCCGGAAGACGCCGGCCTGCCCGCCGCCTGAACATTCGTCCACGATCCGGCATGAACCCTTCTTCCCGAGAAAACGATCTTCCGTCACGAGCCGCCTGGCCGTGGCTGCTGTTTATCCCGGCCCTGGCCACGGGCCTGGTCTGCCTCCTGCTCCTGGCCCTGGGCATGTCGCCCCTGGCCATCGGCCGGGCCCTGGGCAGCGGCTCCCTGGGCAGCTGGCTGAAGTTCAGCCATGTCCTTTCGGTCTGGTCGCCCCTGCTGCTCTGCTCCTGCGGCCTTCTGTTCACCTTCCGGGCCGGACTCTGGAACATCGGCATCGAGGGCCAGGTCATTGTCGGCGCCATCGGCTGCACCGCCATGCTCAGGCTGTGGGACGGTCTTCTGCCGCCTTCTGTTCTCCTGCCGCTGGCCCTGGCGGCCGGCGGCCTGGCCGGCGGCCTGTGGGGCATCCTGGCCGGTGAGCTGCGCAACCGCGGCGGCGTCAACGAGATCTTCGGCGGCCTGGGGCTTAACTTCGTTGCCCAGGGGCTGATCATCTGGCTGATCTTCGGGCCCTGGAAACGGGCCGGCATCGCCTCCATGAGCGGCACCGACCTGCTCTCGCCCCGCTTCTGGCTCACCACCCCGCCGGGCTGGCGGGTGGCGCCGGTTGCCCTGGCCGTGGCGGTGCTGGCCCTGGCGGTCACCATTCTCCTGCTCGACCGGACCCGCTTCGGCCTCCATCTCAGGGCGGTCGGCGCCAACCCCGGGGCAGCGCGGCTCTTCGGTATCCGGCCGGACCGGGTCTCCATGCGGGCCATGCTCCTGGCCGGCATGCTGGCGGGCCTGGCGGGCAGCCTGCAGGTGACCGCGGTCTACCACCGGCTCATCCCGGCCATCTCCAGTGGCTACGGCTACCTGGGCCTGCTGGTGGTGATGCTCGCCAACTACCGCTCCCCGGCCGTGCCCCTGATCGCCCTCTTCTTTGCCTGCCTGGTCACCGGTTCCATCCAGCTGCCCATCACCCTGCAGATCGACTCGTCCCTGGCCGGGGTCATCCAGGGGGCCTTTGTCCTCAGCGCCCTGCTGGTGCATGGCCTGCGCAGGGGGAAGGACTGATGGAGATCTCCCTTGCCGACCTGCTGGCCGGGGTGACCGCCACGGCAGCGCCCCTGCTCCTGGCCGCCCTGGGCGAGACCGTGACCGAAAAGGCGGGAGTGATCAACCTCTCCCTGGACGGGACCATCCTGCTCGGCGCCATGACCGGTTTTGCCGTGGCCGCGACCAGCGGCTCCCTGGCCGCCGGCTTTCTGGCCGCGGCCGCCACCGGCCTGGCCGTGGCCGCGGTGCTCTCCCTCATCGGCACCTGGCTCGGCCAGTCCCAGGTGGCGGTGGGCTTCACCCTGACACTCCTGTGCCGCGACCTGGCCTACTTCCTCGGCTCTCCCCATGCCAGGCAGCCGGGTCCGCAGCTGCTGGCCAGTCCGCTGCCGCTGCTCTCCCGCATCCCCCTGCTCGGGCCCGCGCTCTTCAACCAGTCCCTGTTGGTCTACCTGAGCATTGCCGCCATCCCGGCGACCTGGTTTTTCCTCTACCGCACCCGCCACGGCCTGGTCCTGCGGGCCGTGGGGGAGAACCCTGCCGCCTGCTGGGCCCGTGGCATCCGCCCCCGCCTGGTACAGACCACCGCCACCCTGGCCGGCGGCGCCCTGGTCGGCCTGGCCGGGGCCGGCTACTCCCTGGCCCTGAAACCGGGCTGGGGACGGCCGCAGGGCTGCGAGGGCATCGGCTGGATCGCCCTGGCCCTGGTCATCTTCGGCGGCTGGCATCCCCTGCGGGTGGCCCTGGGAGCCTACCTCTTCGGCTTTCTGCAGATCTCCACCATCCTCCTCCAGGACCTGTTTCCGGCCCTGCCCACCCAGGTCTTCCAGGTGGCGCCCTTCCCGATCATGATCTTCACCCTGATCCTGATCCACGCCGGCCGCAACGCCCGCGGCAGGAAACAGCGGTTTCTCCTGCGTCTCTTCCGCGGCCGCCCGCCCGCCGCCCTGGGCACCACCTACCGGCAGGACTAAGTGGGGCCGGCGTCGCGGTGTCGCCCGGCCAATACACACAAAACTACATAATATCAACAAGTTATAGAATTCAGCAAAAATCCTGTCCGTGCATACAGACAAGGCAGTGGGCCGCCGGGGAACGGGATATACCGTAACATGCTGATATAAAGGAGATTACAGCAAATGGCACGCCCCGTGCTATATCCAGGGCAATGGAACATGTTCGCTGGAAAGAAAAACACGATCAAACAGCGTTCCTCCATGGCCCGGCATACCCGGGGCACGCGAGGGGCGCCAAACCAGAGGAGAAATCCCATGAAGAAAATCATTCCCGCAGCACTGCTCACCCTGGTCGCCACCGCCGCCCTGGCCATGGCCCCGTCCTTTGCCCAGGTTGACACCAACAAGGATGGCGCCATCTCGCAGAGCGAGGCCGAGGCCGTCGGCATCAGCAAGGAGCTCTTTACCAAGGCCGACGCCGATCACAACGGCACCCTGAACATGGATGAATTCAAGAACCTCACCGTCCAGGGCAAGTAACCCTTCCCCTCCATCATTCCGCGCGCCACACATCCGTGCCGGCGCGCGGAATGATTCCGCTGCCCCCCTGGCAGATCCCTCCTCCTACATCCTGCAATCTGCAATTGCCAATCCCGAACAGCGGGAAAACGAAGAAAAAAACGCAGAATTCAGGTCTCATGTTGTCAGGAGACCAGCCGCACCTGCACCAGGCCGCGCAGGGAATTGCCGATGAATACGGCCTCTGCACGCGCAAGGTCTTCCCGGGCCAGGACCTCTTCCCGGGCCGCGCCCTGCTCCAGCAGCCATCCGCGGAAGGTGCCGGCCAGGAGACCGCAGGAAACGGGCGGCGTGAGCAGCCGCCCCTCCCGCCGGACAAAGATATTGCTGATACTGCCCTCGGTCACCTCGCCGCGCCTGTTGGTGAACAGGACCTCGAACCCGCCCCGTTCCATGACCTGCCGCCGTTCCCGGTCATAGAGGCTGCGCCGGGTGGTCTTGTGAAAGAGAAAGACATTGTCGGGATCGGTCCGGTGCCGCGAAAAACAGACCTCGGGCAGGGGCGAGTCGACCCGCGGCCGCGTCGAGAGCACCAGGGGCGATCGGTCGGCAAGGGGCTGGTGCGAGATCTCGAGCTCCCCGTCCCGCGCCAGCAACAGCCGTACCCGCATGGGAACGCGGGCAAAGCGATCGGCCAGGGAAAGCAGCCGCTCGCGCACGGCCCGGCCATCGTGCTGGAAGAGAAAATAGTCTGCTGATTGCGCAAGACGCTGCAGGTGTTCATCGAAAAGGAGGTAGCCGTCCCCGGGCTGCCAGAGCAGGGTCTCGATCAGGTGGAAGACCGGCGCCGGCCTGGTGAGAAAGTTGCCCTTGAGCAGGCACTCCTCCCATTCCGCGCCGGGATCGGAATCGTGGACCACGCCCGAGCCGATGCCCATGCAGCCGTGGCCACCGGCCAGCTCCAGGGTCCGGATCGGTACGTTGAAGACCGCCTCCCGGGGCGAGCAGAAGCCGATGGCACCGCAATAGACACCGCGGGGATCCCTTTCCAGTTCCCGGATGATCTCCATGGTCCGGATCTTGGGCGCGCCCGTTACCGAGCCACAGGGGAAGAGAGCGTGCAGCAACCGTCGCAGGCCGAAAACCTGGTGGTCATCGGCCCGGGCCTCGATGGTGGAGGTCATCTGGAGCACGGTCTCGTAGACCTCGACATCAAAGAGCGAGCGCGGCCGGACCCGGCCCCCACCGCCTTCATGGAGCAACCGGGCCAGGTCATTGCGGAGCAGATCGACGATCATCACGTTTTCACTGCGGTTCTTGGCGTCATCCCGCAGGGCCTGCGCCCGGCGCCGGTCTTCCTCCAGGTTCCGGCCCCGCGCCATGGTTCCCTTCATGGGCCGGACCCGGACCAGGCCGGGCCGGGCCTGGAAAAACAGCTCGGGCGAAAAGCTCATCACGTCCACGCCCCCCTGCCTGATCCAGGCGCCGTAGGCAACCGACTGGTTGCGGCGCAGTCTCCGGTAGAGGGCGGCCGGCGAACCGGTGAAATCGAAATCAAGGCGCAGGGTGAAGTTGACCTGGTAGGTATCGCCGGCCCCGATGTACTCCCTGATCCTGCGAATGGCCCGCAGGTACTCGTCCCGGTCGATATTGGTCCGCAGGTTGCCCACCGTGCAGTCGCCGGACGCCTCTTCCCGCCCGGCGGCCAGGCCGGAGGCGGCCAGGAAGGAGGCAAAGTCGTCGCTGTCGTGGCGATGGACAAGGGGCTCGGAAAAGACACCGAGCACGGCAAGGGGCGAGCGGTCCGCCTCCCCGCCCGGCCGGGAGCGCACCCCGTCCGGACCGGTGCCCTGCAGCGGTTCGAGCAGGAGGCCGAACTCGTAGGCGATCCAGCCGGCCAGGTAATAGCCCCGCTCCAGCCACGACTCGGCCCGGCGCAGGAAATGGTCCGCGTCGTCTCCCTGTTCGCAGACCAGCCATGTCCGGGGTCCCAGGAAGAGCAGGGATCGGTCCCCGGCCGCGCTGACCCTGGAGGTCTCGAGAAAGACAAACTCTTCTTGCCGCTCCAGGCCGCCAGTGAGCTGCGCCACCTGGGCATCGGTGAAAGGACGCATCGGTCAGGTTGCCGGCAGGGGGTTCAGGTTCCGGGGAGCGGAGAATTCACGTTGCACACACGACATGACAGGCACCTCTCCATGGCCGGGCACGCCTCTCTGCGGCCGGCCCGGACGCGCAGGAATCGGGACGGAGACGCCGGAAGATGCAGTAACGATTACCAGGGTCTCCCGTGGTGGACGAGCCCTGTTTCTATCAGCCTGTCCCCTGTTGTCAATGGAAAAAACGCCCGTACACGGTCCCTGCGGCGCAGTTCCCGGCCGCTGTTCCGCCGCCGGGCCGGGGACCGGCACGCCCGACCAGTCACTTTTTTCTCCCTGGATCCTGCACTTCGAAAAGGAAGAAAAAATCTTTTGCCGTATCAACGGATTATACGAATGTGTTCGTTTTGTTCGACTCACTGACCGCGGGAAGGATTTTTTCTTCATTTTTCCGCCCGCAACCATTGGCAATTTCGCCGAATATGCTTCGTTATCAAGGCCTTGAAGTATTCATATACATCTGCGCCCCTGATGCCTCGCATCTCCGGCAAAATTGCCGGTTGCAGGATTTAGGTTCTCTTTGATATTGCCGAAAAACCATTCTTACTCTATAATGAAGGATTACGGTATTTTTCTGATCGATCGTACCGGTCACCGTTTCCCTGCCGTTCCGGTCTGGCCCGGCGGACGGGCGGAGTTCGGACTCTTACCCCAATCAAGGAGGTTTCCATGCTGATCAAAGACTGGATGGCCACAGCCGTGCTGACTGTTGATGCCAACACATCCGTGATGCGTGCCACCCGGACCATGAAGGAGAACAACATCCGCAGGCTGCCGGTTCTCTCCCACGGCAAGCTGGTGGGCATTGTCACCGACCGCGACCTGAAGGAGGCCTCGCCGTCGTCCACCTCCAACATGGACCTCCACGAGATGTACTACCTGCTGTCCGAGATGAAGATCAAGGACGTGATGACCGACAAGTGCATCTGCCTCCGGGAGGACGACACCCTGGAAAAGGCGGCCCTGGTCATGCTCAAGGAGAAGATCTCCGGCGTCATGATCCTCGATGCGGACGACAACCTGGTCGGCCTGCTCAGCGAGACCGACATCCTGCGCGGCTTTGTCCATGCCACCGGCATCCAGGACGGCGCCCACCAGTATGTCATCGACATGCCCGACGCACCGGGCTCGGTGACCAAGGTCCTGGACATCATGCGGAACTACGGCGCCCAGGTCCTCTCCATCCTCACCTCCTTCGAGGATGCGCCCCGGCATATGAAACGGGTTGCCATCCGGATCCTCATCGACGACGACAAGCTCGAGCAGATGGAAAACGAGATCCGCGAACAGGACAGGTATGACATCATCTTTCACAACAAGGACGACCTGCACAACCTGCCCAGCAAGAGGTAAGGGCAGCAGGCCGGCAGGGCCATGGAATCGGGCGCAACGGCAACCGCCTGTCGGGCCCGGGAAACGACGATGAAAACAGGGGGAGATCCGATCAGAGCCGCCGCCGCACAGGCCGGGCCGGGCCGGCCCCTGTCCCCTGTTTTCTGGCAACCGAGTAGGAGCTATTGTCCGGCACCGCGCTGCCGGCAAACGACAACCATCGTGTAAGGAGAACAAATCGATGTCGCGAAAAATGGTCACCATTGACGGAAACCAGGCGTGTACCCATGTCGCATACGCCACCAGTGAAGTAATCACCATCTATCCCATCACGCCCTCCTCGCCCATGGCCGCGGAGGCGGATGCCAAGGCGAATGCAAAGCAGAAGAACATCTGGGGCTCGATTCCTGTCATCTCCCAGATGCAGTCCGAAGGCGGCGTCGCCGGTTCCCTGCACGGCTCCCTCATCACCGGTGCCCTGTGCACCACGTTCACCGCGTCCCAGGGTCTCCTGCTGATGATCCCCAACATGTACAAGATCGCCGGCGAGCTGACCCCCACGGTCTTCCATATCACGGCCCGCTCCCTTGCCTGCCAGGGATTGTCCATCTTCGGCGACCACGGCGATGTCATGGCCGCCCGCCAGACCGGTTGGGCCATGCTCTGCTCCGAGAGCGTCCAGGAGGCGCAGGACTTTGCCCTCATCGCCACCCAGGCCACCCTGGCCTCGCGCATCCCCTTCATGCACTTCTTTGACGGCTTCCGGACCTCGCACGAGATCCAGAAGGTGGAACAGCTCACCTACGATGACATGAGCGCCATCATCGACGAGGAGCTGGTGCTCGCCCACCGCAACCGCGCCCTGACCCCGGACCGGCCCTCCATGTCGGGTACGGCCCAGAACCCGGATGTCTACTTCACCGGCCGCGAGACCGTCAACAAGTACTATGCCGCCGTGCCGGCCATTGTCCAGGAGACCATGGACCGGTTCGCCGAGCTCACCGGCCGCCAGTACCATCTCTTTGACTACCACGGCGCACCCGATGCCACCGACGTGATCGTCATCATGGGCTCCGGCGCCGAGACCGTTGCCGCCACCATCGACTACCTGGCCACCCAGGGCCTCAAGCTGGGCATGGTCCACGTCCGCCTGTACCGCCCCTTTGACGCCAAGGCCATGGTCAACGCCCTGCCCAAGACCGTGGAGCGGATCACGGTCCTGGACCGCTGCAAGGAGCCGGGCTCCCTGGGCGAGCCGCTCTACCTGGACGTCCGGGCCGCTGTCAGCGAGGCCGTGGAGGCCAACCCGACCCTGTTCATGCCGCTGATCCTCTCCGGCCGCTACGGCCTGGGCTCGGCCGAGTTCGACCCGGCCATGGTCAAGGCCGTGTTCGACAACATGGCCTCCATGGCACCCAAGAACCACTTCTGCGTCGGCCCCCACGACGATGTCGCCTTCACCAGCCTGGACTACGACGAGTCCTTCAACATCGAGGGCTCGGACGTCTTCCGGGCCATGTTCTACGGCCTGGGCTCCGACGGCACCGTGGGCGCCAACAAGAACACCATCAAGATCATCGGCAGCGAGACCGACAACTCGGCCCAGGGCTACTTTGTCTACGACTCCAAGAAGTCCGGTTCCATGACGGTCTCCCATCTCCGTTTCGGCGAGCACCAGATCGTGGCCCCCTACCTGATCAAGAAGGCCAACTTCATCGCCTGCCACAACTTCACCTTCCTGGACCACTACGACATGCTGGCCAACCTGGAGGACGGCGGCACCTTCCTGCTCACCTCGCCCTATCCCAAGACCAAGGTCTGGGACCACCTGCCGGCCAAGGTCCAGAAGCAGCTCATCGAGAAGAAGGCCAAGTTCTACATCATCGACGCCATCAAGCTGGCCGAGGCCCTGGGCCTGGGCGCCCGCATCAACATGATCATGCAGACCGCCTTCTTCCTGATCTCCGGCATCCTGACCAAGGACGAGGCCATCAAGGCCATCAAGGACGCCATCAAGAAGACCTATGGCAAGAAGGGCGAGAAGGTCGTCAACATGAACTTCGAGGCCGTTGACGCGGCAGTGAACAACATCGTCCAGGTCAAGGTGCCCAAGAAGATCACCGGCCACGACCTGCCGCCCACCGTGCCCGAGGAGGCGCCCGAGTTCGTCAAGGAGGTCACCGCCAAGATGATCGAGGGCAAGGGCGAGGAGCTCAAGGTCTCCCAGATCCCGGCCGACGGCCGCTGGCCCACGGCCACCAGCCAGTGGGAGAAGCGCAACATCGCCGTGCACGTGCCGCAGTGGGACGCCGAGACCTGCATCCAGTGCGGCCGCTGCTCCCTGGTCTGCCCCCATGCCTGCATCCGCATCAAGGTGATCGACCCGGCCGATCTCAAGGCCGCCAAGGCGCCCAAGTCCTTCAAGACCGCGCCGGCCGTGGGCAAGGAGTTCAAGGGGAACCTGTTCACTGTCCAGGTCTCCACCGAGGACTGTGTCGGCTGTACACTCTGCGTCGGTGTCTGCCCGGCCCGCAAGAAGGACAAGGACGGCAACAAGACCGACGAGGCGGCCCTGAAGATGGTCAGCAACACCGATGCCGTGCGCAAGCGCGAGTCCAAGAACTGGAAGGTCTTCATGGAACTGCCCGAGGTCGATCCCTCCCAGGCCAACCCGACCACCATCAAGGGCAGCCAGCTGCGGCGGCCGCTGTTCGAGTTCTCCGGCGCCTGCGCCGGCTGCGGCGAGACGCCCTACATCAAGCTGGTCACCCAGCTCTTCGGCGACCGGATGCTGATCGCCAACGCCACCGGCTGTTCCTCCATCTATGGCGGCAACCTGCCCACCACGCCCTATGCCCAGCGCAGGGACGGCCGCGGTCCGGCCTGGTCCAACTCGCTGTTCGAGGACAATGCCGAGTTCGGCCTGGGCATGCGCCAGACCGTCAACAAGCTGGCCCACCAGGCAGCCGAACTGCTCGAGGAGGCCGCGGCGGAGAAGATCATCACCAAGAAGTTCGTCAAGGAGCTGCTCTCCGCGCCCCAGAAGACCCAGGAAGATATTGAGGCCCAGCGTGAACGCGTGGCCAAGCTCAAGGAAAAGCTGGAGGCCTCCAGCCTGGTTATTGCCCGCCGCCTGCTCCACGTGGCCGATTACCTGGTCAAGAAGTCGGTCTGGATCTTCGGTGGCGACGGCTGGGCCTATGACATCGGCTACGGCGGACTGGACCACGTGCTTGCCTCGGGCGAGAACGTCAATGTCCTGGTCCTTGACACCGAGGTCTACTCCAACACCGGTGGCCAGATGTCCAAGTCCACGCCGCGCGCCGCAGTGGCCCAGTTCGCCGCCGGCGGCAAGCGGATGCCCAAGAAGGACATGGGCATGATCTTCTCCATCTACGGCAATGTCTACGTGGCCAGGGTCTCCCTGGGCGCCAACCCGCAGCAGCTTGTCAAGGCGGTCAACGAGGCCGAGGCCTATGACGGCCCCTCCCTGATCATCGCCTATGCCCACTGCATCAACCACGGTTTCAACCTGGCCTTCGGACTGGAGCAGCAGAAAAAAGCGGTTGCCTGCGGCCACTGGCCCCTGTACCGCTACAATCCGATGCTCGAGGAAGAAGGCAAGAACCCCCTGATCATCGACTCCAAGGAGCCGACCATCAAGTTTGCCGACTATGCCCTGGGCGAAAACCGCTACCGGATGCTGAAGATGTCCAATCCGGAGATGGCCGACCAGCTGATGGAACAGGCCCAGAAAGACGTCGAGCGGGCCTGGAAGCTCCTCAAGGGTCGCCACAAGGCCTTGGAAGAGGGCTGATCACCCGGCGACTGACACGTGCCACCGACCCAGCAGGGCCTTCCCGACACCGGGAAGGCCCTTTTTTTCTCTCTTTCCGCGCCATCCACGGTTTACCCTACTGCGCCAATACTTTTCAGCCGGAAAGAGAACCGGGCACCAATAAAGACAGGCAAATAGCTGTTTACACGACAGCCCTTCCGGGGTATTTATTACGAATTATCATTAGGCAAAATCTATCACTCAATCAATTAAAATCGAATGTGAAGAACGTGAAAATGGAAGAGGTTCAAGGTCGTTACTGTCTCAATTACCTTGGATCAATATGTTATGTTAGAAAAGTATCCTTAATGAGCATGGGCATGCCCTTCTTTTCAACATTATTACATCATACTGAAATCAAATAATTTGTAAGACATGTGAGGTTATCGTTTTGTTCAGGGAAATCTGTAAGTAATAGTCAGGCTTCCGTAATGTTATATTTTCATCATCCTATTTTTGATGGTCCCGTAAAAAGTCGTCCAATATCATTGACAACACTATACGTGTAGCCATTATCCAATAACGAGCACTACTGGTTGTGGCAATTGTGTCGAGTCGGACTTTTCACGAGTCCACCTTTTTTATATTTAATTTAAATTTAAAAAAATATCCTGTCATGAGTAAATTAAATTTATTTTTTATAATTACCACAATAAACATTTTATTGTACTCAAATATTGCTCAATGTGCAATAATATCAGGAAAAGTGTTTGATGGCGACTCATCTAATCCTATAGTACTTGACGGAAATGAAAGGATTGCTATTAGCGTGATTAACAAAAATGATATATCAAATAATTACATATGTACAGGGTGGTGTAGCACTACCGCTTACCCATCATGCAGTGTAGATAATAGTGGATCTTACACATTATATATTTCTAATCCGGGTGAATATTATGTTAAGGCCCACAGTTACAATGGTGCAAATTATTTAACTGAATGGTGGTCACTACCAAGTAGTACCCGGCTCAGGGACAATGCCCAACCTATTATTATCAAGAACAAAGAAGACGTTATAAGTAATATAAATTTCAATTTGGACCATGGCGGCACCATATCTGGCAATATCTTTCAATCTGATGGTGTTTCATTACTTGATAACCAACAACTTGGCATACGAATATACAACTCTAACAACAATACCGAAGCTGTCGACAGAGCGAATATTCATGTTCATAACGGAAAATATAAAATTGTATCTCTACCAACAGGACAATATTATATAC
>WFUT01000044.1 GCA_015484845.1 Desulfobulbaceae bacterium
CCACCGTGAACAACCGGTCATAGAGCCGGACCTCGGCCCTGATCCCGTGCCGGGCCGACACCCAGTGGATGGTGCCCTTGACCTTGCGGCCGTCCGGTGCCGAACCGCCGCGGGTCTCCGGGTCATAGGTGCAGCGCAGCTCGACAATCTTCCCCTGTTCGTCCCTGATCACCTCCTGGCAGGTGATGAAGTAGGCGTAGCGCAGCCGCACCTCGCGGCCCACGCTCAGGCGGAAGAACTTTCGGGGCGCATCCTCCATGAAGTCGCTCTCCTCGATGTAGATCTCGCGGCAGAAGGGCACCTTCCTGGTCCCCATGGCAGGGTCCTTGGGATGGTTGACCGCCTCCAGCTCTTCTTCGCGGTCCTCGGGATAGTTGGTGATCACCACCTTGAGCGGCCTGAGCACGCCCATCCTGCGGGGCGCGTGCACGTTGAGATCGTCGCGGACCGCGTTTTCGAGCACGCCCATGTCGATCCACGACTCCCGCTTGCCGATGCCGATCCGGTCGCAGAAGTGGCGGATCGAGGCCGGGGTGTAGCCGCGCCGGCGCAGGCCGGAGAGGGTCAGCATCCTGGGGTCGTCCCAGCCCTGGACGTGGCCTTCCTCCACGAGCTGCAGCAGCTTGCGCTTGCTCATCACCGTGTAGTTGATGTTGAGGCGGGCAAACTCGATCTGCTGCGGGTGGCAGGGGGTCTCGAGGGTGTCGAGCACCCAGTCGTACAGGGCGCGGTTGTTCTCGAACTCCAGGGTGCAGAGGGAATGGGTGATTCCCTCCAGCATGTCGGACAGGCAGTGGGTGAAGTCGTACATGGGATAGATGCACCACTTGTCGCCGGTCCGGTGGTGGGATGCCTTCATGATCCGGTACAGGACCGGGTCGCGCATCAGGATGTTGGGCGAGGCCATGTCGATCTTGGCCCGCAGCACGCATTCGCCCTCGTCGAACTCGCCGTTCTTCATCCGGGTGAAGAGGTCCAGGTTCTCCTCCACCGACCGGTTGCGATAGGGGCTCTCCCTGCCCGGCTCGGTGAGCGTGCCCCGGTAGGCGCGGATCTCCTCGCTGCTCAGGTGGCAGACATAGGCCTTGCCCATCTTGATCAGCTCGACCGCGTATTCGTAGAGCCGGTCAAAGTAGTCCGAGGCATAGTAGAGATGCTCGCCCCAGTCAAAGCCGAGCCAGTGCACGTCTTCCTTGATCGCCTCCACGTACTCCACCTCCTCCTTGCAGGGGTTGGTGTCGTCGAAACGCAGGTGACAGACCGAGTTGTACTCCTGGGCAATGCCGAAGTTCAGGCAGATGGACTTGGCATGGCCGATATGGAGAAAACCGTTGGGCTCGGGCGGAAACCGGGTGATGACCTGGCTGTACTTGCCCGATTCCAGGTCAGCCTTGATGATCTGGCGGATGAAGTCCAGGGGCTTTTCGTTATTGTCCGGCTGGATCGAAGTCGTCATGGCAGTGCCCTGTGATGAGGTCTTTTCGTTGTTTCCGGCGCGTGCAGAACGGTTACTGCTCCGGGTAGAACCGGTCGATGTCGCGCAGCCTCCTGACCACCCGGTCCCGGCCCAGGGCAACAAGGATATCGAACATGCCCGGGCCGGCAAGCTGGCCGGTGAGCACGGTGCGCATGCCGTTGATCAGGATGCCGGGCTTGATGTCCAGCTCGGCGGCCAGCTCCCGGGTGACCCGTTCGGTCTCTTCCTTGCTGAAGTTGTCGAGACGGCTGAAGAGGTCGGCCAGCTGCGGCAGCCACTTCTTCAGCTCCGGGTGCTTGAGAATGTTTTTCTTCAGCGGTTTCTGTTCCACCGTGTAGTCGTCGGCAAAGTAGGCCCGGCCCAGGGTGGCGAAGTCGCGCAGGGTGTGGAACCGGTCCCGGATCAGGTCCAGGGTGGCCAGGTACCAGTCGCGCTCCTCCTTTTCCCAGGCCCGGTTCCATATACCCTGCTGCTCCAGGTCCTTCTGCACCAGCTCGCCCAGCTCGCCGATGTCCATGGTCCGCAGGTAGTGGGCATTCATGGAGATCAGCTTGGGATCGGTGAAGAACTTGGGATCGCCCTTGCGGTAGTTGAACACCGAGTTGACCTTGCTGATCCGCTCCAGGGTAAAGGCCTCGATCATCTCCTGGCGGGAGAAGATCTCCTGGTCCGTGCCCGGGTTCCAGCCGAGCAGGGCCAGGAAGTTGCACAGGGCCCAGGGCAAAAATCCCCGTTCCCGGTAGAACTGCACCGAGACGATCTCGCCGTGGCTGCGCTTGGAGATTTTTCTTTTTTGCAGGTCCAGGGTCAGGGGCATGTGGGCGAATACCGGTGTCTTCGCTCCCAGGGCCTCGTAGAGCAGGACCTGGCGGGTGGTGTTGGACATGTGGTCCTGGCCGCGGATGATGTGGGTGATGCGGTCGCGGATATCGTCCACCACGTTGCAGAGCAGGTAGAGGGGGCGGCCGTTGGAGCGGACAATCACAAAATCCTCGATATCGTCGTAGCTCCGCTCGATCCTGCCCAGCACCTTGTCCTCGTAGGCCACGACCCCTTGCCGGTGCGGCACCCGGAAACGGATGACATACGGCACCCCCTGCTCCTCGCGGGCCCGGATCTCTTCCGGCGACAGGTTGCGGCAGGTGCCGTCATAGCGGACGTCCCGCTTTTCGGCCAGGGCCTGCTCCCGTTTCCTCTCCAGCTCTTCCCGGGTGCAGAAACACTTGTAGGCATGGCCCGAGGCGAGCAGCTTCTCGGCCGCCGCCACGTGTTCGCCGGCAAACTCGGTCTGGAAGTAGGGGCCCTCGTCCCAGTCCAGGCCCAGCCAGGTCAGCCCGTCGATGATCCCCTCGATGGACTCGCGGGTGGAACGTTCGGCGTCGGTGTCCTCGATGCGCAGGATCAATTTGCCGTTGTTTTTCCGCGCCCACAGCCAGTTGAGCAGGGCGGTGCGGGCCCCGCCGATGTGGAGGTAGCCGGTGGGGCTGGGGGGGAAACGGACACGGACTTCGGTCATCGCATGGCTCCTTGATATGTTGATGGCGGAAACGAGAGGGCCGGCAATCCGGGTCCTGGCGCCGCCGTGCGGGGAGAGCCGGGCCAGCCGGCATCAATCCCGGACCCCGGCCTGTTTTCTGATAAGCCTCGCAATATATCCCTAAAGAGTATTCCCTTCAAGGGAAGATGCATACTTTCCTGTTGTCTGGAAGGCCGAATAAAGTTATACTTCATATTTTTTCGAGAAAAGGATCTCCTGCCGGGGAGCGGGCGCAGCCGCACTGTTGCGGCGCTCCCTGCTGCACCGGCCCGATCGCCGTTCGGCGGGATCCTGATTGATCAGAAAACCCATATTACTTATTGAACCGGTCTGAAAAAGGGGAGAGAGATGAAGGTCCTTATCAGTGATAACCTGGCGCCGATCGGCGAGAAGATACTCAGGGAAGCAGGCCTGGAGGTGGATGTCAACACCGGCCTGCCACCGGAGGAGCTCAAGGCCATTATCCCGGAATACGACGGCCTGGTGATCCGCAGCGCCACCAAGGTGCGTGCCGATATCATCGAGGCCGCCACCAGGCTCAAGGTGGTGGGCAGGGCCGGCATCGGGCTCGATAATGTCGATATCCCGGCTGCCAGCCAGAAGGGTATCGTGGTCATGAACGCGCCGGACGGCAACGCGACCACGGCCGCCGAGCACGCCATCGCCATGATGATGTCGCTTGCCCGCAACATCCCCCAGGCCACCGCCTCCATGAAGGCCGGCAAGTGGGAGAAGAAGTCGTTCATGGGCCGCGAGGTCTCGGGCAAGGTGCTGGGTATTGTCGGCATCGGCCGCATCGGCTCCATTGTCGCCAACCGGGCCCAGGGGCTGCACATGAAGGTCATCGCCTATGACCCCTTCATGCCGCTGGAACTGGTGGAGAAGCTCGGCGTCGAGCTGGTGGAGCTGGACGAGCTGGCCAGGCGGGCCGACTTCATCTCCGTGCACACGCCGCTGACCAAGGGGACCCATCACCTGCTTTCCACCGACTTCTTTGCCGCCATGAAGGAAGACGCCATGTTCATCGACTGCGCCCGCGGCGGAGTGGTTGACGAGGAGGCCCTCTACGAGGCCCTCAAGGAGGGCCGGATCGCCGGCGCCGCCCTGGATGTCTTCGAAAAGGAGCCCACCACCCTGGAGACCACGCCGCTGCTCTCGCTCAACAACTTCATCTGTACGCCGCACCTCGGCGCCTCCACCAGCGAGGCCCAGGAGAACGTGGCCTCGGCCATTGCCGAGCAGATCGCCGACTACCTGCTCAAGGGCGCTGTGCGCAACGCGGTCAATGTTCCCTCGGTCAGCGACGACGTCCTGGCCAAGGTCGGGCCCTATATCACCCTTGGCGAGATGCTGGGCTCCCTGCACATGCAGATCGCCCGCGGTGGCGTGGAGGAGGTCAACCTGGAGTTCAGCGGCGACCTCGCCGAGCAGGACACCGGCCCGGTGACCGTGGCCTTTCTCAAGGGGCTGTTCACCCCGATCCTCCAGGACGCGGTCAACTTTGTCAATGCGCCCCTGATCGCCAAGGAGCGGGGCATACGGGTGGTTGAATCCAAGACCAAGCAGGCCGCCGACTTCACCAACCTCCTCCGGATCACCGTCCGGACCAACGAGGGCGAGAACCTGCTGGCCGGCACCGTGTTCGGCAAGAAGGAGCCCCGCCTGGTCCGGTTCAACTCGTTCAGGCTCGAGGCCCTGCCCGCCGGGCACATGCTCCTGGTCTACAACCAGGACAAGCCCGGTGTCATCGGCGCCCTGGGGACCACCCTGGGAGAGAACGGCACCAATATCTCCAGCATGACCGTGGGCCGCGAGGAGAGCAGTAACCAGAATATCATCCTGCTCAACACCGACAACCTGGTCTCCCGTGATCTGCTGGAAAAGGTCCGCAGCCTGCCTGACATCGACGACGCCATGGTCCTGGAGCTGCCCCCCTACAACGGCTGAGAGGGGCCACCGGCACCCGGCCATGCACACCTCCCGCGGCAGGGGCTGCCGCGGGAGCTCTGCTTGCGCCGCGGCTGGAACAATGTCAGGCCAACCCAAGGAGAGAACGTGCAACCATGAGTGAGTCATCGAACAACTGCGGTGAGTGTCCCGAGGGCAGGGTCCGCAACAAGGACGGCAGGTGCGTCATGCCCGAGGTCTCCTTTTCCTCGTTTATCCTGTCGCTGAACACCTCGGCCCTTTTTCATCTCGGCGAACTGTCGCACCCGGAGACGGGGGAGACGATGCGCGACATCGAGCTTGCCCGCCACACCATCGATACCCTGACCATGCTTGCCGAGAAGACCAGGGGCAACCTGGATGCCCATGAGAACGAACTGCTGACCAGGATGCTCTACGAGCTCAAGATCCGGTTCGTCAAGGCCACCCAGGATTCCTGAGCAGGCCCGGACATGAGTCTGCAGCCGCTGGTTCTCAAGGCGCCGGCCAAGATCAATCTCACGCTCAGGGTCACGGGCCGCCGGGCCGACGGCTACCACACCCTGGATACCCTGATGCAGAAACTGGCCCTGTTCGATCGTCTCGAGCTGCGGCCGGCCGGGCAGGGGATCCGGCTGGCGTGCCCTGGCAGCGGGCTGCCGGAAGATGACAACAACCTGGTCTACCGGGCCGCGGACCTCTTTTTTTCCAGGATGGGACACCGCCTTGCCGGGGCGCCACAGGGAGTGGAGCTGGTCCTGCACAAGGCCATTCCCGTTGCCGCCGGCCTGGGTGGTGGTTCCAGTGATGCCGCGGCCACCCTCCTGGGAATGAACGAGCTTTTCCGGGCAGGGTGCACCGGGCCGGAACTGGCAGAGATGGGGCTTGCCCTGGGCGCTGATGTGCCCTTTTTTGTTTCCGGCCTTGCCGCTGCCCGGGCCACGGGCATCGGCGAGGTCCTGGCGCCGGCCCCGGCCCTCGAGGGTTACCTGGTCCTGCTGGTCAACCCTGGTTTTTCCGTGTCCACAAGGTGGGTGTACGAGACTTTGGCGTTGACATCGACAGAAAAAGAATTTAACCTGGATAGTTCCCAAAATAACGAGCAGGAGACGTCAGGGGCCGTGCCCGCCGGTGACCAGGGTGTTGATTCTTCGATGATGGTCAATGATCTTGAGAGGGTAACCGCCGGCCGCCATCCCGAGATCGGGGAGATCAAGAGGGTCCTGCTCCATGGAGGTGCCGAGGCGGCCATGATGTCCGGTTCCGGGCCCACGGTGTTTGCCCTTTTTCCGAAACAGCGTGAGGCATTGGCCAGGCAGTGCCGGCAGAGGCTGGACGCGGACTATGCTTCCGTCTTTCTCGTCGAACCGCTGTCCCCCGGCCGTTGAGGCCCGGCAGGGTCGCGACCGGCGCCGGTCCGTGACCGGAGACAGAATCCGGTGCCGCCCGGGTCCTGCAACGGGCGGGTTGGCCGGAGATGCTTGAAGTGCAGGATGTAGGTGAAAACAGGTCGATTGGGGCGTCGTCAAGCGGTAAGACACAAGGTTTTGATCCTTGCATTCGGGGGTTCGAATCCCTCCGCCCCAGCCAAATTCCGAGGCTCCCGTTATGCCGAATATTATGAAGGTGTTTACCGGCAATGCCAACCCGGCCATTGCCGAAGAGATTTGCAACTACCTGGACATTCCGCTGGCCGCCGCTGAAGTGAAACAGTTCTCGGACGGCGAGATCTCGGTGGAGATCGGGGAGAACGTCCGTGGCACCGACGTCTTTGTCATTCAACCGACCTGTACCCCGGTCAATGATCATCTCATGGAGCTGATCATCATGGTCGACGCCCTGCGCAGGGCATCGGCCCGCCGGATCACGGCCGTTATGCCCTATTACGGCTATGCCCGCCAGGACCGCAAGGTGAGGCCGCGTGTGCCCATCACGGCCAAGGCCGTGGCCGAGATGCTCATGGCGGTGGGCACGCGGCGGGTCCTGTGCATGGACCTCCACGCCGGCCAGATCCAGGGATTTTTCAACATCCCGGTGGACCATCTCTATGCCGCGCCCATCATCCTCAAGTACATCCGAGAGACCTTTGACAATGTCATCATGGTCTCGCCCGACGCCGGCGGCGTGGAGCGGACCAGGGCCTTTGCCAAGCGGCTCAACGCCGGCCTGGCCATCATCGACAAGCGGCGCGAGCGGGCCAACGAGTGCGAGGCCATGCACGTGATCGGCGATGTCACCGGCAAGACGGCCATCCTCCTTGACGACATGGTCGATACCGCCGGCACCCTCTGCGGGGCCGCGGAGAAGCTCAGGGAACAGGGCGCAAAGGAGGTCCATGCCTGCTGCTCGCACGCGGTCCTCTCCGGCCCGGCCATCAAGCGGTTGGAGGCATCCTGTATCAAGTCGCTGGTGGTGACCAACTCCATCCCCCTGCGGGATGAGGGCAGGAAATGCAAGAAGATCACCGTGCTCTCGGTGGGCGAACTGCTCGGCGAGGCGATCCGCAGGATCCATGCCGAGGACTCGGTGAGCTATCTCTTTGTCTGAGACCTGGATCCTCGGCCAGGCCGCCACTGCCGAGGGGCGTGGCGAAGTGCAGGGTTCAGGTGGGAACCTGTTGACTCTACGAACGAATCGATATCATACGCTTTACTCCTGAAAAAGGAAGGAGGAACCATCATGTTGCAGGTAGATATACCGTCAGCGGTCCGCACGGTTTTCGGTAAGGGTGCCATGCGGCGCCTGCGGAAGAACAACCAGGTCCCGGGTGTCTGCTATTCCGGCGGCGCGCAGCCCATACCACTGCAGTTCGATTCCGTCGATCTGCACAAGAACCTGCTCTTCATCCACGGCCGCAATGCCGTGATCACCCTGGACGTGGAGGGCGATGACAAACGGCAGCACCATGTCCTGGTCCAGGAGATCCAGCAGGATCCGGTCACTGACCGGGTTATCCATGTCGACCTGCTCGAGATCGACCTGGACAAGCCCCTGGACTTCGAGGTTCCCCTCGAGTTCACCGGTACTGCCAAGGGTGTGGACATGGGTGGCGAGCTGCAGGTGTTCAAGGATGTTGTCCATCTGCGCGGCCGGGCCCTGGACATTCCTGACGCCATCACCACCGACATCACGCCGCTGGAGCGGGGCGGCGCCGGCCTGACCTTCGGCGACCTGGAGCTGCCCGCCAACGTGGAGATGCTCGATGATCCCGGCGTTGTCTGCGTGACGGTCTACTAGCCTTTTCTTCCTGTCGCTGCACGGGCCGCGGGCGGCCGCAGGGACCGTGATACCCGGGCCGGGGAGCTCTGCTTTCCCGGCCCGTTTTTCCGCGGCAATCCGCCCGCCCCTGTCCCGCTTCCTGCCTCTTCTTCTCCTTCCATGGCTGATACGGACTACCTGATCGTCGGACTGGGCAACCCCGGTTCCCGCTACGCCCTGACCAGGCACAATGCCGGCTTCCTGGCCGTGGACCACTTTGCCCGCAGTGTCGACTGCCCTCTCTCCTCCAGCCGCTGGCAGGGGGCCTACTGCCGCCTGCGCCTGGCCGGCAGCCCGGTGATTCTCCTCGAGCCCCGGACCTACATGAACCGCTCCGGCGAGTGCGTGCGAAGGTTTGTCGACTATTTCAGGATCCGCAGGGAGAACATTCTCGTGCTCCACGACGATCTCGATCTCCCGGCCGGCCGGATCAAGGTCGTGGCCCGCGGCGGTGCCGGCGGCCACAATGGCATCCGCTCCCTCATCAGTCACCTGGGCGGTACGGATTTTGCCCGGGTCAAGATCGGCATCGGCCGGCCGCCGGCAGGGGAGGGCGGGGCCGGCATGCCCGTGGACCGCTGGGTCCTGGCCCGTTTTTCAGGGCAGGAACTGGCAACCCTGGAGGAGAACCTCGAAAAGACGGACCGGGCCATCCGGTTGTTCATCGACCAGGGAATAGAGGCCTGCATGAACGAGATCAACAGGCGATGAGGCCCCGGCCGGCCTGACGGCCGCGGCCCGGACCGCCGTACCCCCATCATCGGTCAGGGGCGCGGGCACGACCCCTGTTTCCGCCATGGCCGCACAGGTCAACACTCTTTTTTGCCAATCCCGGAAAAATATGGTATATTATAAAATTGTACGGGCTTTCCGTGCGGTTTTCCGGCCCAACTGCCGGTAAAATTTTATGATATTTTTCAGGAGGAGCTTGTGTTTTCAGCAGGTGATATGGCTGTGTATCCGGCCCATGGTGTTGGACTCATCGAGGCCATAGAAACACAAAACGTTGGTGGTGTCGATCAATCCTTCTACGTGATGAAGATCCTTGACAACGACATGACCATCATGATTCCGACTGCCACCAGTGACAATGTCGGCCTCAGGGCGATCATCTCCAAGGACGAGGTGAAAAAGGTCATCGACATCCTCAAGGACAGGGATGTCAAGATCAGTTCCCAGACGTGGAACCGCCGCTACCGGGACTACATGGAGAAGATCAAGACAGGTTCGGTGTTCGAGGTGGCCGTTGTCCTGCGTGACCTGTTCATCCTCAAGGAGGACAAGGATCTCTCCTACGGTGAACGTAAGATGATGGACACGGCAAAGAACCTGCTTGTAAAGGAACTCTCCCTGGCCAAGAATACTGACGAGAAAAAGATAGAAAAGCAGATCGAGAAGCTTTTCACCTAAATCCTGCAATTGGCAATTTTGCCGGAGATGCGAGGCATCAAGGGCGCAGACGTATACGAATACTTCAAGCCCTTGATAACGAAGCAGATTCGGTAAAATTGCCAATCCCGAAGGGCGAGAAAATGAAGAAAAAAATCCTTCACC
>WFUT01000045.1 GCA_015484845.1 Desulfobulbaceae bacterium
GTGTTCATTTCTCCTGTGCCTGTTTCGGGGGCACCGGGAGGTACCTCTATTATACATCCGGTGGCGCGATTCTCAAACAGGAGGGGTCATTTTCATCCTGTCCTGGCAGGGAGTGTGTTTTGTAACGTGTTGTATCTGCAGGGTGTATTCGGACTGTCGCAGGCGATGGCACGCGGAAGGGGGGAGGTGCGGCGGGGCAGGCAGGGGAAACAATAAAAAATACCCCGGATACAGGTGTATCCGGGGTACGAGGAGCCTTTCTGGCCGGAGAGAGGAAAAGAAAGGTTCCCGAGGTCTTACAGGCCCATAACAGCACCGGCCCAGGCGCGGACCAGGGAGATGGGGCCACCGGTCATAACCATGGCCGTGGCCAGGCTGGCAAAGGCCCAGGTGCCGATGAGGGCGCCTGCAGTGGCCAGGGAGACAACGGCTCCCCTGGAGATCTCGGCCTGGGTGTTGACGTTGCTCTGTACGTGGGTTTTGGTGGCTGTTGTGGTCATTGTCGTTCCTCCTGAAGTGGATGGGTGTTTTTTTGTATTTGTCTCTCCTGTAGCTATTCCCGTGCCAGTTGAAAAAGTTCAATGATTTCAAGAAATGTCACCGGAGACATCCAGATGGATCTGCCAGAATGGCACACCCATCTGCCAGGATGGCAAAAGAACGGGCACCGCACCGGCGGTCAGCCGACGACGTTCCGCGACCCGGGGTGTTCGCGCCCCGGAAGCGGTCATGGCCAGGGATGGGAAGAGCAGTGGCAGGGGCATCCGCTGCCGGGGAATCTGCTGGCATGCAGGAGGGCAGGGCGGCTCAGGAGATGGCGATGCGGAAGATTGTTCCCCTGCCGGTCCGGTCCAGGATGACCATGGACCAGCCATGGGCCTCGATGATCTTCCTGACAATGGGCAGGCCAAGGCCTGTTCCCTCCTTCTTGGTGGTGAAAAAGGGATCAAAGACCTTGCGGCGCTGGTCAGGCGGGATGCCGTCGCCGGAATCGATCACGTCCACGATGATGCCATCGGCGGCGCGGCGGGCGCGCAGGGTCACGGTGCTGCCGGCGGGCGATGCCTGGATGCCGTTGAGCAGCAGGTTGACAATGGCCTGTTCGACCCGGGTACCGTCCATGGCGATTCGGGGCAGGTCCGGTTCCGGTTCGTAGGCCAGGGTGACGTTCCGCTGCCTGGCTGCCTCGCCGGCCAGGGCCAGGCTGTTGCGCAGGGTGGCGTCCAGGTCGATATCGGCCCGGTGCAGGGTGAGCGGCCGGGAGAAGTCGAGCATGTCCCGGGTCATGTTCTCCATGCGGCTGGTCTCGCGCATGACGATGGCCAGTTTTTCCCGGGCCGGATCCTCGTCACCCAGTTTCTGCCACACCCGCCTGGTGAGACCGCCGATGACCACCAGCGGGGCCTTGAGGTCGTGCGCCACCGCGGCCAGGGACCTGCCCACGGCCACCAGCCCCTCGGCCTGGACCAGCTGCTCGTGTACCGCCTCCTCCCGTCCCTTGAGCACGCCCACCAGCACTGCCAGGCCGTTGTACAGGGCGACCGAGACCAGGCGGTCGATGTCGGCGGAGGAGAAGTTCTGCCAGGTCCAGGCAATGAAGGGGATATAGCAGAGGGTGATGACCGCGGAGGTGATCAGCGCCCCTCGCAGGCCGAACCAGAGGGCGGCCAGGACGATGGGCAGAAAGTAGAGCTCGCCGAAAAAGGCGTGGTAGCGGACCCAGTGCCGCTCGGTTCCGTAATGGAGCAGGCTGATCCCCGCAATCATGGAGAACAGCAGGAAGGCCTTGAAGAGGGTGCCGCTTCTAATCTTCATCAAGGGTAACGGGACTGATGAAACCGTCCGGCTTGACCGCGAGGACCGAGCAGTTCACCCTGTGCAGGATCTTTTCCGCGGTGTTGCCGATGAAGAGGCCCGGTATCCCGGCCCGGGCCAGGGTGCCCATGATAATGAGATCAATGCTGTACTGGCTGGCAAACCGCGGGATCTCCTCGTCGGCCCAGCCCTGCAGGACATGCTCCTGGTGCGGCAGTTCCGCCAGGTCGAACCGTTCCAGGAACTCATCGAGCTTGCCGATGCGCATGTTGCGGATCTCCCGGTTCCATTTGCCGATCTCGTCGGGCGGGATGTCCAGCTTGCCCAGCAGGAGATGGTCATCCGGGTTTTCGGCCACGTGCACGATGTGGATCTCACTGCCTTCGATCTCCGCCATGGAGATGGTCAGCTCCATGATCTTCCTGTTGAGATCGTTCTCCTCGACCTCGGCGGGCAGGATGTCCAGCGCCGCCATGATGCGGCGGTAAAACCGGCGGTTCTCCTCCGGCTTCAGAATCCAGACCGGGCAGGGACACTTGCGCAGCAGGTGCATGGCCGTGCTGCCGAACAGCATGCCCAGCTTGCCGCCCATGCCACGCGCCGTCTTCATCACCAGGTCGTGGCCGTTGCGCAGCACCTCCCGGATAATGGCGATGGACTCCTGGCCGGTGAGCACCCTGGTGCTGATCCGTCCGGTCTCGGAGAAGGGGGCGATGTATTCCTCCAGCCGGGCCAGGGCATCCTTGCGGGCCAGGGTCATGATCTCGTCAGGGGTCATGGCGGTGAGCAGCATGCGGTAATCCTTCGGAATTTCATCGATCACCGATACCACTGTCAGGTGGCCCTCGTTCCGTTCCACCAGGTCCACCGCCTTGGCCAGGGTTGTTGCGCCTGGTGGTGTGTCGTCGTAAACCAGCAGGATCTTCTTGAAGCGATGCATATCGTGCTCCTTGGGCAAACATTTCCCCGGCCCTTGCCGGCGGCGCAGACCTTTTGCCTGCCTCGTTGTGGTACATCTGTCCCCGTGGTCAACCAGGGCCATATTACCACGGATCCCCTGGTGGTAAAACGTTTTCTGCGCTGTTTTTCTTCCGGCGCGGCCTTTTCCGTGGCCTGCCGCTAGCGAGAAGTTCCATGTCCCCCCCTGGCACCGTGTGGCAGGCCGGGGTGGGGCGCAATTGAAAATAGGTATTGACAACCTCCGTTAATGAATATAGATTATTATTAACATTCTTTTTATTATCTGGATCCTGCAATTGGCGGGTCGCCGCAGATGCGAGGTACCAGGAGGCCATAGAGGCAACGATGCTTCAATTTATTGATAAGGAAGCAGATCTGGTGAAATCGCCCACCCAGTGGGGCAGGAAGATGGAGAAAAATCCTCTCGCCCGGCCAGTGGCCCGGGAGAGGCAAACAGGTTAGTGCAACCGATGCGACAGAAAGAAGATCTTTTCTTCATCTCCAGGCTACAGGATCCAGGTGCCCGGTTCCCGGCCCGCACAGGCACAGCGCCATGAGGCAGAGCAGCAGGATGACCAGAAGCAAGAAACAGATAGAGGCCAGGCTCGCCGATTTTGAACAGGCCTGTCGTGACGCCGGGTTGAAGCTGACACACCAGCGGCTGGAGATCTACCGCGAGCTGATCCGGTCAACGGACCACCCTTCGGCCGAGACCCTCTACAGGCGGCTGCAGCGGCAGATGCCGACCCTTTCCCTGGACACGGTCTACCGGACCCTTGCCACCTTCGAGGAGAGGGAGCTGATAGCAAGGGTGGAGACCGTGGAGAGCCAGGCCCGCTTCGAGGTGCAGTTGGAGAGGCATCACCACTTCATATGTGACCGCTGCCATTCCATTATCGATTTTGTCTGGGAGACATTCGACAAGGGGTGTGCCCGGCCCGCCAGCCTGGAACGGCTCGGCAGGATAAGCAGCCGTAACGTCATCGTCCGCGGCGTCTGCAACTCTTGCCTCGCCCGGGAAAAGGTGGCGGCCGAGGCCTAGTCTTCCTGGTCCGAGGCGTCTTTCTTCGTTTGCGCCCTTGATACATCGTATCTCCGGCAAAATTGCCAATTGCAGGATGCAGGTTTCAGGCCTTTGGCCTGGAAAAATTATTGTTTCTGGTTTATTCTTACCCGGGTCGGCACCTGCCGGTACGGCCGGTGCGGGAGCCCGCCACTCGAAAACACAACAACTCATTACAGAGGGAGAACCATGTCAGGATTGAAGGGAACACAGACGGAGAAAAATATCCTCACCGCCTTTGCCGGTGAATCCCAGGCCAGGAACCGCTACACCTACTTTGCCTCGCAGGCGAAGAAGGAAGGATACGTCCAGATCAGCGCCATCTTCGAGGAGACGGCCAACCAGGAGAAGGAACACGCCAAGCGCCTCTTCAAGATGCTGGAAGGGGGCGAGGTGGAGATCGCCGCCGCCTTTCCGGCCGGGGTCATCGGCACCACCGCCGAAAACCTGCGCGAGGCAGCGGCCGGCGAGAATTACGAACAGACGACCATGTATCCCGAGTTCGCCAAAACGGCCCGCGAGGAGGGCTTTGACGAGATCGCCGGCGTCTTCCTGGCCATCGCGGTGGCCGAGAAGCAGCATGAAAAACGCTACCGTGACCTGCTGGCCAATATCGAGGCCGACCGCGTCTTCAAGCGCGACAAGCCGGTGACCTGGCGCTGCCGCAACTGCGGCTACATCCACACCGGCACGGAGGCCGTCGAGGTCTGCCCCGCCTGTGCCCATCCCCGGGCCCATTTCGAGCTCCTGGGCGAGAACTGGTAATACAGACCTCTTAAGACACCAATCACAATATGGTTGTATTTTTGGACAAGATAGCGGTGGTGAATTGCATACAAGTGGTATACGTTTTGCAATTCAGTACATAATCATCCATGCCCGCAGAGCGGGCACAATCAATACTAAAAGATGGGCAGGGAACCATTACGTGACACCGCAGAGCGGTGTCACGAGGTTGAGGTGATGGCCGGGGTTCAGGAGGGAACATGGAGGATGGTTACTCTTGTTGCACCGCTTTGCGGTGCAACACCTCCCCAGGCGCTCTGCGCCATTTTATCCTGTTTCCGGCCCGGGCGAGCCACGTTCGTCCGGGCACGGAAACCGTGAAGCATCGCCCGCGCCTGTCCCGGCGTTGTCCCTGCCGGGTAACGGCTGCGCTGTAACCGCTCGCGGCGCCTGGAACCCGGTGCGGTTTCTTGCCTCCTTTCTGCAGGTCCGGGATCATCCGGCCGCGCCGCCGGGCCGGCGGCAAAAAACAGCTGCCGCCTCTTTCCCGCACCCCCTTCCTGTCATATAGTTTCCTGCACAGGCCAGAGACGTTCAGGAAAACGCCATCCGCACGCGCCGGAAGGCGTCCGCAGGGCCGGCCCCTGGCAATCAGCCGGGATCGGGCAGGTCGGTGCGGTACTGAACTCCCCGGGCCGTGCCCCGAACTCCCGGCCGGATCTCCCCGTCCGGCAGCCGCGCGGAGGATCGGGCGCTTGGTACGGGGTAACTGTCAACTGCAGGAGGTTACAGCATGGACAAGGGAATCTACGGACGTCGTGACAGGCTGGTACAGGAAAAGGAGCATGATCCTTACCGCGAGACGGAGAAATGGCCGGAACCGACCGTCTGTACGCGATGCGGCGCTCTCTTTACCGAGGGGCGGTGGACCTGGGGCGAGGCGCCGGTGGATGCAAACAGGGTGATCTGCCCCGCCTGCCAGCGTGTGGAGGACAACTATCCGGCCGGATTCCTGGAGCTGAAGGGGAGTTTCCTGGCAAGCCATGGCAAGGAGATTCTCAACCTGATCCGCAACGAGGAAAAGCAGGAAAAGGAACTCCATCCCATGGAGCGGATCATGACCGTGGAAGAGGGTGAGAATATCCTCTCGATCACCACCACGGGGATCCATATCGCCCGCAGGATAGGCGAGGCCGTCCACAGGGCCTACCAGGGCGAGCTGTCCTTTGCCTACGGTGATGGCGACAAGACCATTCGCCTCACCTGGCACCGTGACAGCTAGCCTGTCAGAAGCCGGAAGACAGGGGGCAGGGGCCGGGTCAGGCTGGCGTGCTGTCCCCTGGTTTCTGTCTTCTGGTAAAGGGGACAAAGGCCACCGGCAGGATGCTGCGGCTGGTGAACGATCCGTCCTGCTCACGCGTGATGAGCAGCAGGTCCTGGGCGCCATGGGGCCGGCCGACGGGGATGACCAGCCGGCCGCCGGGTTTGAGCTGCTCCTTAAGTGGAGGGGGCACGTGGTCGGCGGCGGCCGTGACGATGATTCCATCGTAGGGGGCGTGTTCCGGCCAGCCCTGGTAGCCGTCGCCCTGCCGGATCTCCACGTTGTCATAGCCCAGCCGCTTCAGCAACCGGTCGGCCCGTTCCGCCAGGGCGGGAACAACCTCGATGGTGTAGAGCTTCCTGACCAGGCGGGAGAGTATGGCCGCCTGGTAGCCGGATCCGGCCCCGATCTCCAGCATGACGTCGTCCTTGTCCGGGCAGAGGAGATCGGTCATCAGGGCCACGATGAATGGCTGCGAGATGGTCTGGCCCTCGCCGATGGGCAGGGGGCTGTTCTCGTAGGCCAGCTGCCTGAGCTGGCGCGGGACGAATTCCTCCCGGGGCACGGTGGCCATGGCCTCCATCACCCGGGGGCTGAGGCTCGCCTTTCCCGTGTAGCCACTGGTAAGGCGACAGTCAGTGGCGATGGAGCGCAGCATTGCGTCTTTCTGTTCTCTGGTCATGATCCTTCCTGTGGGCAGGGCCGGTGCGGTTGGGGTCCTCCTGCCGGGTAACTGGTCACCGGCCAGGGGACCTTACGGCGCGCGGTGCCTCTGACCACTTATCCTGCCGGGTGTTCTGCCCGCCACCTGGCCATGATGCTCCGGACCTCCTCGTCGGAGACATCGTACCAGTTCCTGTAGACCTGGGCCACGGCATAGTAGATGGGCGGTACCTCCAGGACAACGATGCCGTCCGCCAGCCTGCCGATCTCTGCTGTTATCCGTTCGCCTCCCACGGGGACCGCCACGATGACTGCCGCGGCCCCGGCGGCCCGGCAGAGGCGGATGGCGGCCATCATGGTGGAGCCCATGGCAATGCCGTCGTCGACCAGGATCACGGTCCGGCCCCGGAGAGGGGGCAGGGGTTCATCGTTGCGCAGGGTCCTGATCCGTCTTTTGATCTCTTGCCGCTGCTGCTCGATGATGGTCCTCATGGTCTCCGGCGGCACGGCCCTGGCGGCAAATTCGTTGAGATAGAGGCTGCCGTCCTCGGCAATGGCGCCGAATCCCGATTCCGGGTTGTCGGGAAAGGGGAGTTTGCGGGAGATCAGGAGGGAGAAGTCGGTATCAAGATAGCGGGCCACTTCGTAGCCCACCTCGACACCGCCCCTCGGAATGGCCAGGACAAGGGCACCGCTGTTCCTGAACCGCTCCAGGGCCCGGGCCAGCCTTCTGCCGGCATCTCTTCGGTCTGCAAACACGTCCCCCTCCTGGCATCGTGCCGTACTTCCCTGGCAGGCAGGTGTGCGGTCCTGGTTGGCATGTTGTTTATTGCCGAAATTTCAACAATATAAAATATAACCCCTTTCCGGGGGTCCGTCAAGGGGTGGCAGTGGCCGGCGTGTTGCCTGTTCGCGGCAGGGGGAACGGGGCCCGGGCCATGCCGAGGATCCGGTCGCCTCTTTCCCTATTCCTCCTGTCCCGGGAGCTCCCTGTGCAGCGGGTTCCTGAGGCCGTATTTCCTGATCTTTCTTCGCAGGGTGTCCTTGGAGATCTTCAGCTCGCGGCAGGTGGCCATCTTTCTCCACCGGTTCCGCTCCAGCGCCAGCCAGACAGCCTGTTTCTCGATCTCTTCCAGGGCCATGGGCGCGGCCCCGGCGGCCAGGCCCGGCGCCCGGTGATCAGGCACCGGCGCCAGGGGTTCGGGCAGGTGTTCCGGCAGGATGAGCCCGCCCTGGCAGAGGATGAACGCATATTCGATGACGTTTTCCAGTTCGCGGATATTGCCGGGAAAGTCGTGGCGCATCAGGATCTGCAGGGCAGGCTCCGAGATGCCGGTGATGTCCTTGTCCTGCCGGGCCCGGAATTTCCCGATAAAGTGGTCGATGAGCAGGGGGATGTCCTCCTGCCGTTCCCGCAGCGGAGGCAGCTGGATCCTGGCCACGTTGAGACGGTAGTAGAGATCCTCGCGGAAGGTCCCTTCCCGGACCAGGGCCTGCAGGTCGCGGTTGGTGGCCGTGATGATACGGACATCCGCCCGCACCGGCTCGCTGGAGCCCAGGGGTTCGTACATCCTCTCCTGCAGCACCCGCAGCAGCTTGACCTGGACACTGCCGGGGATATCGCCGATCTCGTCCAGGAAGAGGGTGCCGCCCTCGGCGGCGGCAAAGCGTCCCTGCCGGTCCTGGCGGGCGTCGGTGAAGGCCCCGGCCTTGTACCCGAAGAGTTCGGACTCGAGCAGGGTCTCGGGCAGGGCGCCGCAGTTGACGATGACAAAAGGTTTGTCCCTGCGGTCGCTGGCATTGTAGATGGCGCGGGCAAAGAGTTCCTTGCCCGTACCGCTCTCGCCCTGGATCAGGACCGTGGAGGGACTCCTGGCTATCTCGGCGGTGATTGCGAGCAGACGTTGCATGACCGGCGACCTGGTGACGATCTCGTCCATGCCGTGGCTGCCGACGGGCGATTGCCTGCGCAGGCTGCTTACCGCGGACAGGTCGCGGAAGGTCTGCACCCCGCCGATGATATTGCCGTGGCTGTCTGTCAGCGGCGCGGCGTTGATGGAGACCGGGATCTTTTTCCCGTTCCGGTGACGGATGACAATGGAGCGGTTGCAGGAAGGGGCGCCCGAATAGAGGCTTTCGGCAATGGCGCATTCCCGGCCGCAGATGCTGGCCCGGAAGACCTCGGAACAGGACACGCCCAGGGCCTCCCTGGCCGGCCAGCCGGTGATCTCTTCGGCGGCCCGGTTGAACGAGGTGATCTTCCAGTTGCGGTCAACGGTGAAGACGCCGTCGGCCATGGAGTCCAGGACCATGCGGGCCCGGATACTTGAGGGGGAGCCCTGCAGGATCACCACGCCGCCGGCCGTCTCCCCGCCGGGGCCGCACAGGGGGGCCGCGGTGGCAGAGGCCGGCAGGATGGTGCCGTCCGGCTGCTGGAGGTGGATGGCCCGGTCGCTGACCCTGGCGCCGGTCCGCATGGCCTCGGCCAGGGGATCTTCCCCGCCGCTGTCCGCACCGGCAAAGAGGGCGGACCAGGCCATGCCGGGAAGCTGGTCCGGCGGTCGGCCGGTGAGTTCCGCCGCGGCCGCGTTGGCAGAGGTGATGCGCAGGCGGTCATCAACCGTGAGAACACCCTCGCTTATGCTGTCCAGGGCGAGGCGGTGGATGAAGGAGGGACTGTCCGCCTCCTGCAGGCAGATGAGGGCGCCGGACGGTGTTCCGTCCCGGCCGGGCAGGGGGATGATGGAGGCGAGGACCGACCGCTGTTTCGTTTCCCCGTGCCGGGGCAGCGGCATCAGCCGGCTCACGGGGCCGCATCCCTCCTCTGCCATGGCGCAGAGGGCGCCCAGGAGGCCGTCCCGGTCGTGGCCGCAGATAACCTCGGTCCCTTTCCGGCCGATCAGGCCGGCGGCGGGCTGGCCGAGGAGCTGCTCTGCCCGGCTGTTGACGGCAGTGATCCGCCCCTGGCTGTCAAGGCGGAGAATGGCGGCGGGCGGGACAGGGCAGGCTTCGGGGGGCTCGGTCTTCATGGCCTGGCGCTGTCGTCGTCTTTGCGTCCAA
>WFUT01000046.1 GCA_015484845.1 Desulfobulbaceae bacterium
GCAGGGATATCTCCGGCGTCTACGCCCCCTGCGGCGGCACGTTAGCGACAGGCGGCCGCGCTCCCCGGCCGAGCATCCTGTCCTGTTCCACCAGCGAAAAGTTCACCGGCACGCCATCATCGCCCAGCCAGGCCAACCGGCATGCATGTCATACCGCGGGCCCCTGCAGGGGAAGGCGACGGGGCTCGCCGCCCGGACGGCCCCGGCCGGCTACGGAGCCCCATCCCGCGGGTGGTCACACCGCTTCTCCTGCGCCTGCCGGGCGCAGGCCGCGGCCAGGGCCAGGGCCTGGTCGCGGCTGGAGATCGTCTTCTCCATCTGTGCCTCCTCCACCCTGGCCAGGATGTGGCGGAAAATCGGACCGGGCTCAAGGTGCAGCTCCTCGATCAGGTCACGGCCGGTGATGAGCGGCGGCGCCTGGCGAACCGGGACCACGTTCTGCCGCCGCACCTCCTCCAGGCGGGCAAAGAGCGCTGCCACCTCTCCCTCCATCTCCTCGGGCCGGCCCTCGCCCTTGCCGGCCAGGGAATCGGCCATGGCGAGCAGAAACAGTCCCGGCAGGTCGTCCCCCATGGTCCTGACCAGCCGCAGGCAGGCCTTGAGCGAGAGTTCTCCCTTGCGCTCCACGTTGGCCAGGAAAAAGGGCCGCATGTGGGCCGTGACCAGGCCGGCCACCACCTTGGTGTCCTCGCGGCTCCAGCGCAGGCGGGCCGCGAGATCGGCCAGGATGTCCGCGCCCTTCAGGTCGTGGTTGTAGAAGGTGATCCGGCCGCCCTTGTCCTCGTTGATGCCATAGGTCACCGGCTTGCCCGCATCGTGGAGCAGGGCGGCCCACTTGAGCCGGACGCGGTTGCGGTCCCGGTCCAGGTAGGAGCGGAAAATTTCACCGTGCCCGGGAAAGCAGCGACCCGGTTCCTGCTGGATCTTCTCCATCTGGGCCAGGGTCTCCAGGCAGTGGGCAAAGACATCCAGGTGGTGGCTGGCCGGCTGCGCCATGCCGACACCGGCCTTGAGCTCCGGGATGATCTCCCAGAGAAGCCCGATGGCGGCCATGGCGGCAAAGGCCTGGTGGGCGCGCGGCGAGGCCATGACCAGGTCGAGCTCGTGGCTGATCCGTTCCGCCGCCACCCGGCCGATCAGCTGCCGCCGGCGTCCTGCCTGCTCCAGGGTGCCGGGATCGATTTCAAAGTCGAGCACCGCGGCAAAACGGAAGATACGCAGCAGCCGCAGGGGGTCGGCAACAAGGGAATGGCGCGAGGTGGTGCGGATCAGCCGCTCCTCCAGGTCCCGGAGCCCGCCGGCGGGATCAATGACCTCGAGGGCGGCAGGCCACTGTTCCCGCCTCCCTGCCAGCAGGCCGTCGATCCGCACGGCCAGGGAGTTGACCGTGATATCACGTTTTGTCAGCTCCTGCCGGATGGTGGCGGCACCCTCGCGAAAGGCGGAGAAATCGATCTCCTCGCCCCGCCAGACCACCCGGGCCGCGTCCTCCTCCCGGCCGAGCGCCACGTAGGCGCCGCCGGTCTCATCGGCCAGGCGGCGTGCCCACCTCCGGGCCTGGTGAGGGACGGCGAGATCGATGTCGGCCGGGTCGCGGCCGAGCAGCAGGTCGCGTACCGTGCCGCCGGCCAGGTAGAGTTCATGGGGCAGGACACGGTGGATATCCGTGAGCACGGCCAGGAGATCGGCACCGAGAAGGGCAAGGACCCTGTCCAGGGGTATGAAGGTCGATTCAGATTGCATGGGTCCACTATAGCAGCGGCAGGTGCGAGTGCCAGGAGAAAAAGCGACAGGCCGCGGCCAGGGGCCGAGTTCCCGGTTTACGGCCGGCCCGCCATTGTGTACCATTTGGTCAACAGCAAACCAACCGGATGACAACCGCAGAGCAAAAAACAATGGACGCAGCAACATCCCGCACCATTCGCCTGGGCGCGGTCAGTGTCGGCCTGATCGGCCTGGACCAGGCCCTGAACCGGATCGCGGCCCTGAACCTGGACGAAGAGCTGGCCGCGGACCTCCTCTTTACCGAGATCAAGGGCAGGAACTATATCCCGCCCGGCCGGGAACAGGAGTACCGCCAGGCCCTGCTCCGCGAGTACCGGCTGCACATGCAGCGCGGGGAACGCGAACACCCGGTCCTGGAGGTACGCATCTTCGGGCCCGGCTGCGTCTCCTGCAACAGCCTCCAGACCATGGTCATGGAGATCCTGGACGAGATGGGGATCGCGGCGGCCATCGAACAGGTCCACGACCCTGACGAGATCGGCCGGGCCGGCATCCTGCATACCCCGGCCCTGGTCCTCAACGGCCGGCTCAAGAGCTCGGGCCTCCTGCCCACCCGGGCCCAGGTGGAACAGTGGATCCGGGAGATCGTTGATGCTTGATTTCCGGCTCATTGCCTTCCTGCACGGCCTGGGCATCTCGGAACGGCTGGCCCTGCCCCTTGCCTATGGCATCATCACCTGCCTGGTCCTGCTCGCGGCCCTGGTCGCCACCTGGATCGTGCGCCGGGTCCTGGTCCGGCTGGTCAGCCACGTGATCCGGAAAAACAGGCTGCACTGGGACGACCTGCTCCTCTCCAACCGCTTTTTCCAGCGGCTGTCCTGGTTCGTGCCGGTGACCATCCTCTACCTGGCCAGGGACCTGCTCCTGCCGCCGGGCCACCCGGCCGCCGACATCCTGGGCCGGCTCATCATGTGCGGCTTTGTCATCGTCACCATGGGCGTGACGCTGTCCCTCCTGGGCGCCATCAACGACATCCACCGCCTGCTGCGCCGCGGCCGGGGGACCACCATCAGCGGCTACGTGGACGCGGCCCGGATCATCACCTTTGTCCTGGGCGCCATCTTCCTGCTCGCCATCCTCACCGACCGCTCACCCTGGGGCCTGCTCTCGGTCATGGGCGGCCTGACCGCGGTCACCATGCTGGTCTTCCGTGACTCGATCCTGGGCTTCGTGGCCTCGATCCAGCTCACCGGCACCGACATGCTGCGGGTCGGCGACTGGATCGAGATGCCCTCCCATGGCGCCGACGGCGAGGTGCTGGACATCTCCATCCACTCGGTGCGGGTGCAGAACTGGGACAAGACCATCACCACCATCCCCACCTACCAGCTGATCGCCAAGTCCTTCAAGAACTGGCGCGGCATGGCCGAATCCGGCGGCAGGCGCATCAAGCGCTCCCTGCACCTGGACATGAACTCCATCCGCTTCATCACCGACGACGAACTGGAGGACTTTGCCAGGATCGCCCTCATCACGGACTATGTCAGGGAGAAACAGCGGCAGATCGAGGAATACAACCGGGCGCACGGCGTGGACACCACGGTGATGATCAACGGCCGCCGCCAGACCAATGTCGGCATCTTCCGGGCCTATATCGCCGCCTACCTGCAACAGCATCCCAAGATCCGCAGGGACATGACCTTCCTGGTCCGCCACCTGGAGCCGGGCCCCGAGGGGTTGCCGATCCAGATCTACGTCTTTTCCGGCGACCAGGCCTGGGCCAACTACGAGGCCATCCAGGCCGATATCTTCGACCACCTGCTGGCCGCCCTGCCCTGGTTTCACCTGCGCGTGTTCCAGAAACCGGGCGGCGCCGACCTGCAGCAACTGGGCGCCGTTATACCGTCCTGAACAGAGG
>WFUT01000047.1 GCA_015484845.1 Desulfobulbaceae bacterium
CACCGGCAAGGTTGCCATCCGCCTGGACAGGGGTGAGCCGACCTACACCATCTCACCCGACGACGCCTGGGGACACATTCATGCCCCGGAACACGATCTTCCCGCGGCGGCCCTGCTCTACCACGGCTCCCTCGCCCTCTGGGCAGACGACGCCCGCACCGCCCTGGCAAAACTGAAAGACCGCCTCCGGAAGCCGGTCTTTGTGGATGTCAACCTGCGTCCCCCCTGGTGGGAACGGGCAACCGTCCTCTCCCTCCTCGAGGACGTCTCATGGCTCAAGCTCAACGAGGAAGAATTCTCCCTCCTCTTTGCCGGCAGGGGCACGCTGCGGCAACGGGCCACGGACGTGGTTGCCAGGTTGCGCCTCCAGGCCCTGATCCTGACCCGGGGAAAACATGGCGCCACCGTCTTTGAGCAGGACGGACAACAGCACGAGGTCTCGCCGGCAACCGCCTGCAGGGTCGTTGACGCAGTGGGTGCAGGTGACGCCTTCAGCGCGGTCGTCCTCCTCGGCCTGGTCCGGGGCTGGGCCATGCAGACAACACTCCAGCGGGCGCAGGAATTTGCCTCGGCCATTGTCGGCCATCGCGGCGCCACGGTTGCAGACCACACCTTCTATGCCCCCTTTGTCCGCAGGTGGAGCAGGTGAGAAAGGGTGCTTGCCACATCGGATCGCTTGTCCAGAAAACCATTGCTGAAACATTCTGCCAGGAAACAACATATCCCTGGCCAGGCCCGCACTATTCGAACTGCAGGGCCTTGATGGGGTCGAGGCCGGCGGCCTTGACTGCCGGGTAGACACCGAAGACGATGGCCATGCCCAGGGTGGCGGCAAAGGCGAGGACGATCAGGTCAATGGGCAGGACCAACGGCCACCGGGCGAACCAGGCGATCATTGCCGATGCCGCCGTGCCAATGCCGACGCCGATAATGTCGCCGGCACAACCCAGGAGAAGCGCCTCGCCTAAAAACTGGACGAGAATATCGCTCTTTCTGGCCCCCACCGCCATGCGGAGGCCGATCTCCCTGGTCCGCTCGCGCACGGAGATCAACATCACCGCCAGGATGCCGATGCCGCCGACCAGGAGAGAGACCGCGGCAATGCTGCCGATGAGCAGGGTAAATGTCTGGCTGCTTTCCCGCTGTGCCTCGATGACCGAGGCCTGGTTCCGGATGGTGAAATCATCGGCCCTGCCCCGGTGCAGGTGGTGGGCCGCCCGCAGGATGGAGCGGACCTCGGCCTCGGCCCGCTCCATGTCCCTGTCACTGGCCGCCTGCACGTAAATGGTGTTGATATAGGACAGGTTGAACAGGCGCCTGAGGGCCGTGTGCAGAGGGACGATGACCAGGTCGTCCTGGTCGGCGCCATTGATGTCAAGCCCCTTGGCGGCAAGGACCCCGATCACGGTGAAGGGGACCCGGCCCAGGCGCACCACCTCGCCGAGCGGATTCGCCTTCCCGAACAGGTTGGTCGCCACGGTCTGTCCCAGTACCGCCACCCTGCGCCGCCCCCTGTCTTCGTCCTCATCAAAAAACCTGCCCCGTTGCAGGTGATAGTTGCGCACCTTGACGATTGCGGCCGTGGTGCCGGTGATCGTTGTCCTGGTGGTGAGATTGCCATATTTGACCGGCAGTTTTTTGCTCTGGGCCGGCACCGCGTAGTTGATGACCCGGGCCCGGGCCATGAGCTGCTCCGCGTCATGGGCTTCCAGGGTGGTAACCGTCCTGGTCTGCCGGGCGCGGCCGGCGATGATCTTCACCTGGCCGGAATTGACGATGAGAAGGTTTTGGCCCATGCTCGTCAGTTGGGAAATCACCTGGCGCTCGGTGCCGCGGCCAATGGCGACCATGGTGATCACGGCGCAGATGCCGACGACAATCCCTGACAGCGAGAGCACGGTTCGCATCTTGTGCGCCAGCAGGATCTTGCCGGAGATGATGATGTTGCGCGAGACCTTCACTTACTGGTTCAGGGCCTGCACAGGATCCAGGTTGGCCGCCTTCCTGGCCGGATAGACCCCGAAGAGCAGGCCGATCAATATGCAGAAGACAAAGGCGGCGGCAAAGGGCTGCCAGCCGAGGCTGATGGGTTTGCCCAGGTGGTGGATGTAGAAGGCGATCCCCACGCCGGCGCCGATGCCGAGGAAGCCGCCGATCACGGTCAGCATGATGGATTCACTCAGGAACTGCATGACGATGTCACCCTTGCGGGCCCCCAGGGCCCGGCGAAGACCAATCTCGCGTTTACGCGCCGCCACCGCCATCAACATGATATTCATCAACACGATGCCGCCCACCAATGGAGCGATAACGGCGACCAGCCACAGGAAGGTGCCCATGGTCTTGGCGGACATCCTGACCATCCTGGCCACGTGCGCCGCGGTGCTGATCCTGAAATCGTCTTCCTCGGTGGCTGCCAGGTGGTGGTTTTCCCGCAGAACGCCCTTGATTTCGGCGGCAATGTGGTGCGCCCGGGCCGGGTCGCTGACAATGACCCGCACCATGGCGGCGTAGCGGGGCTGGTTCATCAGCCGCCTGGAGGCGGTGGTATAGGGAATGAGAACCAGGTTGTCGAAGTCGGTGCCCACCGGCGACTGGCCCCGTTTTTCCAGGATGCCGATGACCTTGAAAGAGACGTTGTTGATGAGGATGGAGGAGCCCACCGGGTCATCGCCGCCAAACAGGTCCGCGGCCGTGGTGGTGCCGATGAGGCACACCTTGCTGAGCTGCTCATTGTCAGCGGCGCTGATGAATGTCCCCTTGCGCGCGCCCCGATGCCAGGCCCGCTGCCACGCCGGCTCCACCCCCATGACCCAGGCAGTGGAAAACTTGCTGCCGTGCTTGAGCGGCATGTCCAGCTCGGTCTGGATGGGGGTGGCGAGGAGGACGCCGGGGATATTCCTGATGTCGGAGATGTCCTTTTTGGAAAGATTGGCCTCCGCGGCCGTGGACGGCCCCCGTACCTTGCCGCCGCCGGAGTGGACCATGATGGCGTCCGGCCCGAAGTTCCTGATCCTCTTCGTGATCTGTTTGTCGGCCCCCTGCGTGAGGGCGACAATCACCGTCAGGGTGGCGATCCCCGCCATCATGGCCAGTTCGACGAGAAAGGTCCGCATCTTCTGCCGGCCGATGGCACCGGCGGCCACCTTGATCATCAGTGTTGTCTTCATTGCACCTCCTCCCGGTGGAAGATTTTGCCGTCCCGGAGAAAGACCGTTCTCTCGGCCCGTGCAGCGTCGTCCGGGTCATGGGTGATGAGGATGATGGTCTTGCCCTCGGCATGCAGCCTTTTGAAGATGTTCATGACCTCCTCCGAGGAGGCGGTGTCCAGGTTGCCGGTGGGCTCGTCCGCCAGGATGATGGCCGGTTCGTTGACCAGGGCGCGGGCAATGGCCACCCGCTGCAGCTGGCCGCCGGAGAGCTCGCTGGGTTTGTGGTGGACGCGGTCGCCCAGGCCCACCGATTGCAGGAGCCCGGTGGCGCGTTCCTCGGCGTCATCGGGGTAGTGCTCGGCATAGACCAGGGGCAGGAGGACGTTGTCCAGGGCGCTGGTGCCTTCCAGGAGGTTGAAGGCCTGGAAGACAAAGCCGATTTTCTTGTTACGAATGGCGGAGAGCTGGTCATCGTCGAGGCTTTCGATGTCAGCGCCGTCGAGGCGGTAGGAACCGCCGGAGGCCCGCAGCATGCACCCGAGGATGTTCATGAGCGTCGTCTTGCCGTTGCCGGACGATCCCATCACGGCCACGAATTCCCCCTTTTCGACGCAGAGGTTGATCCCTTTCAGGACCTCGGTCGTGGTGGGGCCGTTGTGGAACGACTTGGTGATATCGCGTAATTCGATCATGTCTTCTCCCTGCTTCATTGCGTTATGAGGACCTGTTCGCCTTCGCGCAGGCCCGAGACGATCTCGATGGAGCCGCCGCTGCTCTCCCCGGTCTTCACCACCTGTTTGCGGGGCGGCCCCTGGCCGGATTTGACAAGGACAAAGGTCTCGCCGCCTGCGTGCGAAACCGCCTGCCGGGGGATCATCAGCACTCCCTTTCGTTCCTGTTGATAGATGGTGACGCTGGCCGTCATGTCCGGCCGCAGCAATGCGATGGCCGGGGAGTCGATACGCAGGACCACGTCGTAATTGACCACGTTCTCCTGGATAACGGCCTTGGGATAGATGGCCGTGACCCAGGCATTGAAATCCCTGGCCGGATAGGCGTCCACGGTGAACACCGCCTTCTGCCCGACCTTGACCTTGCCGATATCCGTCTCGTCGACATAGGCGTCCACCTGGAGACGACCGAGGTCAATGATGGTGACAAAGGTGGGGGCGTTGAGACCGGCGGAGACGGTCTCGCCCTGCTGGGTGGAGACCGAGGCGATGACCCCGGAGATGGGGGCGGTGATGGTGGCGTAGGAGAGTTTGACCTTTGCCTCCTCGAGGGCAGCGCGCGCCGCCTCCAGTTGTCTCCTGGCCAGCTCGAGCCCGGCCATGGCGCTCTCTTTCTCCTTCATGGCCCTGTCCACTGCCTGGCGGCTGGTGAAATCCCTGGCCAGGAGATTGTGCTGGCGCCTGGACTCCAGTTCCGCGAGCCTGAGGCGGGCGGCGGCGTCGCTGATCCGGGCCCTGGCCACCTCGACCTCGGCCGCGGCCCGGGCGGCGGCCGCCTCCAGGTCGGACTTTTCCAGTTCCGCAACCACCTGCCCCTTCCTGACAAAATCGCCGATATTGGCATACAGGTGTTCCACCTTGCCCGATATCCGGGCCCCGACCTTGACCTCGGCACCCACCCGGGGCCTGACCGCGCCGGTGGCGAGCACGGTCGAGGCCAGGTTGCGGCGCACGGCGCGGGCCGTCACCGGGGCCTTGGCGCTGGCGGTCCCGTCCCGGCCCAGGAAGAACCAGGCCACGCCGCCGGCGGCGCAGAACAGGAGCACGATGGTGCCGATAAGCAGGCGCTGTTTTCTCTTTTTCACGGCCGGTTCTCTCCAGTGACTTTTGTGTCCTTCTGCGGTGCGGCCACGATCTCACCCACGGCCCGTTCCAGCCGGGCCATGGCG
>WFUT01000048.1 GCA_015484845.1 Desulfobulbaceae bacterium
CGTCCAGGCCGCCCTCGGTGGTCAGTTCCTTGCGTTTTTCCGGCACCAGGGTGACCATGTCCGGGCCGATGTCCAGGGCGATGTTGATGATCTCGCGGGCAGCGGCCATCTCCAGGTTGAGCTTGGTCTTGACGGTCTGGCGCAGCAGGCGCACGTCGCGGTCCTGGATATGACGGCGGTCCTCGCGCAGGTGGACCACGATGCCACGGGCCCCGGCCAGTTCGCAGATGCCGGCGGCCAGGACCGGATCCGGCTCGTTGATGCCGCGGGCCTGCCTGATGGTGGCGATATGATCAACGTTGACGGCGAGATGTGGCATGGTTTTTCTCCCTGGATTGGTTATGTTCAGTTCCCGCAGGAGCTGTTCCTCCCGCTTCCGCATGCGGCGGGCCTCTTCCTCCGACCGCTCATGGTCCAGGCCCAGCAGGTGCAGCAGGCCGTGGATGATCAGCTCGGTGAGCCGCTGGTGCAGCGAGATCCCGGCGGTATCCGCCTCCCGGGCCGCGGTTTCCACCGAGACCAGGATATCGCCCAGCTCGTTGTCGGGCAGCATCCCGGCCGGCAGGGCCATCTCTTCGGCCGCGGGAAAGGAGAGCACGTTGGTGGGGCCCTTCCTGCGGCGGTAGCGCGCGTTGTAATCGGCGATCGCCGCGTCATCCATGAGGATGATGCTCACCGTGTCCCGGCCGTGGCCGAGCCGCTGCAGGAGCCAGCGGCTGCGGCGGGCAAGCAGGGGGATGGAGAGCCGATGCCGGCCGGCATCGTGCTGGGCGGAAATATGCACCGGCATGGAGCGTTCCCGTGAAGTGTCTATTTTTTTGCCGCAGCCGGCCTGGCATGCCGGACAGACTGTTTCTCGTAGGCGTGAATGATCTCCTGGACCAGGGGATGGCGGACCACGTCCGACTTGGAGAAGTGGCAGAAGCCGATGCCGCGGATATTTTTCAGGATCCGCTGCGCCTCCACCAGGCCGGAATGGCCCTGGCCCGGCAGGTCGATCTGGGTCACGTCGCCGGTGACCACGGCCCTGGAGTCAAAGCCGATCCTGGTCAGGAACATCTTCATCTGCTCGCGGGTCGTGTTCTGGGCCTCGTCGAGCAGGACAAAGGCGTTGTTCAGGGTCCGGCCGCGCATGAAGGCCAGGGGCGCGATCTCGATCACGCCGCGCTCGATGAGTTCGCGGGTCCGCTCCTGGCCCAGCATGTCGCCCAGGGCATCGGTGAGCGGCCGCAGGTAGGGGTCCACCTTCTGCGCCATGTCGCCGGGCAGGAAACCGAGCTTTTCCCCGGCCTCCACCGCCGGCCGGGTCAGGATGATGGAACGGACCTGTTCGCTGGCCAGGGCAGAGACCGCCATGGCCACGGCCAGGTAGGTCTTGCCGGTGCCGGCCGGGCCGATGCCGAAGACGATGTCGTTGTTGCGGATCGCCTCGATGTAGCGTTTCTGGTTGACGCTCTTGGGCGAGATCACCCGGTTGCGCGAGGTGATGTAGACCTTGTCGAGGAAGATCTCCTCCAGGCTGGTGCCGGGCGCGGACTCCAGGATCCTGACCCCGAAGGCGATATCCTGGGTAAAGACCGGGTAGCCTCGGGTGATCAGGCCGTAGAGCTGCTCCAGGACCGAGACCGCCAGGTCCACGGCATGGCTGCGGCCGCTGACCTGCAGCGAGTTGCCGCGGGCGTGGATGGAGACGCCCGCGCTCTGCTCCACGGCCTGCAGGTTCCGGTTCAGTTCACCGAACAGGACCTGGGCAGAGGCGTTGTCGGCAAAGTCCAGGTCCCGGGTGGCGTGCATGTTCAGCGCTGTTGATGCCTTCAATGGATCTCGTTACTTGTTGTCAGCAGACTTGGTTTTCCGTACTTCCTGGTCGATCATCTGCTGGATGACCTGTTCGCTGCGGTTGGTCACCCGGCGGCCGTTGATGAACAGGGTGGGGGTGCCGGAGACCTCGGCCCTGCGGGCGTCCATCATGTCCCTGGCCAGCCTCTGCCTGGTCTCTGGGCTGTTCATGTCCTTCTTGAAGCGGGCCATGTCCAGGCCGATCTTGCGGGCCGCCTGCTCGATCTTCTCGGCGGTCAGCGGCCTGGCGGCAAAGAGGGCATCGTGCATCTGCCAGAACTTGCCCTGGTTCTGGGCCGCTATGGCGGCAAGCGCCGCCGGCTCGGCCTCGTTGTGCATGGGCAGGGGCAGGTGCTTGAAGACCACCTTGAGGGTGTTCCTGTTGTGCTCCAGCAACTGCTTGATCAGGGGCTGCACCTTCTTGCAGTAGGGGCACTGGAAATCGGAGAAGATCACCAGGGTGACCGGTGCGTCAGCCTTGCCCAGCACCGGGGCGCCGGTGATGTCGATGGACTGGCGCACACTCACGCTCAGGGCGGTGTAGGTATTGTCCTTGTCGTTGATCAGGTAGAGGATCTCGCCGCGCGGCGAGATGTCGATGGCCGAGGTGTTTTTGTCCACCGGGATGGCGCCCAGCAGGGTGCCGTCCTGGGTGAAGATATGGACCTTGGCGTCATTGCCGAGCACAAAGACCTTGCGGTTGTCCAGGGACTGGACAAAACCCAGGGGCTTGACATCCAGTTTCCACGTGGTGCGGACCGACCAGCTGAGCCTGCCGTCTGTTCCGGCGGAAGGGGTGGCAAAAGCGGTTACAGGGAGCAGGAGCAGGAGGCAGAGGGCAAAGAATCTGTTCATGGTAGCAAAACCTTGGGTTGAGGTTGTTGAGCAGGGATCACCCCACGGTGGCATGAATCATCTCGTCTTAAGCCGGGGGTTCGCTGTAATGTTCCTTGCGGGAAGTGTTCGTGAACCACGGTGATCCGGGAGATGCCGGCAGGTAAGAGCCTGTGTCGGACATGACGGGATAACCGGGCGGAGGGTCCCTTTTCCGGATTACCCCTAGTATAATGACGAGCCGGCCATTTCGCAAGCCGCTCTGTAACTTTTCAAGTTTATTAAAAATACGTATTTTTCGCTTTCTGCCTTACTTGACGGCCGTCACTAAATTGGTTATTTATTATCGTTTAGCTGTTTGTCAGAAGACAGAAGCCGGGGGAGAGAAAACAGACGAGTTGGCGCGAGAGTGGCGAAACTGGTAGACGCACTGGACTTAGGATCCAGCGCACTTTGTGCATGGGGGTTCAACTCCCCCCTCTCGCACCATACGACCATGCAGCAGAAGGCCAGGGAGACAGGGCTGCTTTCGATTCCATCGCGGGTCGAACCGTTGCGCCATCGGCCGGTCCCTGCTCCCTGACTTCTGAAGAGAAAATGACCTGTCCGCGATCCGGGCGGGCGAATTGATGAAAAGGAACCACAGTCCATGGATATCGTTGTAGAAAATGTGAGTGAACTGACCAGGAAGCTAACCATCACCCTGCCCGAGAAAGAGGTGGGCAAAGCCCTGGACAAGGCGTATAATAAACTGAAAAAGGACGTGAAGTTAAAGGGCTTTCGCCGGGGCAAGGTGCCGCGGGCCGTTCTGGAGAAGAACTACCGTGAACAGGTCCAGGGCGAGGTGGGCGAGAAGCTGGTCCAGGAAACCTATTTCGATGCCGTGGAAGAGAAGGGGCTGGACCCGGTGGTGCATCCGGAGATCACCGAACACCGGTTCAATGACGATGGCACCTTTACCTATGTGGCCATGGTCGATGTCAAGCCCGTGTTCGAGATCAAGCAGTACAAGGGCCTTGAGATCGAGAAGCCGGCCACCGAGGTCACTGATGAAGAAGTAAACGAGGAACTGGAGCGGCTCCGGCGGCAGCACGCGGTTCTGCGCTCTGCCGGCGACGACCATGCCATTGCCGAGGACGACATCGCCATTGTCGATTTCCAGGGGTTTCATAACGGCAAGCCCATGAAGGAGGTCCGCAACGAGAACTACTCGGTTGATGTGGGCTCGGGCCGCCTGGGCAAGGAGTTCGAGGAAAAGCTGATCGGCATGAAAAAGGGCGACAAGACCCTGCACGAGATCGACTTTCCGGCCGACTATCCCAACCCGCTTCTTGCCGGCAAGACCGTGGAGTTCAAGATCGACATCAAGGATGTCAAGGAACGGATCAAGCCCGAGCTGGACGACGAGTTTGCCCGTGACATCAGCGAGGAGCACAAGACCCTCGATGACCTGAAGGAGGCGATCCGCAGGGAACTCAAGGAAAAGAAGGAAAAGGCCCTGGAGGGAGACCTGGACGACCGGATCATGCACAGGCTGCTGGAACTCCACGAGTTCGACGTGCCCGAGCGGCTGATCCAGTTCGAGATCCAGGAGATGATCAACCAGACCGAGGAGCATCTCAAGCGCGCCGGCCTGACCATGGAGTCCGCCGGTATCAAGCGCGAGGACCTGGTCGAGAAGAATCGCGAGGTTGCGGAAAAACGGGTCCGGGGCGATTTCCTGCTCAAGAAGGTGGCCGAGCTGGAAGAGATCAAGCTCGTGGACGAGGATCTCGAGCGGGGCTACAAGCGCATTGCCGCGGAGTACAACATGACCGTTCCCGAGGTGAAGAGCTATTTCCAGCGTCGCGAGGAGCTGATGCCGTTCATGCAGGAGCTGCTCAACGAGAAGATCCTGCAGTTCCTGCGTGACCAGGCCAAGATCATCGAGGTGGCGCCGGAGGAGAAAAAGGAAGAGCAGGAGCAGGAGGCTTGATCTTTTCCCCGGCAGTGACCATCTTTTCATGTGGAATATACCCGCCTGTTTTCTTATCTGAAAATACAGGACAAGAAGGGGGCGGCGGTATTTCCATGGCGTGTTGGGGCTGTGACCCGGAGAACCGGTCCGGCCTGCTGTCCGTTTTCTTTTCCTGTTTTCATGACGATTGTGCTCTTGAGAGCATCAATGTTTAGCACTGGAGTGTAGCAGTATGAACCTGGTTCCCATGGTCGTTGAACAGAGTCCGCGTGGAGAGCGGGCTTTTGATATCTATTCGCGCCTGCTCAAGGAGCGGATTATCTTTCTGGGCTCCCAGGTGACAGACGATGTCGCCAGCGTGATTATCGCCCAGCTTCTCTTTCTCGAGGCCGATGATCCGGACAAGGACATCACCTTTTACATCAATTCTCCCGGCGGTTCGGTGACCGCCGGCCTGGCAATCTACGACACCATGCAGTATATCCGCTGCGACGTGGCCACGCTCTGCATGGGGCAGGCAGCGTCCATGGGTGCCCTGTTGCTCGCCGCCGGCGCGCCGGGCAAGCGGTTCACCCTGCCCAATTCGCGGATCATGATCCATCAGCCCATGGGCGGCTTCCAGGGCCAGGCCACGGATATTGACATCCACGCCCGGGAGATCCTGCGCATGCGCAAGGACCTGAACACCATCCTGGCCCGCCACACCGGCAAGACCGTCAAGAAGGTGCAGAACGATACCGAGCGTGACAATTTCATGAGCGCCGAGGAGGCACGCAAGTACGGTATTGTCGACAGGGTACTGACCAGTCGCAAGGAGATGGACAAGGAGAACGAATCATGAGTGACGATTTTCATGATGAACACGGCATCTCGTGCACCTGTTCCTTCTGCGGGAAGAACCAGGATGAAGTGAGCAAGCTGATCGCCGGCCCCAATGTGTACATCTGCGACGAGTGCATCGATCTCTGCAACGAGATCGTCATGGACTCCTCGGAACAGGAGGATCAGGAAGGGAGCCAGCACCGGGTTCTCAAGCCCAAGGAGATCAAGGCCCACCTGGACGAGTACGTCATCGGCCAGGAGTACGCCAAGCGGGTCCTTTCCGTGGCCGTGCACAACCACTACAAGCGCATCGACTCCCAGGCCACGGGCCGCAGCGATGACGTGGAGCTGCAGAAGTCCAACATCATCCTGATCGGCCCCACCGGCAGCGGCAAGACCCTGATGGCCCAGACCCTGGCCCGGATTCTCAACGTGCCCTTTACCATCGCCGACGCCACCACCCTCACCGAGGCCGGTTACGTGGGCGATGACGTGGAGAACATCCTGGTCAACCTGCTGCAGGCGGCCGACTATGACATCGAGCAGGCCGAGCGCGGCATCATCTACATTGACGAGATCGACAAGATCGCCCGCAAGTCCGATTCCGCATCCCTCACCCGCGATGTCTCGGGCGAGGGCGTGCAGCAGGCCCTGCTCAAGATCATCGAGGGCACCATGGCCTCGGTGCCGCCCAAGGGTGGCCGCAAGCACCCGCAGCAGGAGCTGGTCCGCATAGACACCTCCAACATCCTGTTCATTGTCGGCGGCGCCTTTGTCGGCCTGGACCAGGTGATCAAGCGGCGCACCGGCACCAAGGCCATCGGGTTCGGCGCCAAGGTGGTGGGCGAGACCAAGAAGAGTATCGGCGAGATCCTCTCCGGCATCCAGCCCGAGGACCTGCTCAAGTTCGGCCTGATCCCGGAGCTGGTGGGCCGGCTGCCCGTGATCGCCACCATGGAGGAGCTGGTGGAGGAGGACCTGATCCGCATCCTCAAGGAGCCCAGGAACGCGCTCACCAAGCAGTACAAGAAGCTGTTCGAGTTCGAGGGCATTACCCTGCGCTTCACCGAGGGCGCCCTGCAGGCCATTGCCAGGAAGGCCCTGGAGCGCAAGTCCGGCGCGCGCGGCCTGCGATCGGTCATGGAAGAGGCCATGCTGGACGTGATGTACGAACTGCCCTCGGATGAAAATGCCAGCGAATGCGTGATCAACGAACAGGTGATCACCAGTGGCGAATACCCGGTTATCCTGTACCACAACACTGAAACCAAGAAGAGTGCCTGATATTATATATGACTGAACTGACAGCAGAAACATACCCCCTGATGCCGTTGCGGGATATTGTTCTCTTTCCCGGCATGGTGGCGCCGCTGGTGGTGGGGCGGAAGAAGTCCATCAAGGCCCTGGAAAAGGCGATGGAGGAACGCGCCCTCATCTTCCTGGTCACCCAGAAGGATGCCCGGGTGGATGATCCCTCCAGGCGGCATCTCTACAGCACGGGGACCCTGGCTGCTGTCATGCAGCTGTTGCGGTTGCCCGACGGCACCATCAAGGCCCTGGTGGAGGGAAAACGGCGCGGCCGCATCACCGAGATGATCGAGGGTGACGCCTTCTACTCGGTGCGGGTGGAGGAGATGGCCGACACCGACGCCGAGGGGCCGGAGGCCCAGGCCTACCTGCGGGAGCTGCGCCGTACCTTTGACCAGTACGCGCAGATCAACAAGAAGTTCCCCAAGGAGGTGCTCAAGTCGGTCAATGCCATCGAGGATCCCTCCCGCCTGGTGGACCTGATCACCTCGCACATGCAGCTCAAGACCGAGGAAAAGCAGAAACTGCTGGAGGCCACGTCGGTACCGGCACGCATCGAGCTGCTGCTGGAGATCATCTACCGCGAGATCGAGCTGTTCGAGCTGGAGAAGAACATCCACGCCAAGGTCAAGAAAAAGATGGGGACCACCCAGCGCAACTACTACCTTGGCGAGAAGATCCGGGTCATCCAGGACGAGATGGGCCAGGGCGAGGGGGGCAATGATCTTGACGAACTGGAGAAATCCATTCGCAAGAAACACCTGCCCAGGCTGGTCCGGGACAAGGTGCTCAAGGAGTTCAAGAAGCTGCGCCAGATGCCGCCCATGTCGGCGGAGACCACGGTGGTGCGCAACTACATCGACACCATCATCAGCCTGCCCTGGAAGAAGAAGACCCGGAGCAAGATCGATGTCGAACGGGCGGAACAGGTGCTGGACGAGGACCACTACGGGCTCAGGAAGCCCAAGGAACGGATCCTCGAATACCTGGCGGTCCAGTCCCAGGTCAAGAAGATCCGCGGGCCCATCATCTGCCTGGTCGGGCCGCCAGGGGTGGGCAAGACCTCGGTGTGCAAGTCCATTGCCCGGGCCATGGGGCGCAAGTTCATCCGCCTGTCGCTGGGCGGCGTGCGGGACGAGGCCGAGATCCGCGGTCACCGCCGCACCTACATCGGCGCCATGCCGGGCAAGATCATCCACTCCATGCAGAAGGCCGAGGTGATCAACCCGGTGTTCTGCCTGGACGAGGTCGACAAGATGAGCGTGGACTTCCGTGGCGATCCCTCGGCGGCCCTGCTCGAGGTCCTGGACCCGGAACAGAACTACGCCTTCAATGACCATTACCTGGACCTGGACTATGACCTGTCCGAGGTCTTTTTCATCACCACGGCCAACAACCTGCACGGGATCCCGCTGCCGCTCCAGGACCGGATGGAGATCATCCAGCTCAGCGGCTATACGGAAGAGGAGAAACTGAAGATCGCCTCCGGCTTCCTGATCCCCAAGCAGCTCGAGGCCAATGGCTTCAAGGCCGGTGACATCCATTTCAGTGACCATGCCATCCTGGAGATCATCCGGCGTTATACCCGCGAGGCCGGGGTGCGCAGCCTGGAGCGGACCATTGCCGCGGTCTGCCGCAAGGTGGCCAGGGATCGCCTGAAGCGCAGGGAGCCGGATCGGAAATACCGGATCTCCCAGCAGTCGGTGGCCAAGTACCTGGGCGTGCCCAAGTACCGGTTCGGCCTGGCCGAGAAGAACGATGAGATCGGGCTCACCACCGGCATGGCCTGGACCGAGGTGGGCGGCGAGTTGCTCCAGATCGAGGCCACCATCATGCCCGGCTCCGGCAAGATGATCGTCACCGGCAAGCTGGGTGACGTGATGCAGGAGTCGGCCCAGGCGGCCATGTCCTATGTCCGTTCCCGGGCCATGCGGCTCGGCCTGGAGTCCGATTTCTACCAGAAGATCGATATCCATGTCCATGTGCCCGAGGGCGCCATCCCCAAGGATGGGCCGTCGGCCGGCATTACCATCGCCACCAGCATCGTCTCGGCGATCCTGAAGCTGCCGGTCAACAGGCAGCTGGCCATGACCGGCGAGATCACCCTGCGCGGCCGGATCCTGCCCATTGGCGGGCTCACCGAGAAGCTGCTGGCTGCCAGGCGCGGTAATATCACCCATGTCCTGGTGCCCATGGAGAACGAGCGTGACCTGAAGGAGGTGCCGCAGAAGATCCGCAACAGCCTGACCATCGAGCTGGTCGAGGACATGGACGAGGTGCTGCAGAAGGCACTCATCGTCAAGGAGGGCGAGGAACTGTTCAAGGACGTGCCGCTGGATTCCATCTTCAACGATTTCACGGTCTCGTCCCACAACACCCCTGCCCAGTGAGGCCGGTCACCTGTGGAAAGGGCCTTTTTTCCTGTTGCGACGGGTATCGTCCGGTGGTAGCATAATGGACGTAAACAGCCACCCTGTCGCACGTGCGGCAGGAGTGAAAAAACCTCCGGGGCAGGTATCCGCGAGCCGCTTTTTTGCTTGACGGACAAAGGGTATCCTGCTAAATACACCACACATCCTTTGGGGGCGAATAGCTCAGTTGGGAGAGCATCGGCCTTACAAGCCGAGGGTCACAGGTTCGAGCCCTGTTTCGCCCACCAGGATCTCAAGGGGTCGTAGTTCAGTTGGTTAGAATGCCGGCCTGTCACGCCGGAGGTCGCGAGTTCGAGTCTCGTCGGCCCCGCCATTTTCAGCATTACCTGCAGGGTGGTGACAACCCTGTGATGGATCAAGCAAAAGCCGCCTGAGGAGCTGACAGCTTCTCAGGCGGCTTTTTGTTTTTCAGCCGGCCGGAAGGCATCGTGCCGGTCCTGTCGAAAGGATACAATCTGTCCACTGCCAAGAGAAAGCTCCTTGAGCTCCTCGTTCATGGATCCAGTCCCATGGCGTGAAGGTCTTCGACAGTCGTGTTCGGGTTATTGTGACGTAAAAAGCGCTGAATGGGTCGCAACGCTTTCCTTGCGACAAACCGACGGATGCGGTCAAATAGCACAACAGCATGCTGTTTGTGCAGGACGGTTTTTTTCATGATTATTTTGCCCGGAGGATGTCATCCATGAGAGATAGACAGGGTACTCAAGGTCCAATCATGCGGCGTGAAGATGTCCTGCGCATTCTCGGGTCACACAGGGGTGAACTGGCGGCTCGCTATGGAATAACCAGGCTGGGGATTTTCGGGTCCGTGGCCCGTAACGAGGCCAGTGATGACAGTGATGTGGATGTTGTTGTGGAAACAAAAGTTCCTGATCTGTTGATGATGGTGAATCTGAAAGAAGATCTTGAACAACTCCTGCAACGAAAAGTCGATCTTGTCCGCTATCGTGTCCGCATGAATCCATTCCTGAAAAAGCGTATAGATAACGAGGCCAGATATGTTTGACCAGGAATTGCTCGGCGAAAAACTGCGCCAGATATCTGATGCCCTGGCCAAAATAGCCAGGCGCTTCGAAACTATTCAGTCAGCCGATGATTTCCTTGATAGCGAGCATGGTCAGGATATGCTGGACAGTATCTGTATGATGCTCATCGCTGTGGGAGAAAATTTCAA
>WFUT01000049.1 GCA_015484845.1 Desulfobulbaceae bacterium
GCACCGGATATGGCATGGTGCGGCCTGCCGTTCCCGGTCAGGGGCGGCGCAGCCGTGAGGCGAGGCGCGGCCTGTTGTGCCGGCGCTTGAGGAAGTAGATGAAATAGCCGTTGACCTTGCCGATGTGGTTCAGGGTCTCGCGGTACTGGGCCGGCTGGTTGCCGACAATGGAGTTTTCGCCGGCGTTCCAGGCAGAGACCACCAGGTCGAGTTTTCCCTGGAAGGTATAGTTGTATTTGCTGATCAGGTAGCAGGCCAGCAGGATGTTGACCTCCGGGATGTAGAGATCGCCGGGCCTGAGGTTCTGCAGCTGCCTGCGGCTGACATGGCGGAAACGGATGTTTTTCTGCAGCAGTTCGCGGGCAGCCTGCTTGCCGGTGGGGTAGATGATCTGGGTCAGGCCGCGGGCATCCTTGCTGGAACGGGCCATGGGATCGCCATTGGACTCGGCAAGGATCAGCGCCCGGATGAAATCGGGATTGACCTTGTGGCGGGGCTGAAAAAAGGAAAACGAGCTGAAGTACTCGATGAGATGGTCATAGCGGTTCAGGCGCTGCATCTGCTGGCGCGATGCCTCGAGCGTCCTGTATTTCCTCACGTACGTGCTCAATGATGCCCGCGCGGTCACGGGCGGGGCCCACGCCAGGACCAACGCCAGGAGCAGGCCGGGTACCAGGGTCTTGCTGCACGAAGTCCTCATGACAGCCAACCATGCCATAACGGGTCGTCGGATGCAAGGCTGAAATACCCCTGCAGCGCCCGGAGCAGGCCGGGGCAGTCGCTGGTCCCTGCCGTCTCGCGGATGGAGTGCATGCCCAGGGTCGGGACACCCACGTCCACCACCTGCATGCCGGTGCGGGTGGCGGCAAGGGGGCCGATGGTGGAGCCGCAGGCCATGTCGCTGCGCATGACAAATTCCTGAACATCCGTGTTCTGCCGCCGGCAGAGGAGCCGGAAAAAACCGGCGGTCAGCGCGGTGGTGGCGTACCGCCGGGCCGCGTTGATCTTGATCACCGGGCCGTGGTTGATCCGGGGCAGGTGGTTTCCGTCATGCCGGTCCGTGAAGTTGGGGTGCACACCATGGGCATTGTCGGCCGAGATGAGAAGCGACCGCCGGATGACCTGCTGCCGCTGCCCGGGTTCGGGAAACAGCCGCTCCAGGACCGAGTCGAGCAGGGGGCCGCCGGCGCCCTCGGGCGATCCGCTGCCCACCTCCTCGTGGTCCGAGAGGATGATCAGGCTGTTTTTACGTTCGGGCGCGTCGATCAGGGCGCGGGCAATGGTCCAGCAGGAGAGCTGGTTGTCCAGGCGGGGCCCGGTGATGAACTCCCCGGCCAGGCCGGTCAGTGTCGGCGCGGCAGGGTCGTAGAAGAACAGGTCGTGATCGAGGATGGCGCGGCAGTCGATCTCCGGGTGCTGCCGCCGGAGCTGGGCCAGCAGGATATCGGCGAACACCGGTTCGTTGCCGTCGGCCGCGGCCTGCATCAGGATGGGAACGATATCGGTCTGGCTGTTGATGCTGCGGTTGCGGTTGGCCTCCCGGTCAAGGTGGATGGCCAGGCTGGGAATCACGGCAACGGGACGGGCAAAGTCGAGCAGGCCCGCGTCGAGTCCGCCTGCACCGGTCTCCCAGCTCACCCGGCCGGCCAGGGAAAGCTCGCGGTCGAACCAGGGGGCGAGCAAGGCGCCGCCATAGACCTCCACCCCGAGCTGGACATAGGAATGGCTGCGCCGGATGGGGCTCGGTTTCACCTTCAGGGCCGGGCTGTCGGTGTGGGCGCCGGCCATGCGCAGGCCGGTGCGGGCGGGATCTTCCCCGTTCAGGGTGAAGGCGACCAGGCTGGAGCCGTTGCGGACCACGACATAGGATCCAGGGGTGGAGAGATCCCACGGCTCGCTCTCCTCGAGCAGGGTGAAACCATGGTCCGTGAGCAGGTCACGAACGTTGGCGGCAACATGGAAGGCGGTGGGCGACCGGCCTATTGCCGCCAGCAGCCACCGGTTGAATTCGGATTCCTGCATGGATGGTGGACTTCCTCCTCTCAGGCGGCCCCGGTCCCGGCACGACCGGCACGGCCAGGCAGCCCGGTTGCGTCCTGCCCGGTGTTACTCACCCTGGCCGCCCCGGCCTCGTGGCCGGTCTTTTTTTCAACGGTCTTTTCCTGCGCCAGCTCGCGCCGGGCCTCTGCCTCCTTCCGGCTCGCCGCGGCGGCAATGTTCCGGTCAGCGGCAGAAGGGTTGGCCGGTGCCAAGGCGGCCCGGCGGACAGTGCGCATCTTCTGGATCGTTGCCTCCGGCGTGCGCTCGTTGCTGATGTCAACGGGCACCTCGCCCCCCACGGCGTAGCGCCTGCCGTCCGGTCCCTGCTGGTAGGTATAGGAGGGGCCGCCGGTGGCATACTGGCCGGCATTGGCCAGGTGGGCCAGCTCGTGGGCCCGCACCTCCCTGTCCCGCTGCTTGAGCTGTTCCACCATGCGCAGCTCGGCCATGTCGAGCTCGGTCGGGCCCTTGGCGGCCGGCCCGGTCGCGCGCTCCCTGCCCGGCGCGCCGGTGCCGGCACCGGTTCCCTGTGCAGCCATCTGCCTGCCCCGGGCGGAGATGGTCACCCGGTCTCCGCCACCGGTTGCGCCGGCGGCGGACGACGGCTCCGGGATGCGCTGCGCCGGTTCGCTCTGCAGGCGGCCGCCGGAGGCCGTGGCGGGCGGTGACATTGCCTGCAGTGCTGTAAGGGGTGCCAAGACGTCCATGGTCGAGGTGGTGTGTCCGTCGCTGCGGGCGGCGGAGCCGTGCGGTGCTACGTGCCTTTCGTCCCCTGGAGGAACGGACTTCTTCTTGTCTATTATACGCTATCCGTACCGGCAAAGACAATTTGATTTTTCAGGACCGGCAGCAGGGCCCGCATCCCCGGTCGGCCCGGCGGCTGCCCGGACCGGGACCTGCCGGGAGGGGCTGACAGAAATGTGGCACAGGGCGGCGATGCGTTTGTACAAAAAGAATGATTCCTGCTATAGTGGTACCACAATGGCAGCGGAACAGGAAAGTCATGAGACGTGGGAGGACGCGATATGTTCGATGCGGAACGGTTGCTGGGAAAGATTGTCGGGGATGTGATCGGTGGCTACCGGGGAAGCGGCGGCTCCATCCTGGAGGGATTGGCCTCGGGCGGCGGCCTCATGACCGCCATTGGCCTCGGCGTGGGCGCCTTCGAGATCCTGAAGGAACAGAAGATGCAGCAGGCCGGGGGCGGTGCAGGAACGCAGGTGCCGCCGCCACCGCCGCCGGGCGGCCCTTCCCCGGCCGGGGCAACGCCGCCACCACCCCCGGTTCCGCCGCCGCCCGCGGCGACCGCGCCTGCACCGCCGTCCGGGACCAGGGAGAGGGCCGATGGCGGCGAGATGGCCCGGCGGATGATCCGGGTCATGATCGCCGCCGCCCATGCCGACGGCGTGCTGGACGAGGAGGAACAGCAGGCCATCCTCACCAGGCTGGACAAGGCGGATCTGAGCGCGGAAGAGAAGTCCTTCCTGGTCAGGGAACTGAACGAGCCGTGGAGTATCGAGAAGCTGTGCGCGGGGATCAGTGAACCTGCCGTTGCCAGGACCATGTACATGCTCGCTGTCTCGGCCATTACCGTGGACACGGCAAAGGAACGTGCCTGGCTTGACCGGCTGGCCGGACAGCTCGGGATCAACGGCGAGATCAAGGCATTTATCGAGGAACAGTATGGCAGGGGATGACGGCCCGGCAGATCCTCTCCTTTTTCTCACCGTTTGATGAAAGATTTTTTATTTCTTCTCCTGCTGCTCGTATGCTGCTGCCCGGACGGTGTCCTGGCGGGCGCTGGCGAGGACCGGCCGGACGAGGTCGTGCTCCAGCTCAAGTGGCGGCACCAGTTCCAGTTCGCGGGCTATTATGCCGCCGCGGTCAAGGGCTATTACCGGCAGGCCGGCCTCAGGGTGGTCATCCGGGAGCGGCGGCCGGGCATGATCATCGCCGACGAGCTGGCATCCGGCCGCGCCCAGTACGCCGTGGAGATGCCCGGCCTGATCCTCGAGCGGCAGGCCGGCAAACCGGTGGTCGTCCTGGCCGCAATCCTTCAGCATTCCCCCGAGATTCTCATTGCCCGCAAGGCATCCGGCATCCGCACCCCCCACGACCTGATCGGCAAGCGCATCATGCTCATGCCGGGCGGCAATTTCGAGATCAGGGCCATGCTCAACCACGAGGGGGTCCGGCCCGGCGACCTCACCATCCTCGATCACAGCTGGAACCTCGGGGACCTGGTCGCCGGCAGGGTCGACGCCCAGAGCTGCTACCTGACCGATGTCCCCTATATCCTGCGGCAGCGCGGTATCCCCTTTACCATCCTGGCTCCCATCAACTATGGCATTGATTTTTACGGTGACTGTCTCTATACGACCAGTGGCGAGATACGCCGCCATCCGGAGCGCGTCCGGGCCTTTCTCGCCGCCAGCCTCAAGGGCTGGCAGTACGCCATGGCGCATCCGCAGGAGCTGATCGACATCATCATCTCCCGTTACCATACGTCTCTTGACCGCGATATCCTTGAATACGAGGCGGAAAAGACGCGTGAGCTGATGCTGCCCAGGTTTATCCAGATCGGCCACATGAATCCCGGTCGCTGGCGCCGGATCGCCGATACCTTTGTCGGTCTCGGCATGCTCAGGCCGGATTACTCCCTGGACGACTTTCTCTATTCTCCAGGAAAAGGGGAGGCGCGGCCCTACCTGAAGGTCATCCTGGCCGTGCTTGCGGCAACGGTCCTCCTGGTGGCCGCGGTGGCGCTCCTGCTGTTCACCTTCAACTGCAGGCTGAAGAAGAGCGTGCAGAAGAGGACCATGGAGCTGGCCCTGAGCGAACAGCGCTTCCGGGAGATCTTCAACTCCACCAGCGATGCCCTGTTCATCCACGACCCGGTCACCGGCAGGCTCCGCGATGTCAATGAGACCATGCTGAAGATGTACCGCTGCACCCGGGAGGAGGCCCTGTCCTGGCCTGCCGAGCGTTTCTGCGAGGGAACGCCGCCCTACAGCCAGGCCGAGGTCATCGAGTGGATGCGCCGGACACTGACCGAGGGCCCCCAGCTCTTCGAGTGGCATGCCCGCAGGAGGGACGGTGAACTCTTCTGGGTCGAGGTGTCCCTGAAGAAGACGATCATTGCGGGACAGGATGCCGTCCTGGCCTCGGTCCGGGATATCACCGACCGCAGGCAGCTCGAGACCGAGCTGCGCCAGGCCCAGAAGATGGAGGCCATCGGGACGCTGGCAGGAGGCATTGCCCATGATTTCAATAATATCCTGACGGCGATTTTTGGCTATACCGAGCTGGCCAGGGTCCGGGCGGCCGGGGACAGGATCCTGCTCGACCACCTGGACAAGGTCCGCCAGGGCGCGGTCAGGGCCAGGGACCTGGTGCGGCAGATCCTCGCCTTCAGCCGCAAGGTGGAACAGAGCAAGAAGCCCCTGAAGCTGGCCGATGTGGTTGCCGAGGTGGTCTCCCTGCTCCATTCCACCATTCCGGCCGCCATCGAGATCAGGCACGCCCTGCACTCGGATTCCCTGGTCCTTGCCGACGAGACCCAGATGCACCAGGTGATCCTTAACCTCTGCACCAATGCCTACCAGGCCATGGAGCACGGCAACGGCGTTCTGAACATCGGCCTGGACGATGTCACGGCAGAGACGGCCCGGCCCCGCCCCCCGGGCGGCCTTGCGCCGGGCAGCTATGTCAGGCTCACGGTCAGCGACACGGGCTGCGGCATGGATGAAGAGACCCTGGCCAAGATATTTGAGCCCTACTTCACCAGCAAGGAGCAGGGCAAGGGGACCGGCCTGGGGCTGGCAGTGGTGCACGGGATCATCAAGGACTGCCAGGGCGAGATCGTGGTGGAGAGCGAGCCGGGCAGGGGCTCCACCTTCACGGTCTATCTGCCCGTGCACGGGCCCGCCGCCGGAGCGGCGGCAAGGACCCGGGCGCGGGAGACCGCCTGCGCCGGCAGCGGCCGGATCATGGTGGTGGATGACGAGGAAACGATCCGCGAACTGGTCAGCTCCTTTCTCGGCCAGGCCGGCTATCGGGTCGAGACCTTTGCCAACGGCACAGAGGCCTGGCAGCGCCTCTCCTCCGATCCTGACCGCTGGGACCTGCTGATCTCGGACATGAACATGCCGGGCATGGGCGGCCTGGAGCTGGTCCGCCTGGTCCGGGAAAGCGGGGCAGAGCTGGCGGTCATTCTCTGCACCGGCTACTCCGAGGAGCTGGACGAGGCCGAGGCAGCGGGCCGCCTCGGCAATATCCGGCTTTTGCGCAAACCCCTGACCAGGGACGAGCTGATGCGGGCGGTGTGCGGTATCCTGTGCAAACGGCCGGGGCAGCAGGAAGGGCCGGGGGCGGAGAGCCCGGCCTGAGGGAGGCTGGCGGCCGTGGCCCCTACCTCTCGAACAGGTTGGCGAGGCCGCCCAGGACCGAGCCCTCGCCCTTGTCCTGTCCGCCGGCCTGGGGCGCCGCCTCCCATATGCGGCCGGCCAGCCTGGAGAAGGGCAGGGACTGGAGCCAGACATGGCCCGGCCCCCGCAGGGTGGCGAAGAAGAACCCCTCCCCGCCGAAGATGGCCGATTTCACATCGCCGACAAACTCGATATCATAGCTGACCGAGCGGGTCAGCGCCACCAGGCAGCCGGTGTCCACGCGCAGGGTCTCGCCGGCGGCCAGTTCCTTTTCCACGATGGTGCCGCCGGCATGGACAAAGACCAGGCCGTCGCCATCGAGCTGCTGCATGATGAATCCCTCGCCGCCGAACAGGGCCACGCCGATCTTCTTCTGGAAGGCGATCCCGATCTGCACCCCCTTGGCGGCACAGAGAAAGGCGTCCTTTTGGCAGATGATCCGGCCGTCGTACTTCTTGAGATCAAGGGGAATGATCTTGCCGGGATAGGGTGAGCTGAAGGCCACCCGCGCCTTGCCGCTCCCCGTGTGGGTGAACATGGTGATGAACAGCCCCTCGCCCGTGATCAGCCGTTTGCCGGCACCCAGCATCTTGTCGAAGAATCCGCCGGACTGGGACGCCGCCGAACCGTCGCCGAAGATGGTCTCCATGCGGATGCCGTCGTCCATGTACATCATGGCCCCGGCCTCGGAGACCACGCTCTCCTCCGGGTCAAGCTCCACCTCCACGAACTGCATCTCGTGGCCGTATATCTCGTAATCGATCACGTGCGCCTCCTGGCCGGCCACCGGCGGGGGCGCGGCCATGGCCTCCAGGTTGCCCAGTTCCTCCACCTGGGAGATGGGCTGCCAGTCGGCGAAACCGTCCCGCCAGACCAGGGTGGCCGGGGTGTACTGTCCCGTTGCCAGGCCGGAGACGATCTGGGCCGCGGAAAAGGGACCAAGTGACTTGCCATCGACAGCTACATACCAGTTGGACATGACGCACCTCTTGAGGGGAAAAAAATCAGGATATGGAAAAACGTATTGCATTGGATCAAAACAGGTACCTATGGTATACAGTTTTTCTTCGTCCATAGGCAAACAGAAAAAAAGCTGTTGCCGGCGCCGGCGCGGACAAGGCCCGGCGGTCCGCGCCGGATGGTCCGGCCGGAGATCCCGGCAGACGCCCCCTTTCTGACAGAACAACACCATGACGGCCCGGTTCCCGCACATCCTCCTGCTTGAGCCCTACTTTGGCGGCTCCCACCGGGCGTTTCTCACCGGCCTGCAGGAGTCGGCGGCCTGCACGTTCACCCTGCTTACGCTGCCTGCGCGCAAGTGGAAGATGCGCATGCAGCTTGCCGCACCCTGGCTGGCCGAGCGGATCACCGCCCTGGTCGCGGCGGGGAACCGTTTTGACGGCATTCTCAGCTCCACCTTTATCGACGGCGCCGTGCTCCGCAGCCAGCTCTGCCGGGCCGGCATCCACCTGCCGCTGGCGATCTATTTTCACGAAAACCAGTTCAGCTACCCGGGCCAGGTGGCGGACCCGGGCCGGCACCAGTTCACGGCCATCAACTTCAATACCGCCCTGGCAGCCGACCGGTTGGCCTTCAACAGCCGCTATAACCTGGACACCTTTTTCGACGGCGTGCGCCGGTACCTGAAAAAGGCGGCGGACATGGACGTGCGTCACCTGGCCGACACCATCGCGGCAGGTTCCATCGTGCTCCATCCGGGGGTGGACTTCACTGCCATCGACCGGGCCCCCGGGCGGGAAGAGCTCCCTGGCCGGTCACCGGTCATCGTCTGGAACCACCGCTGGGAACACGACAAGGACCCGGAGACCTTCTTCCGGGCCCTGTTCCGGCTGGCCGGGCGCGGACTGCCCTTCCGGCTCGTTGTCCTGGGACAGCATTTCCGCCACCAGCCGCCGATCTTTGCCGAGGCCCGGCAGCGGCTGGCCGACCGTATCCTCCACTTCGGCTTTGTGGAGGACAGGGAGGGCTACGCGGCCCTGCTGCGCCGGGGCGATATCGTTGTCTCCACGGCCCGGCACGAGTTTTTCGGCATCAGCGTCCTGGAGGCAGTCCGCGCGGGCTGCCGTCCCCTGGTGCCGGACCGGCTCGCCTACCGGGAACTCTTCCCGGACCGCTACCGGTACAGGGAGGGAGGGCTCGTCACCGCCCTTGAGAGACTGCTGACCCGCCCTCACCGCCTCTCCCGCGCCACGGCAGCGGAGCTGACCGCGCGCTTCTCCTGGCCCGAGGTCGCGCCCGCCTATGATGCCTGGCTGGCAGAGCTCTGCCGTGGCGGCCAGGCCCGCCGGCAGGAGGAAAAAGACCCCGGCACGCCGTCTCTGCCCACCCGGACCGCCCGGCGGCATGCCGATTTCCCGGAGCCCGGGCGGTCCGCTGGACAATTTCATCAACCCGGCGGACGGTGACCGCTATGAATCCCGGTGCCCCTTCCGCCATGGACAGACTCGCGGTTTTGCGATAGGCTGGTAGTGTATGCAACGTCACATCAATCCACTCCTGTTTCCCATTCTCTTCTTCGGCCTGACCATCCTCGCCGGCGGCGCTCTTCTCCACATGGATATCAGCGCCACCGGCGCCAGGATATCCTGGGTGGACTCCCTGTTCACCGCCACCTCGGCCACCTGCGTCACCGGCCTGGCCGTGGTGGACACCGGCACCGCCTTCACCCACTTCGGCCAGATGGTGATCCTGGCCCTGATCCAGGTCGGCGGCCTGGGAATAATGACCCTGGCCTCGCTGGCGCTCTTTCTCATGCGCCGCCGGGTCTCGCTCTTTGACCGCATCGCCGTGGGACAGAACCTGCTCCACGATTCCTCCTTCCACCTGGGTCGTTTCCTGGTCTCCATCGTTCTCCTGACCATGGCGGTGGAGCTGGCCGGAGCCCTGCTGCTGCGGCTGTTTCTCCCCAACGGCATCAGCCTCTACTCGGCCCTGTTCCACTCGGTCTCCGCCTTCTGCAATGCCGGCTTCTCCCTGTACCCGGACAGCCTGAGCCGCTGGCGGGACAACCTTCCGGTCAACCTGGTCTTCATGGCCCTGATCGTGCTGGGCGGTATCGGGTTTTCCGTGCTCGTGGAGAGCGGTTCCTGGCTCATGAAGCTGTGCCGCGGCTGCAGGGGCAGGCGGCCCCGGCTTACCTGGTATACCCGGGTGGTGCTGAGCACCTCGGCCATGCTCATTGTCGGCGGTGCCCTGGCCCTGCTTCTCAGCGAGTACGTGGGGTATCACCGGCCGGTCACCCTGCGGACCGCGGTCATCGCCTCGTTCTTCCAGTCTGTCACCTGCCGGACCGCGGGTTTCAATACCGTGCAGATCGGTTCCATGACCGATGTCTCGCTCCTTATCATGATGTTCCTGATGTGGGTCGGCGGGGCTCCCGGCTCAACGGCCGGCGGCGTCAAGGTGACGACCCTGCGGGTGGTGGCCGCCTTTTTCCGCGCCCGCACCCTGGGACGGCGGCAGAGCGTGGTCGGATCCATTGCCGCCAGCCGCGGCACGGAGAACCAGGCCCTGGTCCTGGTGCTGTTTTCCCTGGTCCTCATCGGCCTGGCCGTGTTCATCCTGCTGGTCACCGAGGGGGGTGATATTCCCCATTCCGCCTCGCACGGCCTGTTTCTCGAGATCGCCTTTGAGGTCATATCGGCCTTTGGCACGGTCGGTCTTTCCGCCGGCCTGACTCCCAACCTGACAGTCACCGGGAAATGTATTATCATGATCCTGATGTTCATCGGCCGCCTCGGGCCGCTGATCTTCATTGCCGTGCTGCAGGAGTTCCAGAGGGAGGAGATCGTCTTCCGGCCCGAGGGCGACATGCTCATCGGCTGAAACCACTATCCGGGGAAAGGGACGCCCGGCGCGCCGGGCACAACAGAGGATGAAAACAGGGGAGCAACGGTGCGAATCCGGCGGCATCATGGCGAGCGCCGGATGCGATGCCGCAGCAGTGGAGGTATCATGAAAAAAGAGGTCGCGGTCATCGGACTGGGCAAGTTCGGTTACTATTTTGCCAGGACCCTGGCCGAACTCGGTACGCCGGTGATCGGCATCGATTCCCATCCCGCCCGGGTGCAGCAGGCCCGTGACGTGCTGACCCAGGTCTTCCGCACCGACGCCACCAGCTCCGACGCCCTGGCGCAGCTCGGCATCGGTGACATCCCCCATGTCCTGGTCAGCGTGGGCGACTCCATAGCCGCCTCCACCATGATCTGCATGTACCTCAAGGAGCTGGGCGTGGAACGGGTCTGGGTCAAGGCGGTGAACCCGGATCACCAGCGGCTGCTCTACAAGCTCGGCGTGGACGAGGTGATCATCCCGGAGCAGTTTGCCGCGGTCCAGCTTGCCTCCCAGGTGGCCATCCCCGGGTTTCTCCAGTACGCCACCTTTGACTCCGAGATGTCCTTCCAGGAACTGGTGGTGGACAGGTGGGCGGGCCGTTCCCTGCGCGACCTGGACCTGACCAACCGGCGCGGCATCCAGATCATCGCCATTCGCAGCGAAGATGAAAAAAACTTTCATTTCCTGCCCAGCGCCGACTATGTGCTCAGAAAGGGCGATCACCTGGTGGTGATCCGCCAGACAAACGACATCAGCGAGATACGTTCCTGATCAGGCCGTGACGGGTCAGCGGCAGGCCGCCTGTCCGCTGGGGGGACTCATGCCATCTTCCGGTCTCAGTCCCCTGGTGACTCCCTGAAGCAGGGAAAGGAGAGAGTCGATGGCAGACAACATCATCCTCATCGGTTTCATGGCCGTGGGCAAGGGGCGGACCGCCCGCGCCCTGGCCGCGGCCACCGGCCGCTTTGCCGTGGACACCGACGACCTGATCGAGAGCATGGTCAAGATGAAGATCCGCAAGATTTTCGCCCGCCACGGCGAGGACCATTTCCGGGCCCTGGAGCAGCGGGCCGCCGACTGGCTCGAGCGGCAGGTCTCGGCAACCATCGTCTCCACGGGCGGCGGTTTCTTCATGGTGAACAACCTGCACCGCCTGGGGCGGGTGATCTATCTCCACTCCAGCCTGGAGGGCATCCTGGCCGCGATCCGCAGTCATCCCAACGGGGAGAAGAAGATCGCCAAGAGGCCGCTGCTCCAGGATATCGACCGCGCCCGCCTCCTCTACGACCAGCGGCTTCCCCTCTACCGGGCCGCCTGCGACACGGAGATCAACGTCGAGGGGCGGGAGATCGCCGAGGTGGCAACCGAGATCGCCGCCCTCATCGCCTGAAGGAAGAACAGATGACCGACATCCTGCGCTACACCAGGGGCGTTGACCCGGACCGGGATGCCTGGGTGACCAACTTCTACACCGAGAACCACCTGGCCTACGAGGCGTTTCCGGACATGGTCGCCTCGCCCGAGCAGCTCAACTTCATCATCCACATGGAGGGTGAGCAGTACTACTACCCCTGTTCCGACGAGCTGTTTGCCGCCATCATTGAGAAGCGGGCCGACATCCTGCTCACCTCGGCCTACATGGAGATATGGGCCCGGCTGGAGAAACTGGTCCGCAAGGTGATCGACGACGCGTACAAGCAGCGTTACCTGCTCAGTCTGCTCTCCATCAAGTTCCAGCACGAGACCAGCTCCAAGGTCCAGCTTCCCGGCCGCCTGGACAAGCGGCTGCGGGGAATCTTCACCACCATCAGCGAGATCAGCCGGCCGCTGGCCGCGGAAAAGGAGGAGGAGAACAGGCGGGCGGCGGCCTTTCTCGAGTCCAGCGGTTTCCAGGACGCCTTTCACTCCCTGGAGGGGCTCGAGATCGGCGACGAGACCACCCTCAACGACATCGACCTGCAGATCCCTCTCCTGCGGTTGCGCCGCCTGCTGCTCCTCTCCACGGTCCGTGAGATCTGGCACGACGAGCGGCCCCCTGCCATGGAGGAGCTGCGCCGGATCATGAACCGGCCCATCGAGTCGGAGAGCTGGTCCTGGTTCTGCCGCTGGCTGCGCAAGGTCCTGGACGGCGAACGGAGGCCGTGCATCCTCTGGCTCGCCGGCCGCTCGGGCGAGATCATCTTTGATCTCGCCATCATCCGCATCCTGATGAAGATGGGCATCAAGGTGATCCTGGCCGTCAAGCAGGCCTTTTTCTACAAGCGGGTCTCCTTTGTCGACCTGCTCGAGGATCCCCTGCTCGAGGAACTGCTGGACGAGGCCAGGTTCATCGGCGAGGCCAAGATATCGAAGAACGAGCTCCTGGCCAACCTGAAGAGCGACTACCGGCTGCTGGTCATCTCCGACGGCACCACCGAGCAGTTCAACCCCCTGCTGACCTCGGTGACCTTTGCCCGCTCCTTCAAGG
>WFUT01000050.1 GCA_015484845.1 Desulfobulbaceae bacterium
CCGTTTATCCCGCGGCCTGCCACCATAATTCCCCCCTGTCCGGACAAGCCGCCAGCCTGGAACCAGGCTCGCGGCCTTAAAAAAATCACCAGGACACAGCCAGCCCCCCGAGGGGCGTAAGCCGACCTGTCCCCTCTCCCCTGTCGCCGAATCCCGGTTTCCCGGTATCACTCAAGGATCAGCGGTTTCAGCACCCGGGCATCGGCGGCATACCGCCGCCGCTCGCCGGCCGACATGGGAACCAGTCCCTTGTCGGCGAGATAGCCGTCATCACCCCAGGCGCGTTCGCTGGTGAACTCGGCGATGTAATCCCGCATGCCGGGAATGACGCCCACGTGCGCGACCTTGACGTAGAAGAACAGCGGCCTGGAGAGGGGGTAGCTGCCGCCGGCAATGTTGGCAGCGGTTGGTGCCCGGCCATTGACCAGCGAGCCCTGGATGCGATCCCCGTTCTGGTCCAGGAAACTGAAGCCAAAGATCCCCAGGGCCTCGGGGTCGGCCTCGAGTTTCTGGACAATGAGATCGTCGTTCTCGCCTGCCTCGATATAGGCGCCATCCTCGCGGATGGCCTGGCAGATCCCCCTGAAGCGTCTGTTATCGCTCTTCTCCAGTGCCCTGATCCAGGCAAAGCCGGAGCATCCGCCCTGCATGGCCAGTTCGACAAAGGCATCGCGGGTGCCGGAGGTGGGCGGCGGCCCCAGGACCTCGATCCTGGTGTCGGGCAGGGCGGGATCCAGCTCCTTCCAGGTCCGGTAGGGGTTGGGCACCAGCTTTTCTCCCCCACCCGGCGCCGGCACCTGGGCGGCCAGGGCAAGAAAGATATCCTTCTCGGACAGGCGCATCCGCGGTGCCAGCCTGGAATTGGCCAGGACGATACCATCGTAGCCGATCTTGACCTCGGTGATGTCGCGGACGCCGTTCTTCAGGCAGGTCCCGTACTCCGATTTCGTGATCCGTCGCGACGCATTGGTGATATCCGGGGTATCGAGCCCCAGCCCGGCGCAGAACAGCTTCATGCCGCCGCCGGTGCCCGTGGACTCTATGGTCGGTGTCCTGAAGCGGGTGGTCTTGCCGAACTGTTCGGCCACCGTGGTGGCAAAGGGATAGACCGTGGACGAGCCGACGATGGAGATGTAATCGCGGTCCCTGGCCGCAACCAGCGGCGGCACGGCAAGGGCGAGCGCCAGGATGCCGGCGGCGGCACAGAGATATTTCCTCAACATGTGTTTCCTCCCCTGCCTTCTGTTTTTTTGACCACCATACAGCACCACTGTTAGCATCCGGTTAGGATCCGGTTACGGCAAGATTCGGGGCGTCCCTGCCACCGGTGTCCGCCTACCGGCGGCGCTCGAACCTCCTGCGCAGGAACACGGCCAGGCCGTTCATGCAGAAGAGCAGCACGAGCAGGACCATGATCGCCGCCGCGGTCCGCTCGACAAAGGCCTGTTCCGGGGAATCGGCCCAGAGGTAGATCTGCACCGGCAACACCGTGGCCGGGTCGGTCAGGTGCGATGGCACGTCGGCGATAAAGGCCACCATGCCGAGCAAGAGCAGGGGCGCTGTCTCGCCCAGGGCCCGGGCCATGCCGATGATGGTGCCGGTCAACATGCCCGGCATGGCCAGGGGTAGGACATGGTGGGCAACGACCTGCATCCTGGAGGCGCCTACTGCCAGGGCGGCCTCGCGGATGGAGGGCGGCACGGCCTTCAACGAGGCCCGGGCAGCGATGATAACGGTGGGCAGGGTCATCAGGGTGAGGACCAGGCCGCCCACAAGGGGTGTTGAGCGCGGCAGGCCGAGGAAATCCAGGAAAAAGGCAAGACCGAGCAGGCCAAAGACAATGGAGGGCACGGCGGCCAGGTTGTTGATGTTGACCTCGATCAGGTCGGCCCAGCGGTTCCGGGGCGCGAACTCCTCGAGATAGACCGCCGTGGCCACGCCGACGGGGAAGGAGAGCAACAGGGTGACCAGCATGGTCAGCAGCGACCCCGCCACTGCGCCCCTGATACCGGCCAGTTCGGGTTCGCGGGAATCACCGGCTGTGAAAAAGGTGGCATTGAACCGTTTTTTCAGGCGGCCCGATCCGGCCAGCCGGTGGATCCAGGCGATCTGGCGGTCGCTGAGGCGCCGCCGGTTCTCCGGCAGCGTCCGCGAGATACGCCCCTTGAGCAGCATGTCCACCGCGTCGTCCGCCGGCAGCCAGATACTCTGCCTTGTGCCGATGAGGCTGGTGTCCTGCATGACCTTCTTCTGCAGGATAATGGCGGCGCCGGAGCTGACCAGGCGGTAGAGACTGCGCCGCTGCCGCCGTTTCCGCACCTCGGGAAACAGCTTCTGCAACCCCTGTCGTACCAGGGCCGCATAGTCGGCCCGGGCCAGGTTGTCGACATCGAAGTGGTCGGCGGCAAAATCGATATCCAGCAGGATCTCGCTCTGCTCGAAAGCGGTCCAGCCATTGCCGATGATGGCGGCAAACAGCAGGGCCAGGAAGCCGATGCTGACCAGCACGGCCGCAAGCCCCAGGGAGCGGAAGATTCGCTCCCGCCGGTGGCGCCTGGCCAGGCCCCGCTCCATCAGCTCCATGGCGGTCTGCCTGTCCTCTCTCACCTGCATGACGTGATCCGCGGCGGCCTCCCCATGCACCTACTCATACTCTTCCCGGTAGCGGCGGACCACGTACATGGCCGCCATGTTGAGGGCCATGGTCACCACGAACAGCAGCAGGCCCAGGGCAAAGGCGGCCAGGGTCCTGGGGCTGTCAAAGGCCTGGTCTCCCGCCAGCAGGGTGACGATCTGGACCGTGACCGTGGTCACCGCCTCCAGGGGGTTGGCGGTCAGACGGGCCGCCAGGCCGGCGGCCATGACCACGATCATGGTCTCGCCGATGGCGCGGGAAGCGGCCAGCAGTATGCCGCCGACTATGCCGGGCAGGGCCGCGGGCAGGACCACGTGGATGATGGTCTCGCTGCGGGTGGCGCCCAGGCCGTAGGAGCCGTCCCGCAGGGAGCGGGGTACGGCGTTGATGACATCGTTGGACAGGGAGGAGACCGAGGGAATGATCATGATGCCCATGACCAGGCCAGAGGCCAGGGCGCTCTCCGAGGAGACGTCCAGGCCGACCCTGGCACCGATATCATGGATAAAGGGCGCCACCACCAGGGCGGCGAAGAATCCGTACACCACCGTGGGCACGCCGGCCAGGATCTCCATGGTCGGCCTGGCCCAGGCCCGGAGCCGGGGGCCGGCATACTCGGAGAGATAGATGGCCGACATCAGGCCAATCGGCACAGCCACGGCAAGGGCGATGGCCGAGATCAGCAACGTTCCGGCCAGGACCGGCACCACGCCGAAGCTGCCGGAGCTGCCCACCTGGTCGGCGCGCATGGCCATCTGCGGGCTCCACTTGAGGCCGAAGAGAAAATCGGTCAGCGGAACCTGTCGGAAAAAACGGATCGACTCGAACAGGATCGACAGGACGATGCCGATGGCGCTGAGAACGGCGATGGTGGAGCAGAGCAGGAGAACGGCGCGGGCGACCTGTTCCACCCGGTTGCGGGCCTGCAGGTCGGGCCGGATCCTGAAGTAGACCAGGGAGGCGGACAGGAGCGCCGTTGCCAGCATCAGGAAGGCCACCAGCATCCGGCCGGTGGCGGCCAGGGCGCGGTAGCGGGCCGCGGCCCGCCGCAGGACCGGATCGATGTTGTGGCCCGCCACGTGCCCTGCCAGCAGGTTATGCAGGTCATTGACAAGCAGTGTCCTCTGCTCCGCGCCCCGGGCCAGCATCTGCCGGGGCAGGTCCTGGAGGACCAGCCGGGTGAGGATGCTGTCGGCGAACACCAGCCAGAGGAGAGAGATGACCAGCGCCGGGATCAGGCACCAGAGGGCCACCAGCATGCCATGGTACCATGCCGTCGAGTGGAGCCTCTCCCCGGACGCGGCAGCAACGGAAAAGGCCCGCCGCCTGCCCAGGACAAAGGCGGCAGAGGCCAGCAGAAGCAGGATGAGCGGCACAGGGAGCCAGGGCATGGCCGCTACTCCGTGTCGCCGCGCACGATCTCGCCTTCCACCAGGTAGATCACCTCCTCGGCGATGTTGGTGGCCCGGTCGCCTATCCGCTCGAGATGCCTGGCCAGGAGGTAGAGATTGACCAGGCAGGCGGCATGGCCGACCTCGCTGTTCAGGGCGCGGATAGCGCCCCTGTAGGCCTGGTTGCGCAACTGGTCCACTGCCTCGTCCTCGATGAAGATCCGGCGCGCCAGGGCCGCGTCCTCGGTGACCAGGGAATCAAGCCCCATCTTGAGCATCTGCATGACCCTGGCCGCCATGGGCCGGTAATCAATGGAAAAGTCCAGGGCCGGGTCCTTGCTGATGGTCTGCACCCTCTTGGCGATATTGACCGCGATATCGGCGATCCGTTCCAGTTCGTTGTTGATCTTGATGATGGTGATCAGCAGGCGCAGGTCACGGGCCACCGGCTGGTGCAGGGCCAGTATCTTGAGACATTCCTCCTCGATCTCGATCTCCATCTCGTCGATCTCCCAGTCCGAGCCGATGATCTCGGCAAGCAGGTCCGGATCCCGGCTGAGGATGACGGCACAGGCCTTCCTGACCCGGTCCTCCACCAGGCCGCCCAGGACCATGAACCTGCTCTTCAGCCTCTCGATCTCGCGCTGAAAGCTCAGCTGATAGACCACAATACCTTCTCCTCCGCCCTGGACCGTGATGATCGATGGTGTCCGGACCTCCGTCAGCCGCGTCCCGGCGGCCGGATCCGGCTACGGGACCAGATCCTAACCCTGTTTGGTTATGGTTCGATTAGGCTCTTGTTAGGGTTCCATTAGGAAGCCGCTTTTCTGTTGCGCAGCCGCTGGCGGCATGGCATCTTTTCCATGGATCCGGTGTTCGGCACGATTGCCACAGCAACAGAACCAGGCTCCTGGATCCAGCCGCTGTCCGGGCAGGCCGCCCATGGATGCCGGCGCAGGATGCCATGACAGGAGGATCGCGAGGCGTGGAGAAGGAAAACATCCTGATCGTGGAAGACGATATCGACATTCAGCAGTTGGTGAGCTACAACCTGATCAAGTCCGGTTTTCACGTCACCTGCGCCGACTCGGGCGAGGAGGCCCTGCAGTTGCTGGAACGGGAAAAGATCGACCTGATGCTGCTCGACATCATGCTGCCGGGCAGGGACGGCATGGAGATCTGCGCCATGGTCCGGGCCCGGGAACGGCATGGCCGGCTTCCCATCATCATGCTGACCGCCAAGGGCGAGGAAGACGATATCATCAACGGCCTGGCCGGCGGCGCCGACGACTATGTCACCAAGCCCTTCAGCCCCAAGGTGCTGGTCGCCCGCATCAAGGCCCAGCTCAGGAAGAGTCACGACCCCGGCGAGACCGGCGAGGCCCAGGAACCGGACACGATCAGGATCCATGCCATGACCATCCACCGGGGCAGGCACCAGGTACTGATCGATGACCGTCCCGTCCACCTGACCACCACCGAGTTCACCATCCTCGAGATGCTGGCCTCCAGGCCGGGCTGGGTCTTCACGCGGCAGCAGATCATCGACACCATCAGGGGCTATGACTATCTCATTACCCCCAGGGCCGTGGACGTGCAGATCTTCGGCCTGCGGAAGAAACTGGGCAGCGCCGGCGCCTGCATCGAGACGGTGCGCGGCATCGGCTACCGCATGAAGGAAGAAGAATACGACCTAAATCCTGCACTTCGAAAATGAAGAAAAATTTTCTTTTGCCGTATCAGCGGATTATACGAATGTGATCGTTTTTTTCGACTCACTAATCGGGTGAAGGATTTTTTCTTCATTTTTTCGCCCGCAGGCATTGGCAATTGCAGGATTTAGGTAAGACCTGCCTGCCGCAGGGGGCACAGGGAACCACGCCCTGCCTCCGGGGACGGCAACAGGGCCGATCCCGTACCAGGAACCAGCCGACCATGCGCAACCGCCCGCTCTTCTGGCAGATCTTTCTCGCCTGCCTGGTGACCATCATCCTGGCCATCACCGCGGTGAGCTGGTACGGCACCGCCACTGTCCGCCGCTTCTACTTCCGCCAGATGCGCAAGGACATCCAGGCCCGGGCCGTGCTTGTCCGGCCACAGGTCCAGGGCCTGCTCCGCAGCGATCCCGGCGCGCTGCAGGAGTTCTGCCGCCGGACCGGCCGGGAGGCAGGGACGCGGATCACGGTCATTGCCGGCAACGGCACCGTGCTGGCCGACTCCAACAGGGATCCGGCCCGCATGGACAACCACGGCCACCGGCCCGAGGTGCTGGCCGCCCTGCGGGGCCGGGTCGGCTCGTCGTTTCGCCTCAGCAGGACCCTGGCCCGCAAGATGCTTTACGTCGCCATCCCCCTGGCCACCGCCCCATCCGGGCCCGACGGCGTCCTGCGGTTGTCAGTGCCGGCCACCTCCATCGACCGGGTTCTGGCCACCATCCATCGCCGGATCATGATCGGCACCCTGTTCATCGTCCTCCTGGCCGCCCTGTTCTCCTACTTCATCGCCCGGCGCATCAGCCGGCCGCTGGAGGAGATGCGGGCCGCTGCCGAGCAGCTCGCCTCCGGCAAAAGCGACCAGCCACTCCTCCTGCGCCACACCGGTGTCTCGCGCGAGGTCGCCGACCTGGCCGGCAGCCTGAACAACATGGCCGACCAGGTAAGCCGGCGGATCAAGATCATCATCCAGCAGAAAAACGAGCTCGAGGCCGTGTTCAGCAGCATGACCGAGGGCATCCTGGCCATTGACCGGCAGCACCGCGTCATCCGCATCAACCGGGCCGCGGCCGAACTGTTCCGAATCGACCCGCAGGCGGCCAAGGAGAGACCCATGGAGGGCATGCTCCGCAACCGTGACCTGCAGGAATTCGTTGTCAGGGCACTGGACAGGGGAGAGCCGGCCACCACGGACCTCGTGCTCAACAGCGGCGGGGAGGAGACCCAGCTCTCGCTGCACGCGGTGCCGCTCTATGATGGTGATGGCAGGGGGATGGGGGTGCTGGTCGTCCTGGACAATGTCACCAGGATCCACCGGCTGGAGAATATCAGGAGGGATTTCGTGGCCAACGTGTCCCACGAGCTGAAGACACCGATCACCGCCATCCGCGGCTACGTGGAGACGCTGCGCGACGGGGCCATGGACGACCCGGACCACAGCCGCCGTTTTCTCGGGATCATCGACCGCCAGGCCAGCCGCCTTGACGCCATTGTCGACGACCTGCTGACCCTGTCCCGCATCGAGGACAGGACGGGAAAAAACGCGGTCCGGACCGCCAGGGAGAATATCCTTGCCCTGCTCGAGTTCTGTTGTCAGACCTGCTCGGTGAGCGCCGACCGGAAGGATATCGCCCTGGTCATCCGGTGCGACCCGGACCTGGAGGCGTCC
>WFUT01000051.1 GCA_015484845.1 Desulfobulbaceae bacterium
GAGCGGTGTCACGAGGTGGAAGACGAGCGGCGTCACGAGGTGGAAGATGAGCAGCATCACGAGGTGGAAAGCAAGTGGCGTCACGAAGTGGCAAACGAGCGGTGTCACGAAGTTGAGGTGACGCCCGCAGTGCAAGGGAGAACCTGAAGGGTGGTTGCTCTTGTTGCACCGCTCTGCGGTGCAACACCTCACCAGGCGCTCTGCGCCATTTGCGTAATGCTCCTGTTGTCAGTTCTCAGTAGTCAGTAACTGGAAGCTCAGACCGCCTTGCGCCCAACTGTCATGTAATATCTTGATATATCTATATGTTACAAACAGTTTGTCATACTATTTAACGAGGTCTGTATGCCCACAAGGAGGTTGATTATGCAAACAGCCAAGATTTTTACCAACGGCCGAAGCCAGGCAATACGTTTACCCAAAGAATTTCGTTTCTCTGGCGACGATGTTTACATCAACAAAATTGGAAAAATTGTTATCCTGATTCCAAAAGATGACCCGTGGTCAGTATTAGCGAATAGCCTCGATCAATTTTCTGACGATTTTATGGAAGAGAGAAGCCAGCCACCCCAAGACCGTCGGGAAGAACTATGATTTCGTACATTCTCGACACAAATATTTGTATTTATATCATCAAGAAAAAGCCAGAAAATGTGATGAATCGCTTTCGGCAGCTCCCGATATCAAGTCTAGCCATTTCCTCCATAACATTGAGTGAACTTGAATACGGGGTTATGAAAAGTTCGAAACCTGACCAAAACCAATTAGCGCTCTCCCAATTTGTTGCACCACTCGAAATTTTACCTTACGGGGACGAGGCTGCTCAATATTATGGTAAGATTCGAGCTTTCCTTGAAAAAAAAGGGACTCCCATTGGTTCTCTCGACATGCTTATTGCGGCTCATGCGCTTTCTGTCAATTGCATTCTGGTTACCAATAACGAAAAAGAATTTTCCCGCGTCCCTGATCTTCACATTGAAAATTGGATATCTTGTCAACCCTCCAGTGTTGATCAATGAAGCCATCCGCGAACTCGTACCCCATCAACAGGTCTATAAGCCGCGGGGGTTTCAATGCCTTTGGACAAGACACCTGTGGTGAATTGTGTACTCCAGGTACTGACTACTGAAAACTGGCAAGAGGAGCAGTACACAAATGGCGCAGAGCGCCTGGTGAGGTGTTGCACCGCAGAGCGGTGCAACAAGAGCGATTCTCTCCTGAACTCCGGGCGTCAGCTCAACCTCGTGACTCCACTTGTTTTCCACTGCGTGACACCGCTCGTCTTCCACTGCGTGACACCACTCGTCTTCCACCTCGTGACACCGCTCTGCGGTGTCACGTTGGTTGTGCCCGCTCTGCGGGCATGGAGGATTATGTGCCAAAATCGCAGAACGTGTACCACGTGTACCCAATGCACCACAGGTATCCGTGTGTGTTGCAGCCTGTCCAGAAACGCGTACTGCTCCCTCCTTCTACTGCCGGCAGACGGCCGCCCACAGGTCATCTGCATGGAGGGGATTGAAGATATCCACCCCCCGGACCGTCAACTCCTGCTCGCCGTTGTACAGAACCGATTCCCTGGCTGGATGTTCGCCCGCCAGGGCACGGAACCGCTCCAGTCCTTTCAGGAAATCGGTGGAAAATGTCGCCGCAGACTTGATCTCAACGGCAAAGAATTTCCCCTTCTCCCGGATCAGGAGGTCAACCTCGTTGCCGTGCGCGTCACGGAAAAAATAGATCTCCGGCCTGATTCCCCTGGCAAGAGCACCCTTGATGATCTCGGTAAGCACCAGGTTCTCGTACAGACTGCCGCGCAGGGGATCGCGAAGCGCCTGTTCCGCGGTATGGATTCCGAGCAGGAAGGCGACGAGCCCGGTATCGGTAAAGTAGATCTTGGGGGACCTGGTGACCCGCTTGCGGATGTTCCGGAAATAGGGAGGCAGCTCAAAAACAAGGTAGGACGCCTTGAGCACGGAGAGCCAGTTGCGGAGAGTTTTTCCGGACACGCCAACGTCGCTGGCCAGGGATGCGAGATTGACGACCTGCCCCACCCTGCCGGCGAGCAGGACGAGGAACTGCTGAAACTGTGTCAGGTCTCTTAGTTGGATGAGGGCGTGGACATCACGTTCAACATAGGTCTGGACGTAGGAATTATAAAAGCGCCGCGGATCGAGACCGTCCTCGTGGAGCCTGGGAAAACTCCCCTTGACGATCAGTTCGAAGGGATCCCATAGCGGTGCGTAGTGGCTCAGCTCATGCAGGGAAAAAGGCCAGAGGGTCAGCATGGCGGTGCGACCGGCCAGGGACTGGCTTATGGCTTCATGCAGCCTGGGCTGGTGGCTGCCGGTGAGAATAAAGTGTCCTGGTTTCCCGGCCTGGTCCACGATCCCCTGGATGTAGGAAAGCAGGAGAGGCAGCCTCTGGACCTCGTCGAGGATACCCGTCCCTTCTATCCGGCCCAGGAATCCCCGCGGATCGGCATTGGCCGCAAGCCGTACATCGGGGTCTTCCAGGGAAAAATAGGTTGTTCCCGGAAATGTCATCCGGACAAGGGTGGTCTTGCCCGCCTGCCGTGGCCCCAGGATCGTGACAACGGGATACTCCCTGGCACATTGGCGGAGTTCCTCTGTAATATCGCGTCTGATCATATCCTGAAGATACCTCGTTTACGTGCAGAATGCGACTTTTATTCCCGATTTGCACAAATTTTGATTGCCCATGATGCTGTTGCTCCTGTTACCGGCCCTGGACAGGACAAAAAAAGATCGCTGCAGACCACCCCTTACATCCGTTTCCAGCGCCGTGGCTGGGATGAACGGGGCTGGGGGCGAATGTTCTGGAAGATGCGCCACTGGCCGTTGATCTTTTTCAGGATGTACACCTGGCGGTTGGTCTCCTGGTAGACATAGGCGTATTTTTTCCTGCGCCGGTCCCACCACCGGAGGTACCAGTACTCCCGGGTGGCCACCTCGGCGTCATTGCCGCGCACCTTTTTTACCTGCACGGAGAGCAACTGGCAGGTGGAGGGATTCATGGGGCTCTGCAGGGTCCATCCCCTGCCGGCGCAGCCCTTCACCACCGAGGCGACCCGCCGCATGGCAGGACCGTCCCGGACAAACCAGGGATCAAGACCGGCCAGGTCGATCTCCGGCAGGGCCAGGTAGGCCTGCAGCTCGGCCTCCATGCCCCGGGCCACCACCCGCTCCAGGTACTCGGTCAGCTCGCGGCCGGTGACGACCCGGACCTCCTCGCTCCCGGCCATGTCCCGCACCAGGAGCGCGTATCCGGCCAGGCAGGGATAGTCGGCAGAGGACAAACCCAGCCACTGCAGGCGGCTGGCGTGCACGAGGGCAAAGACGTACTCGTTTCTCTTGCCCGGCGCCTGGTAGTACTGCCGCAGCCTGCGCTCCACCTCGAACTTGTACTGGGCAGCGGTCACCCTGGGGATATCGGCAAACTCCCGGGCATCCTCGCCGTCGATTGCCAGCAGCCGCTCGGCACACCCCCTGAAGAACCGCCACTGCCGGGCCCCGGGCCGGCCGACCACGACCCGGTTGGCCATCAGCTCCTCGAATGCGGCCAGCACGGCCGCCCTCTTCTCCCGCACCTCCCGCACTTTCAGGAACTCCATGACCCAGCTCCAATCATTTACTCCAATTGGAGTTTATCTTGCTGTAATACGGTTCTTCTCCTGGCAAAATTTCAAATTTCCCGGTACGTTTTTCACCAATGGCCCCGGGAAGACCCCGCGACATTCCACGAAAAAATACCATCCCCCGGAGGAGACGGCAATGCGCACCAATCTCTTCTTCACCGGCTCCTGGGCAGGCCAGCTCCTGGTCGGCTGCGGCCTGTTCCTCTGCTCCTTTCTCATCGAGTACCGCATCCTGCTCCACTTTCTCAGTCCCGCCCTCCTGGCCCTGTTCCTCTCCCTCACCCTGGAGGGCGGCAAGGTGGCGGCGGTCATCTGGCACTACTACCTCGGCTATCTCTCGGCCGAGGCCTATCCCCTGTCGGTGCGGATCACCTCGTTCTTGTTCCGCTTCGGCCTCTTTGCCCTGTCCATGCTCTGCTCCATGCTCTTTTTCACCGCCCACCTGGACCGGCCCAACCTGGCCAGGATCAGGAAGCAGCGGCTGGCAGCGGTCATGGCCAGCTCCCGCGACCAGGCCGACCGGATCCGCGCCAGGTACGCCGGGCGGCGCAAGCTCCTGCTGGAGAGGCAGCAGCGGGAGATCGCCGCCATCACCGGCCGCCACGCCGGCGAGATCGCGACCCTGGAGACCATGCTGCGCCGGGAGATGGACAACGTGGTCAACGGCGTCTTCAGGGGACCGCGGTACCGGGAGATCGACCGTCGCCTGCAGGGGGAGAAGGAGCTTCTTGCCCGGGAACTCGACACGGCCAGGCAGCGCCACCTGCGGGCCGCCAACGCCATGGAGGCGCGGCTGGACCAGGAACTGGCGAGCCTGCGCGCAGAGACGGCCAGGCAGCGGCAACAGGTGCTCCGGGCCGACTTTGCCACTGACCCGGAGGTGAACGATCCCCGCATCGTCGCCCTGCTCACCACGGTGGACGCCATCTTCCACCACCGCTGGCAGCCCCTGCAGTTCGTCTTTTTCTTCTCCATCCTGATCTCGCTGCTCATGGAGGCCGGGATCATGCTCGCCTTTGCCACCATCACCATGGCCATTGCCCCGGTCCTGCACGCCCTGCACGTCAAAGAGCTGGAAAAGGAGACGGTCAGGGCCCGGGCAGAGGGCGCCGTGGAACAGGAGACCATCCGCCACCGTGCCGCCATGGAACAGGTGCGGCGGGCGGGGGACCGTATCATGGAAGAGGCCGGGATCGCGGCCCGCGGGGCCGGACCGGACAGGGACGCCGGACCAGCGGCGGGCTGAGGCCGCACGCCACGCAGCCGGCGCACACCAGAGGACCAGAGGAGGTATTGCCATGCAGAACAACCCACCCGCCACCACACCCTATCCGCCCGGACGCGATGGCCAGGCAGGCCGGGAGAACCAGGACCTGGTCAGCGACACCCTGGCCCGGCACGGCAGGGCGCCGTTTCCGAGCTTCCCCGACTGGACCCGCCGCCGGCAGGTGCGGGGATACCTGCGCAAGGAGCTGGAAAAGGGGTTCGAGTTCCGTCTCAAGCGGTTGTCCCTGGAGCTGGACACCGCCCTGCACCAGGTCAGGGAAGAGAGCAACCACGCCCTGGTCACGGCCAAGGCCCACCTGCGCCGGGAACGAATGGAGTTCTTTGCCGGCAGCTACCACGAGATGGTGGAACGGTTCAATGTCCTGACCGAGCGGTTCCTCGCCAGCCTCGACAACCGCCTCGAACGGCTGGAACGCTACAAGAGCCCCGTCATCCGGGAACGGGAGGAGCAGCGGCTCAACAACGCCGTCACCACCTTCCTCGCCACCCTGGACCAGCTCATCGACGACTACCGGGCCATCATCTCGGAACAGGTGGACCACGAGTAGGCCATGCGGCGCAGGGCGGCGGTCATCGCCTACGACATCAGCTCCAACCGGCGCCGGCGCCGGGTCTTCCGGATCCTGAAGCAGTGGCGGCTCGATGCCCAGTACTCGGTGTTCGAGTGCCGGCTGACCAGGGCAGAGGCAGAAGAGCTGTTCCTGCAGCTCACCGACATCCTGGACCACGAGACCGACTTCCTGCTCCTGGCCTGGCTGGACGGGGGCAGGAAGGCCGTGGGCCTGACCCGATGCGCCCGGCCCGGCTTCCGGATGCCGGTCTGGTACGTGGGCTGAGCAACATCAACACCCCGTGGAGGCATCATGGCCAAGCCGAGAAAACAGTGGTACCTGCTGGCCTACGATATCAGGAATCCCCGGCGGCTGCAGCGCACGCACGCCTTTGTCAAGAAACTGGGCATTCCCCTGCAGAAATCCGTCTTTCTCATCCGGGCCGACCCGGATGGCCTGGAGCGGCTCAAGGTCGGCATCCGGCAGCGGGTGCATGGCCGCAGGGACGATGTCCGCCTCTATCCCATACCCGGCCCCTCCGCCCTCTGGGCCGCCGGCCTGCAGCAGGCAGCGATCGGCTCCCTGTACGCGGCCGGGCCCGACCGGATGCCGGAAAAGCCTGGCAGCCGCATCGCCAGGCTCTTTTCCAGGAGGAAAAAATGATCTGTGTCATTGACCAAAAACAGACCAGGATCCAGTACCGGGCCGGCTGCCTGCTCCTGCGCCACAAGGGAGAGAAGGTGCGCAGCCTGCCCATCAGCCAGCTTGAACAGGTGGTGGTCTACGGCAACCCGGTGGCCGACACCGCTGTCTGGCGGAACCTGGCCGACGCCGCCGTGCCGGTGGTGATGCTCGCCGTCCACGGCCCGCCCCAGGCCGCCATGCTGGGCAGCGGCCTGGCCGTGCGCCTGCCCCTGCGCCGCATGCAGCACCGGCTCGCCGACGACGCCGGGGCCTGCCTGGCCATGGCCAGGTGGTTCGTGGGCAGGAAAATCACCGGCTACCACCTGCCCCTGGCCACCCTGTCGGACCGCTTTGCCCCGTCCGAGCGGGTACGGCAGCGGTTCCTCGACCGGCTGCGCCTGGCCGGCCACCATCTCGACCACGCCGCCACCGTGAGCGAGGTCATGGGCGTGGAGGGCGGCCTGGCCCAGGCCTGGTTCGCCCTCCTGGCCGCCACCCTTCCCGCCCGCCACCGTTTCCAGGGCCGCAACCGCCGGCCGCCGCGGGACCCGGTCAACAGTCTCCTCTCCCTGGCCTATACCCTCCTGCTCTCCGAGGTGCGCCAGGCCCTGCTCATCGAGGGGTTCGACCCCTCCCTGGGCTTCCTCCACCAGGAATACCCGGGACGGGAGGCCCTGGCCCTGGACTTCCAGGAGATCTTCCGCCCGGCCGTGGACGACTTTGTCCTCGACTGGCTGGCCACCGCACCGCTGGACCGTTCCAGCTTCTACTACCGGCGCGAGGAGGGATGCCGGCTGGCCAAGGCCACCAGGCCGCTCTTTTACCAGGCCTGGGCCCGGCGGCGGGAAGAGTGGCCCCGCCACGACGGACAGGGCGGACCGGAGCAGCGGGCGCCCATCCGGGAGCTGCTGCTCGGCCAGACCGCGGCGGCCCGGCAGTTCATGGCCGACCTGGAGCACAGCGATGAAGGGCAACAGGACGTTCCTTGAGCGCGCCATGGCGCCGGAGGTCCTCGACCAGGCCTGGCGCCGCCTGCGGCGGGAGCACACGCCCTGGTCGGTGACCGTGTCCCGGGACGCCCTGGAGCACCACCTCCTGGCCCACATTCTCACCTGCCGGCAGGAGGTGCTGGACGGCAGCTACCGCCCCCAGCCCGTGCGCCAGTTCACCATGAACAAGGCCAGCGGCGGCAGGCGCATCATCTCTGCCCAGTACCTGCGCGACAAGCTGGTGCAGCGGGCCCTGCTCATCGTGCTCGAACCCCGGGCCGAGCAACTCTTTCACCCCGACTCCTATGCCTACCGGCCGGGCCGGTCGGTGGCCATGGCCCTGGCCAGGGTCCGGGAACGGGTCCGCGTCGGCCAGGCATGGCTGGTGGACGCCGACATCCGCAGCTTCTTCGATTCCATCCCCCACAGGGAGCTGCTGCAGGTGCTCAAACACTTCCTCCGCGACAGGACCGCCATGGCCCTCGTCGAGCGTTGGCTCGCCCAGGGTGCCCATCACACCAGCCTGCTGCGCAGCCGGCGCGGCATCTCCCAGGGCGCCATCCTCTCGCCGCTCTTCTGCAACCTCTACCTGGACCGGTTCGACCGGGCCCTGGAAAAGGAAAACATCCCCTTTGTCCGTTTCGCCGACGACTTCCTCCTCTTTGCCGACCGCCGGGCAAGGGCCGAGGAGGCCCTGGGATTCGCGGTCCGGGAACTGGAAAAGATCGGTCTCCAGATCCACCCGGAAAAGACCCGCATCATCCGCTCCGGCCCCGCTGTCCGTTTCCTGGGCGAAAGACTTCCTGCCCCGCCATGACCGGACATGGTCCGGAATCCTTCCGCCCCGAAGGCCAACGGTCCGGATAACATATTGAAAAATCGCCCCTTTCCTCCAAAGCGAGTCCGAAAAAACACCTTCCGGTCAGCCAACACGTAACCCATTGAAAAGATAGCCTTTTCAGCAAAGCAAAAACCCCAACTCGAACAATGCAATTTGATATACAAAAAAATACCGTGCAACCAGAGGAAATCATGGTATTATCGAGACAGGGTGCTGTCCCGGGACCTACCTGCCTGAGAAGGTATTGAGACACAAGTTCTTGCGTAATCGGC
>WFUT01000052.1 GCA_015484845.1 Desulfobulbaceae bacterium
CCCTGAGCCCGGCAAGGGCCCACCGGCCCGGGTCGCCACCCATCCTCCGCACCGCGCACCGCCCGATGACCTGCATGGCAAGTCACTGGTGCTGGAAAACGGGGTGAGATTTTTGTAAGATTCTCGTGCCGGGGGCGCAAAACATCTTGTAATAATTTTTTATTTATCGTACTTATCAGATATTCTTAATATTTTTTCGATAATCCAGCACGGCTGGACCGGGTTTCCGGGGCACAGGCCCAACAAACCATGAACAGGGGCGACCATTACGTGACACCGCAGAGCGGTGTCACGAGGTTGAAACAGGCATGCCGGCCCAATACCGCCGGCACCGACTGATTGGCACCTCAATCCTGCAACCGGCAATGAAAGGCATCATCTTCAACCTCCTGGAGGACTATATCACCAGCCGCTCCGGTGAAGGGGAATACGAGCGCCTCCTCGCCCGCTGCTCTCTCAGGACCGAGGAGCCCCTGCTCATGGTCGCCCCGGGCACCTACCCGGACGAGGACTTCCACGAGATCATCAGGGTGGCCGCAGCGGCCGCCGACACCGAAGTGGCCGCCTTCTGCCGGGACTTCGGCCGCTATGCCATCCCGAGGATGGCCGAACGCTACCCGGACTTCTTTACCCCCTTCCAGCATCCCAAGGCCTTTCTCAAGTTCCTCGGCATGGTCCACCTGGTGGAGGTGCGAAAACTCTACAGGGACGCCCGGGTTCCCGACTTCACATGCCGCGACACGGGTCCAGGGGAACTTGTTCTCCTCTACACCTCCGAAAGGAGGCTCTGCCACCTGGTGGAGGGGCTGATCGAGGGGGTGGCCGAGTACTACGGTGTCCGCACCGAATGTCGGCAGACACTCTGCCAGCACCGGGGCGACCGGAGATGCGAATTCCATATTCGCTTTGCAGAGGATTCCACCGCAAAGGCATCGGATGGGAAGCGATCCAGGTAAAACCGAGAGGCTCAGGCGCAAGGTCCGGCTCCTGGAGGAGATGTTCGAGCAATCCAGCCGGCAGTCCTTCATCGATTCCCAGCGCCGGCAGCTCATCACCACCCTGCTTGAGCTGTCCCTGCACGCAAAGAGTGTTGAACACCTGCTGCAGGGAACCCTCGATTCCCTGCTCTCCTGCAACTTCCTGCAGATCGAAAACTGGGGCGCCATCTTTCTTGCCGAGGAGGACGGCTCCGCCCTTACCCTGAAGGCGCATCACAACTTCACCACCGGCCAGCTGAAGAACTGCAGCCGCATCCGCCCGGGGCAGTGCCTCTGCGGCCACGCCTTTGCCGGGCAGGAGGTCATCTTCACCACTTCCGACGATCCCCGCCACACCACCCGCTTCCCCGGCATGGCGCCCCATGGCCACTACTGCATTCCGATCCGGGCCGGCAGCCGCCCACTGGGCCTGATCTGCCTGCACGTGCCGGACAGCCTCAGGCAGGAGCAGGAGGACGAGAACATGCTCACCACTGCGGCCGGCATCCTGGCCGGCTCCCTGCAGCGCCTTGCCTACGAGCAGAAGCTGGCCGGCTACCGCAGTCACCTGGAAGAGATGGTGAAGGAGAAGGTCGAGGAGCTGCGACAGGCGGAGAACAGGTACAGGGCCATCTTCGAGAACTCCCTCAACGGCATATTCCAGACCACCCTGAACGGACAATTCCTGGCCTGCAACCCGGCCCTGGCCCGCATGCACGGCTATGCGACCCCGGCAGAGATGATCGGCTCTGTCACCGATATCGGCCGCCAGCTCTACGTGAACCCCGGCGACCGCGACCGGTTCCTGCAGCTCCTGCGCCAGGGACCGGTGACCGACTTCGAGGCCAGGATGTACAGGAAGGACGGATCGACCTTCTGGGTCCGGATGTCAGCCCGGCTGGTGACCACCGCCCAAGGCGACCAGTACCTGGAAGGGACCCTGCTTGACATCACCAAGCGCAGGGAGGCAGAAGAAAAACTGGCTGAACAGAAGGAGCGGCTCGACGTCACCCTGCGCTCCATCGGTGACGGCGTCATCACCACCGATACAGGCGGCAGGGTGGTCCTCCTCAACCGGGTGGCCGAACAGCTGACCGGCTGGAGCCAGGACATGGCCCGGGGCAGGCCCCTGGCCGAGGTCTTCCGCACCGTCTCCGAGGACTCCGGCCGGCCCTGTCCGGATGCGGTGCAGCAGGTGATGACCGGCAGCGCCTCCACCTGCCAGGAGCACCAGGTCCTGCTCATTGCCCGTGACGCGAGCCGGCGCAACATCTCCCACAGCGGGGCGCCGATCCTGGACTCGCAGGGTCGCAGCATGGGCGTTGTCCTGGTCTTCCGCGACATCACCAGGCAGCTCCTGCTCGAGGCCGAGGTGATCAGGAGCAAGAAACTGGAATCCCTGGGTGTACTCGCCGGCGGCATTGCCCATGATTTCAACAACATCCTCACCGCCATCCTCGGCAACCTGAGCCTGATCGAGGTCGCCCTGGGCCGCGACCCGGACACGGTCCGCGACATGGCCCGCCAGGGACGCAAGGCCGCCCTGCGGGCCCGCGACCTGGTGCGGCAGCTGCAGACCTTTGCCAAGGGCGGGGAACCGGTGCGCGGTGCAGCAGCCATTGACGAGATCATCCGGGAATCGGCCGATTTTGTCCTCAGGGGCAGCAAGGTGGCCTGCACCTACCACTTTCCGCCGGATCTCTGGTTCGCCGACATCGATGCCAGCCAGATCAGCCAGGTGATCCAGAACCTGGTGATCAACGCCAAGCAGGCCATGCCCGGGGGCGGCCGCCTGGAGATCACCTGTGCCAACGTCAGCAAGAAACCCGACGACCCCCTGCCCCTTGCCGAGGGCCTCTACATCCGGGTCACTGTCCGCGACCAGGGCGCCGGCATGTCAGCCGATACCCTGGGCAGGATCTTTGACCCCTACTTCACCACCAAGGAGACCGGACACGGCCTGGGCCTTGCCATCTGTCACTCCATCATCCGCAGGCACGGCGGCTGCATCACCGTGACCTCGGAAGCGGGCAGGGGAACGGAGTTCACCTTTTACGTCCGGGCCACCCGGAAGGGGCCGGCCCGGGGCACCGCCGCCACGGCAGGGGATGGTCCGGCCTGCGGCCGCATCCTGGTCATGGACGACGACCCGCTGGTGGGCGAGTCGACCCGCAGGATGCTGGAGCACCTCGGCTACCAGGTCACCCTGGTTGCCGACGGCCGGGATGCGGTGGCACGCTACCGGCAGGCCAGGGAGGAGGCCAGGCCGTTTTCCCTGGTCATTGTCGACCTGACTGTTCCCGGCGGCATGGGAGGAGAGGAGACGGCCGGGGCACTGCGCCGCCTCGATCCGGCGGCAAGGGTCTTGGTCACATCCGGCTATTTCGACAACCCTGTGCTGGCCAACTTCCGGGACCATGGTTTTGCCGGCGTCCTGGTCAAGCCGTTCCATGTGGCGGAACTGGCCTCGGCCCTGGACCGAATCCTGGCCACCGGCACACCCTGATGCCGAACAACGATCCGGCACGGCAACCGGCGGAAAAAGGTGGAAAAATCCATCCGGTGGACCATTACTGCGACTTGCGGTGTGGCAACAAAAAAAGGGATCCGGAAGATACTGCTCCGGATCCCTTACCGTCTACTGGTCGGAACGAGAGGATTTGAACCTCCGACCCCCTGAACCCCATTCAGGTGCGCTACCAGGCTGCGCTACGTTCCGATTTGTGTGAGATGTTGTAGCATCCCGAGCCCCCCGCTGTCAACAGCTTCTTGGCCCTCTTCTCTCCTTTTCACCCGGCCCCCGGACCGTGGAAAGGCAGAACAGATTCTTGCAGGTTCCGGGCCCCGGAAACCGGCGGAACGGAGAGCGGGCCGGACTAGCGCCCGTTTTCGTCGCCGGCCGTTCCCGGTCCGCGGCCCGGCCGGTTCCCCTGCAACCGCTGCAGGATGGCCTCCAGCTCGCGCCGGATCAGGCGAAGGCGGCTGGCAGGCTGGGGGGCCGGCTCCTGTGCCCCTCTCTTGTCCCGCCTCTCCCGACGGCTCAGGAGCCTGCGCGCCCCGGAGATGGTGTAGCCCTCGTCATGGAGCAGGGTCTTTATCCGGAGCAGGTTTTCCACGTCCTGCCGCCGGTAGAGGCGTTGGTTGGACCTGGCCCTGCGCGGCCGGATGAGTTTGAACTCCGTCTCCCAGTACCGCAGCACGTGCGGGTCAACCCCGACCAGGCTGCTGACCTCCCCAATCCGGAAATACTTCTTGTCCGGTATCCTGGCTGCCTCGGGAGTGGGCTCTTTCACGTGTACCGTATTGCTCGACCAGGGTTCAGCTCATGGAACGAAATATTCTGTCATCAGTCCAGGGCGGACCACAGTATTGACGCGGCAACCAGGTGTTCAGTCGCTGTTCAGCCGTTCCCGCAGCCGCTTGCTGGGACGGAAGGAGACCATCTTTCTCTTGGTAATGGTCATGGACTCGCCGGTGCGCGGGTTCCTGCCCCGGCGCGGCGCCTTGTCCCGGACGGTCAGGGTACCGAACTGGACAAGCTTGATGGACTCGCCGCTGATCAGGGTCTTCTTCATGGTGGCGAAAACAGTGTCAACGATCTCGGCGGCATTACGCTGCGAGACGCCGAGCTTGTTGTTCACCGAGATGGCCAGTTCCTTGCGGGTAACGTTTTTCTTCTTCATCTATTCCATTCCTTCACGATAGCGGGCGCCAAATGTCGCCATCAGAGAATTTACAATTTTCTGGTGAATCCTGTCAACTGTCTCGTCGTCAAGGGTCTGCTCCGGTGAACGGTAGGTCACGGTCAGGGCGACGCTCTTCATGCCGTCGGCAATGGGCTTGCCCCGGTAGACATCAAAGATGTCCGCAGACTCGACGAACCGCTCCTCCTGGTCAACAATGGCCTGCAGCAGGTCGCCGGCCGGCACCGGATCAGGCACGACCAGGGCGATATCGCGCCGGACACTGGGATAGCGCGGCAGGGGCCTGAACTCCCTTGCCCGCCGCGGCAGGGCCGCCAGCTCCTGCAGGTCAAGCTCGAAGAAGTAGACCTCCTGCTTGAGGGAAAATCCCCTGGCCGCCTTTCCGTTCAGCCTGCCGACCCTTCCGATCTCCCGGTCCCGGGCCACGATCCGCAGGCTCAGGTCCGGGTCACTATACGGTTGCGCGCCGTCATCATCAACAACAAAATCAACACCGTCATCGCCGCGCCGGATCCTGAGCGCCTCGAGCAGGCACTCGGCCGCGCCCTTGATATCGAAAAAGTCCGTTTCCCGGCCGGAGAAATACAGGGGCCGGGCGCCGGGATAACGACCGCCGCTCATCACGGCGCAGAGCTGGAAGCGCTCTTCGGGCTGGCCGCCCTCTTCCTGCTGGAGAAAGATCTTGCCGATCTCGAAGAGGCGGATATCGGGGCGCTGGAAATTGATATTGCGCCGGATATTTTCCAGCAGGCCGGGCAGGAGCATGGACCGCATCACCGCCTGCTCCTCGGTCAGGGGATTGAGCAGCCGGGTGACACTGCGGCGGGGATCATCAGGGGCCAGGCCCATCAGGTCATGGTGTTTTTCCGCGGTAAAGGAGTAGTTGATGGCCTCGAAGAAACCCTGGGCAGTGAGGATCTCCGCAGCCTGCCTGCGCAGGGCACGGAGTTCGTCGCGCTGCGGATACTCCATGCTGATACGCGGCAGGCTCACCGGGATCTCGTTGTAGCCCACCAGCCGGGCGATCTCCTCGACCAGGTCCACCTCGCGCTCGATATCGATGCGAAAACTGGGGACCGTGACCCTGAGCACGTCCTGGGTCTCGTCGGCCACACCGAACTCGATGGAACGAAGATAGGAGGCCACCCGGGGACTGCTCAACTGCACGCCGAGCAGTTCGTTGACCCGCCTGACCCGCAGGTCGAGCTGCAGGGGTTCCCTGCGGCCGGGATAGGCGTCGATCCCGGCGGAAGTCTCGGCGCCGGCCACCTCGACCATGAGCTGGACGGCACGTTCCATGGCCCTGGTCGCCAGCTCGGGGTCCACGCCCCGCTCAAAACGGTAGGAGGCCTCGGACGGCAGGTTGAGCCGCCGGGCCGTGCGCCTGATGGAGACCGGATCAAAGCAGGCCGATTCGAGCAGGATCTCGGTGGTCGCGTCGGTGACCTCGGAGTCAAGCCCGCCCATGACCCCGGCCACGGCCACGGGCCGCTGCCCGTCGCAGATCATCAACATGTCCGGTTCGATCCGCCGCTCGACGCCGTCCAGGGTGGTGAAACGATCTTCACCTGCAGCCGGCAGACGCACCACGATCTCGCCCCCTGCAAGTTTCGCAAAATCAAAGGCATGCAGGGGCTGTCCATACTCGAGCATGACAAAGTTGGTCACGTCGACGATGTTGTTGATCGGCCGCATACCAACGGCGAGCAGTTGCCGCTGCAGCCACCAGGGGGAGGGCCCGACCTTGACATTGCCCAGTCGGCGGGCCGCATACCTGGGGCAGAGGGCGGGTTCACGGATGGTAACCCTGAAGTCCGCGCCCTCGCCGGTCAGGGCCGGGACCTCGGTGACGGGCTGGTGCAGCGGACGGCCGGTGAAGCCGGCCACCTCCCGGGCAATACCGATCACACTGGCGCAATCGGGCCGGTTGGGTGTCAAGTCGATCTCGATCATGGTGTCGTCAAGGCCGAGGGCCTCTGTCAGGGGACGACCCGGGGCCAGTTGCGCATCCAGCTCGATAATGCCGCTGTGATCATCCCCCAGGCCCAGCTCCCGGGCAGAGCAGAGCATACCCATGGACTCCTGGCCCCGGACCTTGGCCTTCCTGATCTTCATGCCGCCGGGCAGTCTCACGCCGGGCAGGGCAATGGCCGTGACCAGGCCGGCACGGACATTGGGCGCGCCGCAGACCACCTGCACGGTCTCCCGGCCGGTATCCACGTCACAGAGCGTCAGCCGATCGGCGTTGGGGTGGGGACGGACCTGGACGACCCGGGCGGTCAGGATGGCGTCCAGCCCCTGGTAGAGCTCCTCCACCGCCTCGACCTCGAGTCCGAGCATGGTGAGACGATCGGCGAGCTGACCGGGGCTCAGGCCGTCGATGGAGACAAAAGTACTGAGCCAGCTGAGGGTGAATTTCATGGGTTATCCTGTGGGCAACGGACCAGGACGGAGAAGGGACTGCGGGCGAAAAAACAGGGGCTTGCGCTCTAACGACTCCCGACAATCAACCGACCCGTCTGTTGGTCACTCGCTGTATGGTTATACCTGAATCCTGCAATTGGCAATGCTGCCGGAGATGCGGGGCATCAAGGGCGCAGACGTGTACGAATGCTTCAATCCCTTGATAACGAAGCAGATTCGGTAAAATTGCCAATGCCTGCGGGCGTGAAAATGAAAGAAAATCCTTCACACTGTCAGTGCTTCAAAAAAAACGATTACCTTCGTGTGATTTGCTGATATTGCAAAAGAAAATTTTTTCTTCATTTTCGAAGAGCAGGACTGAGGTTATACGTTGATCACGGCCTCTGCCACAGACCGGCACAGGGGTTCAGGACAGAGGTGGTGTCTGCGGCGTACGACCCGACGATCAGAACTGGGAGAGAAAACGGAGATCGTTTTCATAGTAGAGCCGGATATCGTCGATGCCGTACTTGAGCATCGCGATCCTCTCCACGCCCAGGCCGAAGGCAAAACCGGAATACCGGTCCGGATCATATCCAACCATGGTGAGCACGGCCGGATCGATGAGACCGGCGCCCAGGATCTCCAGCCAGCCGGTGTATTTGCACACGCGGCAGCCCTTGCCGCCGCAGAGAATGCAATCGATGTCCACCTCGGCGCTGGGCTCGGTGAAGGGAAAGAAACTCGGCCGGAACCGGACGGCCAGGTCATCGCTGAACATCCGGTGAATGAAACTGGTCAGAACGCCCTTCAGGTCGGCAAACGAGACAATGCGATCAACCAGGAACCCTTCCACCTGGTGGAACATGGGAGTGTGGGTGATGTCGGAGTCGCAGCGGTACACCTTGCCGGGGGCGATATAGCGCAGCGGCGGCTCCTGGCTCTCCATGATCCTGGCCTGCATGGGCGAGGTGTGGGTCCGCAGCAGGATCGAGTCCGTGACATAGAAGGTGTCGTGCATGTCACGGGCAGGATGGTGCCTGGGGATATTGAGGGCCTCGAAGTTGTAGTGGTCCGTCTCCACATCCGGCCCCTCGGCCACGGCAAAGCCCATGCCTTCAAAAATGCCACAGATCTCTTCCATGACCTGTGTCACGGGGTGCAGGCGGCCAAAGGGCAGGTAGCGCCCGGGCAGGCTGCGGTCGACCCCGGTCCCGGCGGTGGCCGGTGCGGCGAGCAGGTCCTCTTTCTTTGCCTCGAAGCGCTCCTGGACCTCCTTCTTGATGGTGTTGGCCAGCTGGCCGAGCCGGGGACGGTCCTCCTTGGGCACACGGCCGAGCTGGCGCATGAGACCCGGAATCAACCCGCCCTTGCGACCGAGATACTTGACCCGGAACGGCTCCAGTTCAGAGGCGCTGGTGATGCCCTCCAGGGCAGCCAGCGCCTCGTCCCTGAGTTGCTGTAGTTCGGTTTCCATTGTCCGGTCAGGCGGAATGGACCCCGGCAGTCTTCACCACCTCGGCAAAGGCATGGGGATCGACAATGGCAAGATGGGAAAGGACCTTCCTGTCCAGTTCGACGCCGGCCTTCTTCAGGCCACCCATCAGCTTGGAATAACTGGTGCCGTTCATCCTGGCCGCCGCACCGATACGGGTGATCCAGAGACGGCGGAACTCCCGCTTCCGGGTGCGCCGGTCGCGATAGCTGTAACAGAGGGCCCGGTCCACGGCCTCGGTGGCGGTCCTGAATAACCGGTGCTTGCCGCCCCGGTAGCCCCTGGCCATCTTCAGCACCTTGTTTCTTCTGCGGCGTGCCTTGAATCCGCGTGTTACTCGTGACATTCTCTCAACTCCGGAACAAAATGTTTTGGTAGCAATACCCATCCATGCCCTGCGGCACGGCAGACAGGGTCAACAAAGAGGCTTTCAACCCCTTTTCCCTCTTGACCCCGTCCGGGAGCAGACGCGTCTGGTTGCTGTCCCTGGCTCCTGTGAATCCGAAAATACCTGCCTACAGGTAGGGCAGCATCCGCTTGACCGCCTTGCTGTCGGCAGCCGTGATCAGGCCGGACTTGCGCAGGTTCCGCTTCCGCTTGGTTGACTTCTTGGTCAGGATGTGGGAGCTGTAGGCCTTGTTGCGCCGGATCTTGCCGGAGCCCGTGGCCTTGAACCGCTTCGCCGCCCCCCTGTTGGTCTTCATCTTGGGCATGATTACATCTCCTCCAGGCCGCATTGGCCTGTCACTGCTCTCTTCAAACGTAGAAACGTGGTATCAATTACCTGGTCCTGCACACGCACCGCGCACTCCACCGGAACAGACGAGATCGCATCCGCCCACCGGGGCTATGCACAGTGCGCATCTCCCCTCTGTGGCAGAAAACAAGAGCCGTCGTAGCCGCTGCGCGGCGGTTCCCTGGTGCCATCTCCGCCGCAGGAGTTCACCCGCCGGCCGGTACCGGTCCGCGGACAGGGGAAAGGGGGCCGGGGATCAGGGTTTAGGGCCGATGAACATCACCAGCTGCCGACCCTCCATCTTTGGTTCCTGCAGGATCACGCCATGGTCCCGCAGGGCGTCGGCAATCCTGTTGATGGCGTCGAGTCCCACCGACTGGGCATAGATGATCTCGCGTCCCCGAAAACGCATGGTCACCTTGACCTTGTTCTTGGCATCCAGGAACTTCTTGATCTTCTTGATCTTGAAGTTGAGATCGTGTTCCTCGGTCTTGGGCCTGAACTTGATCTCCTTTGTCTCGACAACGGTCTGTTTCTTCTTGGCTTCCTGGCGCTTCTTCTTCAGCTCGTACCGGTACTTGTCGTAATTCATGATCCGACAGACCGGCGGATTCGCCTTGCCCGCCACCTCTACCAGGTCGAGATCCTGGTTGTAGGCCCTCTCCAATGCCTCCCTGACAGGGACGATCCCGAGCTGTTCGCCATCGGCATCGATGAGGCGAACCTCCGGATATTTTATCGCCTCGTTGATCTTGACCCGGATTTCCTGCTTCTGAGGAAGCCTGCTGCCTCGTCTTTTAATGTCCCTTCCTCCTCTTCATTTCTTCAGTGGACCGCTACCCGGCCATCTTCTCTTCACATTCCCTGCGCACCATGTCCACGAACTCCTCCGGTTGCATGGGCGGCAGGTTCTTTCCGTCTCTTCTGCGCACGGTGACCGTTCCCTCGTCCTTCTCACGGTCACCGATGATGAGCATGTAGGGAATCTTCATGACCTGCGCTTCGCGGATCTTGTAGTTGAGCTTCTCGTTGCGCAGGTCCTTTTCCACCCGCACGCCGGCAGCCCGCAGGGTCGCAAAGACCCGGGCCGCGTATTCGGCCTGGTCATCGGTGATATTGAGGATGCGGGCCTGCTCCGGGGCGAGCCAGAGCGGAAACGCTCCCGCATAATGCTCGATCAGCACCCCGATGAACCGCTCCAGTGACCCCATGAGCGCCCGGTGGATCATGATCGGGCGGTGCTCCTCGCCGTCGGCGCCGGTATAGGTCATGCCGAAACGCTCCGGCAGGTTGAAGTCCACCTGGATGGTGGAACACTGCCACGATCTTCCCAGCTGATCCTTGATCTTGATATCGATCTTCGGGCCATAGAAGACGCCCTCACCCGGATCGATCTCAAAGGCCAGTCCCTTCTTCTCCATGGCCTGCTTCAGGGCCTCGGTGGAGAGCTGCCAGTGTTCCTCGGACCCCACGTACTTGTCCGGCCGGGTGGAGAGATAGACATCATAGGAATCAAACCCGAACGTCCTCAGGATGTGCAGGTTCAGGTCGATGATGTTGAAGATCTCCTCTTCGAGCTGGTCGGGTCGGCAGAAGATGTGGGCATCGTCCTGGGTAAAGCCGCGCACCCGCATCAGCCCGTGCAGGGCGCCGGTGCGCTCGTAGCGGTACACGGTGCCCAGTTCGCACCAACGGATGGGGAACTCCCGGTAGCTGTGCCTGGCGGCGTTATAGATGCCGATATGAAAGGGACAGTTCATGGGCTTGAGCTGGTAGAGCACCTCGTCGATCTCCATGGCCGAGTACATGTTCTCGGCATAGAAATCAAGATGGCCGGAGGTCTTCCACAGGTCCTGGCGGGCAATGTGGGGGGTATAGAGCAGCTCGTAGCCGTGACGGTAGTGCTCGTCCTTCCAGTAGTCCTCGATCAGCCGCCGCAGCATGGCACCACGGGGCTGCCAGAGGATGAGGCCGGGGCCGATCTCGTCCTGGATAGTGAACAGTTTCAGCTGCTTGCCCAGCTTGCGGTGATCACGCTTCCTGGCCTCTTCAAGACGGTTCAGGTACCGCTTGAGGTCCTTGCGGTCAAAAAAGGCGGTGCCGTAGATCCGGGTCAGCATCTCCCGCTTTTCGTCACCCCGCCAGTAGGACCCGGCCACCCGCAGCAGCTTGAAGCTCCTGATCCAGGAGGTATCGGGAATATGCGGGCCACGGCACAGATCGATGAAGTCACCCTGCTGATAGAGGCTGACCGTATCGTCGTCCATCTCCCGCAGCAGCTCCACCTTGTACTTCTCGCCCCGGTCGGCAAAGAACTCGATGGCCTCCTGCCGGGGCATCTCCCGGCGTTCGAACGTGGCGCGGGCCGCGATGATCTCGGCCATCTTGGCCTCGATCACGGGAAAGTCGTCCGGGGTGAAGGGGACGGGCCGGTCGAAATCATAGTAGAAGCCATCCTCGATGGACGGGCCGATGGCCACCCGGATCTCGTCGCCATAGAGCTCTTTCACCGCCTGCGCCATGACATGGGCCGTGGAGTGCCGCAACATGTCCAGGGCCTGTTCCGAACCAACGGTCACCGGCTCGAGCACGGTGTCAGCGTCCAGAACAGTGGACAGGTCCGCGGCCTCGCCATTGCGGAGAACAGCGATGGTCCGCTTGCGCTGTTTGCTGGTGAGCAGCTCCTTCAGCGCCTCGGCGGCCGTGGTTCCCCGGGGGAAGGTTCCCTTCTTCCCGTCCTTTATGGCAATGGCGATCTCTGTCATGGTCCCATTAAAAAGAAAGGCTAATGAGCAACCGGCCAAAAGGCGGCCGGCTGCATCCTAGCCTTTACTCTCTGGTAGGCGCGGGCGGTATCGAACCGCCGACCTCTACCGCGTCAAGGTAGCGCTCTCCCACTGAGCTACGCGCCTACATCAAAACTTTTCTCTTTTGGAGTGCTGACGTTACATCAAGCGTCGAAAAAACTCAAGTCAAATACCAGCAAACGCCTTGTCTGTCAAGTGATAATCTGCAGCCGGAAGGCGGAATCACTCCCTCCCTTTCCACCCCCGCCGGGGCTGTCGGGTCAGGCCATGGGCTGTCGTGACTCGATGGCCCTGGCCAGGGTGTGCTCATCGGCATACTTGATATCCATCCCCATGGGGATGCCACAGGCCAGCCGGGTTACTTTTACACCCATTTTCTGCAACCGGTCAACAAGAAACGAGGCCGTTGCCTCGCCGGGAACCGTGGAGCTCGTCGCAAGCAGGATCTCGGCCACCTCGCCGCGGCCCACCCGGTCAAGGAGTTCGCGGATCTTCAGCTCATCCGGGCCGATGCCGTCCATGGGCGACAGGACTCCGTGCAGGATATGGTAGACGCCCCGGAAACTGGCCGTCTTTTCAATGGCCAGCAGGTCGCCTGGCTCCTCGACCACGCAGACCAGCCGGTGGTTGCGGCGGGCATCGGCGCAGATCGAACAGGGGTCGGTCTCGGAAAAGGCAAAACAGGAGGAACAGAGCCGGATCGACTCGTGCAGCCCGGCCAGGTCGGCGGCCAGCCTGCGCGCCTCGGCCGCGGGACGGCGCAGCAGGTAGAGGGCGAGCCTGGTCGCGGTCTTGCGCCCGATGCCGGGCAGCCGGGTCAGGTCCCTGATCAGCTGTTCGAGGGCCGGTGGCACCGCCTGCATGGCCGGGACCTAGAACATGCCGGGGATGTTGAGGCCACCGGTCAGCTTCGACATCTCGTCCCTGGCCAGCTCCTTTGCCTTGCGCAGGCCGTCGTTGACCGCCGCCCGGACCAGGTCCTGCAGCATGCCCACGTCGTCGGGGTTGACGATCTCCGGCTCGATGGCCAGGCCGACCAGCTCGCCGCGGCCATTGACCGTGGCCGTGACCATGCCGCCGCCCGACGTACCGGTGACCGTCCGTCCCGCCAGCTCCTCCTGGATGGTGGCCATCTTTTCCTGGAACTGCTGGGCATGCTTCATCAGTTCGCCCATGTTCAGCATGTTCTCTCACCTCGTGTGTCAATAACTCGGAAGCCGGGTGACAGAAGCCGGATCAGCTTCCGCCTGCGGCGAACAACTGCAGGATTCAGGTGCAAAAGGCGCCACAGGGCAGTGTACCATACAACCCAGGCAACGGGTTCCGGCGCAAGCCGCGGCACCACTCCCGGGCGTTGCACCGGGACGATGCCCGTCTGCGGCGCTGCCGTGCCGGCGCCCCGGGCATGCTGTTATTCCGGGACCTTGTTGTCCTCCTGCCCCGTGGCCAGGGACTGCCTGAATCGGGGGCCGACCCTGATATCGCCGACCTGGCCGTTGAAGATCTCCAGGGCCGCCAGTACCAGTGGATCATTGGCCAGGGCCCTGCGTTCCTGCTGGGGCGAGGCGCCGTTTTCCGGGTCGATCTCGCAGGCCAGCGAATCGGGAACGTGGAACTTTACTGTAAGGCTCTCCTGGAAAAAGTCCAGGGCAAACTCGGTCAGCGGCCTGATGTTTTCCCGGTTCTTGAGCAGGCGGCAGTCGGCCGCGTCATCGTACTGGATGATCAACCGGTCTCCCCTGCGACTGACCGAGGAGGCACGGCTGAGCGCTGCCGCCATCCAGGGTTTACGCTCCCGCACATAGGCCAGGAAGTCGTCCCAGTGCCGGCGGACATCCTTTTTTTCCGCCGGCGCATCGGCGCTCCGGGCCGGGGCAGGCCCTGTCTCCCCGCCTGCCGGCGCCCCCTCTTCCTGCTTTCCAGGGGTCGGGACCGCCATGGGAGCGTCCCCTGCCGCCGCGGGCGCTGCCTTGCCGGTCGCTTTCTTTTCCGGTGCCGCGTCCCGGGCAGGAGCCGGCGGCGCCTGCTCCGGGGGGCTCACCTCTGCCGTCCCCTGCTCCACCGGCTGCATGGCCGGCTGCATGATGCGGCCGGCCGTCACTGCCGGGCCCGGGTCCGCGTTCCCCCGGCCGGCGGCCGTGGACCGGGGAACCGCTGCAGCAAGGCTCTCCGCCGGCACACCGGCCAGGACCTTGTCCAGGCGGGCCAGGAGATCCGGGACCCCGACCACGTCTCCCACCTGCACCGCCCTGATAAATGCCAGTTCCAGGGCCAGGCGCGGCTGCTGGGACCAGGTAACCTTCTCCAGGCTCTCCAGCAGCAGGTTGAACAGGGCAAAGAGGCTCTGGGGAGAATAGTTGCCTGCAATCCCGACCAGCTCCTGCAGCTCGTCCTCCGGCAGGTCGAGCAATTGCTCCGGCCGGCGGCTGACCCGGCAGACGATCAGGCCACGGAACCAGGAGAGCAGCTCGTTGATGAACCGTTTCAGGTCCATGCCAAAGGTGTAGACCTGTTCCAGGCTGTCCAGGGCACGGGCCAGGTCGGCCTCCAGCAGCGCCGTGCCCAGGGCGGTGATCACCTCGTGGCTGACCAGCCCCAGGACCTCGACCACGTCCGCGGCCGTGACATCGGCGCCGCAGTAGGAAAAAACCTGGTCCAGCAGGCTGAGGCCGTCCCGGACCGAACCGCCGGCCTCGCGCGCGACCAGGTTCAGGGCCGCCGGCTCGATGTTCACCCCCTCCTGGCCGGCCAGGCGGGCAAAATGCTCCTGCAGCTCGCGGTGGCTGACCCTCTTGAGTTCATAACGCTGGCAGCGGGAGAGGATGGTCACCGGCACCCGGTGCAGCTCGGTGGTGGCGAACATGAAGTAGACGTGGTCCGGCGGCTCTTCCAGGGTCTTCAGAAGCGCGTTGAAGGCCTCGGTGGTGAGCATGTGCACTTCGTCGATGATGATAATCTTGAAGCGCGCCGCCGTGGGCATGAAACGGATATTTTCCTTCAGCTCCCGGATCTCCTGGATACCCCGGTTGGAGGCGCCGTCCACCTCGTGCAGGTCAACGCTGCCGCCGGCCATGATCTCGCGGCAGGACTGGCAGGTGCCACAGGGTTCGTCGGTGGGGCCCTGCTCGCAGTTCAGGGCCTTGGCCATGATCCGGGCCAGGGTCGTCTTGCCGGTGCCCCGGATGCCGCTGAAGATCAGGGCATGGGGGACCCGGTTCTGGCGGAGCGCGTTCTGCAGGGTCCGGACCACGGCCTGCTGGCCGACGACCTCGTCAAAACGCTGCGGACGCGATTTCCTGGCAAGAACGAGATAGGACACGGGCGCTGACTGTCAGATTCGGTTTGCAAAAAGAGAGGCCAAGACCGGCCAACGTATGCCGGTCAGGCAAAAAAGGGGTGTCCTGAAAAAAGGATAGCCGGGCAACCCTGCAACACACAAAGAGGTTCACTACCGCTGCTTCCTCCCGGACCTGACGGGGTTCGTGATTCTTTGTTGCGCAGGACCCGGCTATCACACTGAGATCCTTTGAGCTGGCGGAGAGGGTGAGATTCGAACTCACGGTACTTTCGTACACACGCGTTCCAGGCGTGCACCTTAAGCCACTCGGTCACCTCTCCGCGGCATGGGCAGCGCGGCAAAAGGGAGAAAGATTTTTCGCTTATCTCCATGCCGGCTGTCCGGCACCTCTATGTAAACTGTGCCAGGCTTTTTGACAACAGAAAAATACACCATTTTCCATTTTGTTGCCAGGGGTGGGGGAAAGGTTACCGTGCCTTTCTCCTGCTGCGGAAAAAATCACGCAGGAGATCGCCACAGGGTTCGGCCAGCACACCGCCGGTGACGTGAAAGCGGTGGTTGAGACGGCCGTCGATCCCGATGGCATAGACCGAGCCGACCCCGCCGGCCCTGGGGTCGGTGGCCCCGAACACCAGCCGGTCGATACGGGCGATCACCATGGCGGCGGCGCACATGGCGCAGGGCTCCAGGGTGACGTAGAGGGTTGTTCCGGGCAGGCGGTAGTTGCCGACCCGGGCCGCGGCGGCGCGCAGGACCCGCACCTCGGCATGTCCCGTGGGATCGCTGGCAGCGACGCAGTTGTTGCCCGAGGCAGCGAGCACGACGCCATCCCGGTCCACCAGGAGTGCGCCCACCGGCACCTCGCCCGCCGCAGCCGCCAGCCGCGCCTGGGCAATGGCCTGCTCCATCAGGCAGATGTCCCGCTCCGTGTCGCCGCCCTGTTCTTGCCGGCCCGCGGCAGGGTCCGGCAGCCCGGCTGTATCCCCGCCCTTCCCCCCGGCCGCCGGTGGCCGGGCAGATGCAATATCCGGGCTAAAAAAAATTCTCATCTTTATTTTTTCCGGAAAAAGCCCTATAATTACAAAATAGACATTAAGGTGACAAATCCGAAAATCGCGGAAGCGGTCCAAGCATTTACATTTCCATGAAAAACCAAAGATACTCGGTAGTAGCCTACGAATGGCTCCCGGACAGCCGGCAGAGCATTACCGAGGCGCTGTCCGAGTCTTCCGACATATCCTTCCATAACGACCCCAAGTCGTTCGAACGGGAAATCAGCAAGAAACAGCACGACATCATCTTTATCAACGTCAGCCAGGACAACCCCTCCTCCTTCAAACTGCTGGAACAGACCAGGGAAAAGACGCCGCACACACCGATCATTGTCACCAGCGCCACCGAGAAGGCCGAGCTGATCGTCAAGGCCATCAAGCTCGGGGCCTATGACTTCATCGCCAAGCCCTTCTCGCCGCCCAGGATCCAGCTCGTTGTCCAGAAGGCGATCAAGTACCGGACCCTGCAAAACGAGATCGACTACCTGCGCCGCAAGCAGGACATCGTCTATGATTTCGACTCCATCATCGCCGAAAGCCCGTCCTTCAAGAAGGTCATCGTCAGCCTGAAAAAGTTCGCCTCCACCGACTCCACCATCCTGATCACCGGCGACACGGGCACCGGCAAGAGCTTTCTCTCCGGCTCCATCCACTACAACTCGCCGCGGCGCGAGAACCCGTTCATCAAGATCAATTGCGCCAATATCCCGGAGGCGCTCCTGGAGTCCGAGCTGTTCGGCCACGAAAAGGGGGCCTTCACCGGCGCCGACAAGCAGCGCATCGGCCGCTTCGAGCAGGCCAACGGCGGCACGATCTTTCTTGACGAGATCGGCGAGATCTCCATGGAGATCCAGACCAAGCTGCTCCGCGTCCTGGAGGAAAAATCTTTTGAACGGGTGGGAGGCAACAAGACGATCCGGGTCGATGTCCGGGTCATCGCGGCCACCAACAGGGACCTGGCGCAACAGATCAGGGAGGGAAAGTTCCGGGAGGATCTCTACTACCGGATCAACGTCCTGCCCATCCAGCTGCCGCCCCTCAGGGAACGGCCCCTCTGCATCGAACCCCTGGCCATGCGCCTGCTCGACAAGGCCTGCACCTCCCTGAAAAAACACATCACGGGCTTTTCACCCGGTGCCCTGGCCATCATCAAGAACTACCACTGGCCCGGCAATATCCGCCAGCTGGCCAACACCATCGAACGGGCCGTGATCCTGGAAGACAGCGACGTGATCAACGTGGAGGCCATCCAGATCCCCGACTTCCACAACCCGCCGGGCACCTCCCGGGTCACGGTGTGCGAGCCCCTGGAGACCCACGAGAAAGAACTGATTCTCAAGGCCCTGGAAGAGAACCTCTGGGTGCAGAAGAACGCCGCCAAACGGTTGGGCATAAGCCCCAGGGCCCTGAACTACAAGATCAACAAGTTCGGCATCACCCACCCCAACTGGCGCCGCAACAAGTAGCCACCTTACCGGCCGCTGCCAGGGCTTTTGCCTGTTTCTCCCGCGCCCGGACCGGGAGAGTCGCGGCCCGCTGATGCCTCAGTGCAGCTGCCCGCCGGTGCTGGACATGGTCAGGTTGCCGTCCTTGACGCCGCGCAGGGCGATCATCCGTTCCGCCAGCTCCTGGACCCGGGACGCCTTGCCCTTGACGATGGTCACGTCCAGGCAGTTATTGTGATCCATGTGGACATGGGTCGAGGAGGTGATGAGCCGGTAGAACTCGTGCTGGAGCTCGGTTATCTTCTCCTGCAACTGGGCCTGGTGATGGTTGAAGACCAGCGTCACCACGCCCACCACCTCGCAGTCACTCTCCCACTCCTGCTTGACCAGCGCCTTCCTGATCAGGTCGCGTACCGCCTCGGACCGGTTGGAATAGCCGCGCTTGCGCATGTAGACATCGAACTCGTCCAGCAGGTCCTCTTCAAGCGATATGGAAAAACGTCGCAGCATGGTCAGGCCTTGTCAGAAATCAGAAGACAGAAAGCAAAACTCGAAAAAACAACACAACAACGGACAGGAAGCAGGACCCTGCCGCCAGGATCCCGGCCGCCGCCCTGCCCGCCCCGGTTGAAAAAGGGCGGCAGCGGCGCTGTCACAGATTCTTCAGTTCATTGAGCCGGGCGATGATGGCGGCGGCCTCGTTGCGGTACTTTTCGGCAATGGTCTTGTCCTTTGCCGCCTGGCCCAGGTACTGGCGGGCAAAATCGAGTCGCCCCTGGTAGAGGTAATACTTGCCCAGGTAGAAGCGGCTGAGGCTGTTGGCGCCCTGCGCCGCCTTGATCTTGCCAAGCTCGAAGTAGAGCCGGGAATACTCGGGCATGTGCTCCTCCACCTGGCCGAGCAGGGCGTAGGCCCTGTCCAGGTCCCCTTTCTTCTCCAGGGCCCGGGCCAGCTCAAAGGTGGCATACATACTGCCGGGCATGCGGCGGTGGGCAAAGCGCAGCAGGTCCAGGGCCTGGTCGAGCTGGCCAGACTCCATCCGCATCACGCCGGCGTCCACGGCCAGGATATCCCGGTCGGGATAGCTGGCGCGCACCCCCTGCAGTTCCTTGAGCCCACCCCTGAAATCGTGTTCCGCGGCCAGGATCAGGGCCAGGCCGTAGTGGGCCATGATCCGCTCTTCCCTGTCCCTTGTCCGCTCGATGATATTGCGGCAGCTTATCTGCAACTGGTCCAGGTCCACGGTCTGGACCATGACCCGGTACTTGAAGCGCAGGAACCTGAAATTGTCGTGCCTGCGGTAGTAGCCCGGCACCTTCTGGTCCGGATCCATCTCCACCAGCGACTCGACATAGTTGAGCCGGGCCTCGGGGTTGGGATGGGTCAGCAGGTACTGGGGCAGCTTGTCCGAGCGGTAGCGGCTGATCCTGCGCATGATACGCAGCATCCCCTCCATGGCCACCGGGTTGCGGTGCATCTTCCGCATCCACTCAAAGGAGAGCCGGTCCGCCTGTTCCTCGTCCTGGCGGCTGTAGTGCAGGTTGATCGCCTGGCCTGCCGCCATGGAGCCGGCCAGCAGCCCCTGGGACAGGGCCGGGATACCGATGGCGAGGCTGGCAATGCCCAGCAGCATGGTGGCGGCGCTGACCTTGCCCCCCTTCTCCATGCGCTGCGCGATGTGCCGACTGACCACGTGCCCGACCTCGTGTGCCATGACACTGACCAGCTCGTCCTCGTTCTGCATCCGGCTGATCAGGCCGGAATAGAAAAAGACCAGCCCGGCCGGGGCGGCAAAGGCGTTGAACTGGTTGCTGCGGACCACGAAGAAATGGTAGTCAAAGTACTGGGTTCCGGCCACCGCCACCACCTGCTGCCCCAGGTCGTTGATGTACTGGCTGATATCCGGATCATCAAGGATCCGGAGCTCGGCGCGGACCGAGTAGAGCAGCTTTTCGCCGATTTTCCGCTCCTCGCCGATACTCATGGCCGACGCCTGCAGGGGCTGCAGGAGCTGGAAAAAGAGGAGCAGCCAGGCGGCAAGCCGTCGCGCGGCCACGAACCGGTTGCATGAAAAAGGTCTTTTCTCCATCATGACGCTACAATACTTCCTCTCCCCGGCACAGGCAACCCCAATCATGGCCGTCTCCTCCATGGCGCCGGGCCAGCCGGGCCTCCAGGCGGGCGACCAGCAGGGAGCAGGGAAAGGTAAGCAGCATGTACATCAGGGCCACGGTCACCCAGACCTCGATGGTGAGATAGGTGGAGGCCATGAGCTGGCTGCCCTGGTAGGTCAGCTCCTGGATGGAGATCACCGAGACGATGGAGGAGTCCTTGACCAGCGAGATGAACTGCCCGGCCAGGGTGGGCAGGACCTGGCGGAAGGCCTGCGGCAGGACGACATGGCGCAGCACCTGGTGGCGGCGCAGGCCCAGGGCATGGGCCGCCTCCCACTGGCCGCGCTCCACCGACTCGATGCCGGCCCGCAGGATCTCGGTGATATAGGCGCCCTCGAACAGGGCCAGGGTGCAGACGGCGGACAGGAAGGCGGAGATGGAACCCGGCTCGGCCACCAGCAGGGACAGCAGCCAGCGGACCCCGGGCCCGGCCTTCCGGGCCCGGACGTCCAGCGCCAGGTGCGGGATCAGCTGGTCGGCCAGGAAGAAGTAGAAAAGGAAGATGATAACCAGGGGCGGCAGGTTGCGCAGCAACAGGACATAGGTGCGCGCAATCAGCCGCCAGTAGAGACTCCGCCCGGTCCGGGCCAGGGCCATGGCCAGGCCCAGGGCCAGGGCCAGCAGGCCGCCCCAGAGACTGAGGCGCAGGGTGGTGAACAGGCCACGCAGCAGGTAGTTGGGCACCCAGCGGCCGGTCCGGTCGTCATGGCGCAGGATATACTGCGGGATCTCGCCCCAGTGCCAGGCATAGTCCAGGTGGACGGTGATCCGGTAGGCAATGAAGCCGACCAGGCAGGCGAGCAGGGCCAGCAGGGCAAGGTCCAGGGACAGGCTTGTACGCCTGGTGCGGATCATGGCCCCGGCTACAGCGCCTTCTTCCAGGCCGTGGTCTCGAACCAGTAGTGGTAGCGGTCCGCGATCCAGCCCTTGCTCTTCACGATCTCGATCCAGTTGTTGAAAAAATTCAGGGTATCGACATCCCCCTTGCGGATCCCGAAACAGATGGGCTCCTTCATGAGCTGCCTGTTGAATGCCTTGAAGATTTTCGGATTCTCGGCAGCCATCTGCGCCGGCAGGGGCTGGGAGCCGATCATGGCATATACGCGGCCGTTACGGACCTCCTGGACGGCAGAGGGCTCGTCGTCAAAGAGACGCAGCTTGGCCAGGGGGAAATTCTTCCTTGCCGCCAGGGCCGCCGTCGAGCCCAGGCGGGCCGCGATGGTCACCTTGGGCGAATTGAAATCCTGCAGGGTGAAGTTGCCCGCCTTTTTCCGATTGGCCAGCAGTCCCTGGCTGGAATAGTAATAGGGGTTGGTGAAGTTGATCTTCATGTTGCGCTGGGGCGTCACCGACATGCCGCCGATGATGACGTCAAACTTGCCCGCGATCAGGGCCGGGATGATCCCGGACCAGCGGGTGGGCACGAATTCCACCTTGACCCCCATGTCACTGGCCAGCTGCCGGGCCACGTCGATCTCGAAACCGACCAGCTCCCCCTTCTTGTTCCTCATGGCCCAGGGGACAAAGATGTCCATGCCCACCCGGATCACGCCGCGCCGGGCGATCTGCTCGATGGTGCTCTCGGCGGCCAGTTTCTGCTGCAGTTCGCCTGCAGTGGCTGTAAATGCAAGGTTCATGAGAACCAGGAGCACGAGCCCCGCCCGGATCGATTTTTTCTTCATCATCTGCATCATGTTGCACTCCTCTGGCTATGTTCCGCTCTGCCGGCAGGATGCCGGCTCCTCGTGGATCGCCACCAGGCCCCGGGCAGCAGGGACAGCGCCCGGCGCCGGCCGGCATGCCCCCGGCCGGGGTGCGGCTGCCCTGACAGGGTGCCGCCGCCCTACAGGATCTGGCGAAGAAAGGCCCTGGTCCGCGCCCGGGCCGGGGTATTGAAAAACTGTTCCGGCGCCCCCTCCTCGATCACCCGGCCCTGCTCCATGAACAGGACCCGGTCGCTGACCTCGAGGGCAAACCCCATCTCGTGGGTCACCACCACCATGGTCATGCCGTCCTCGGCCAGTTGCCGCATCACGTCGAGCACCTCGCCGATCATCTCCGGGTCCAGGGCGCTGGTGGCCTCGTCAAAGAGCATCACCCGGGGCATCATGGCCAGGGCCCTGGCAATGGCCACCCGCTGCTGCTGGCCGCCGGAGAGCTCGGCCGGAAAACTTGCCGCCTTGTCCGCCAGGCCCACCCGCGCGAGCAGCTCCATGCTGAACTCCCGCGCCCGGGCCCGGCTCTTGCCGCGCACCAGCCGCTGGGCCAGGCTGACATTCTCGAGCACGTTCAGGTGGGGAAAGAGATTGAAGGACTGGAAGACCATGCCCACCTCGCGCCGGATCTCCAGCCGGTGCTTCTCGTTATCGTCCAGCGGCAGGCCGTCGATGATGATGGTGCCGGAATCCACCTCTTCCAGGCCGTTGAGACAGCGCAGGAAGGTGGACTTGCCCGAGCCCGACGGCCCGACAATGACCAGCACCTCGCCGCGCCGCACGGTGACGGAAAAATCGTCCAGGGCCCGAACCGGTCCCGGAAAGGTCTTGACCAGGTTCGAGGCGATGATGATATCGTCGCCCTGCCCTTCCCTGTTCATGGCATCTTCCACGCGGGCTGGCCGGGACTGCCGAAACGTCGCTCCACCAGCCTGACCAGCAGGGAGAGCAGGCAGGCGAGCAGCAGGTAGATGGCGGCCAGGGTGAACCAGACCTCGAAGACCAGGAAGGTCTCCGCCACGATCGCCCGGCCCTGCATGGTGAGATCGTAGACCGCGATGGTGCTCACCAGGGCCGAATCCTTGAGCAGGGAGATGGCCTGGCTGGTCAGGGGCGGCAGGACACTGCGCACGGCCTGGGGCAGGATGATGTGGCGGTAGCTGGCAAACCGGCTCAACCCCAGGCTGTACGCCGCCTCCCACTGGCCGCGGTCAATGGAGACGATCCCGGCCCGGAAGATCTCCGAGGCATAGGCCCCCTCGAAAAAGGCCAGGGCCAGGACAGCGGCGGTGAAACGGCCGAGATCAAGGATCGGTGCCATGACAAAGTAGAGGAAAAAAATCTGCACCAGCAACGGCGTATTCCGGATGGTCTCCAGGTAGAACATGGCCAGGAAGCGACCGACAAGGGAGGACGAGAGCCGCAGGAGCGCAGTGACCAGGCCGATCAACGCGGCCAGGACCAGGCTGAAGGCCGTGATCTCCAGGGTCACCACTAACCCGTCGACCAGGGGACCCGCATGGAGGTGGCCATGGGCAAGGGTGAAGAAATATCCCGGGATCTTCCGCCAGTGCCAGTTGTAGCCGAGCTGCTCGCTGCCCCGGCCCACCAGCCAGGCCAGGCCGACCAGGGTGAGCATGAACTTGGTCACATCCACCCACGACGTGATGAACTTTCCCGGCCGCCGCTGCATCGTCTCCTCATACCCTCCTGTTGCGCCGGCCCCCGCAGCCGGAGATGGTCGGGACAGGGAACGCCCGATTCCTTAAACTCGGCATGGTATTCAATTTCACGGCCCGGTTCAAGAACCGTTTTCATGCTCAGTGGCCCCTGGCCGAGCGCGAACCTGTCATTTACACAGAACCGGAAAAGATACTTTCCGAAAAACAGCCCCTGTTTTTTTCGCATTCGTTACCAATCTGTGACCAACCGGCCGGTATACTTCTGCAGACAATCAATACCGCAGGAAGCAGGGGACACATTCTCCCTGCAGAACCAGATGACAAAAGGAGGGCCATCATGGAGCAGAGGAAAACAGCTCAGGGAGGACCGGGAAGGCAGGGGCAGACAAGATCTGCAGGCAGGGATACAACAAGAGTCCCGGGAAGGGATCCGGCCGCATTCCCCTCCCATCTTCTGTGCACGCTGATCATGGTGTTCCTCCTGGCCGCCGTGCCGCCACGGGTCATGGCCCAGGCAGAATTTCCCGACAACGGTGATATCTCGCTGGCAACCTTCAACTATCCTGGCCGATATATCCGCCACCGGAACTTCCTTGGCGAGGTCACGGCCATCCACACGGAACTGGACCAGCAGGATGCCACCTTCCGTGTGGTGCCCGGTCTTGCGGCCGAGGGAGAGGTGTCCCTCGAATCCGTCAACTATCCCGGTTTTTACCTGCGGCACCAGAACTATCGGCTCAAGCTGCAGTCCATGGCCGGCGACCCGAATCCTGACCTGTTTCGGGCGGACGCCACATTCCGGGTGGTGCAGGGACTTGCGGACAAGGAGGGCATCTCCCTTGAAGCCCATAATTTTCCTGGTTTCTACATCCGGCACCGCAACTTCCATCTCTACCTGGACAGGAACGACCACACGCAGTTGTTCAGGGAGGATGCAACCTTCTGGACCCGGTTGCCTTTCTGGATCCCTGCCTGGACAGTGCTTGTCTACATCGATGGCGACAACAACCTGGAGCCGTATGCTCTTAACGATTACAGGGAGATGGCCAGGATCGGTTCTTCCGCCGACCTGAACATCGTTGTCCAGATGGACCGCGTCGGCGGCCACAGTGCTGAAGATGGCGACTGGACGGATACGCGCCGTTTCCTCGTCACCCGTGATCATGCCGCGGACGCCCCTGCCGTGGCCGAGCTCGGGGAAGTGAACATGGGAGAGATGGAAAGCCTGCGCGATTTCGCGCAATGGGGCGTATCGCACTATCCGGCCAGGCATTACCTGCTGGTCATCTGGAACCATGGCGCCGGCTGGCGGGCAGTGCCGCGGCCGAAGACGGCCGGAGGGACCGAAGGCCCGGGCCGGGCATCCCCCGGCGCGCTGGGGACGGTTGCCCTGGACGACACCGACAACGATGTCCTCTACATGCGCGAGGTACAGGATGCCCTGCAGGAGGCGGCCGCCAACCTCTCTGACCATGGCAGGCCGTTTCGGTTTGACATGGTCGGTTTCGACGCCTGCCTCATGGACATGCTCGAAGTCGCCTATGCGCTGCGCAACGTCACCGACACCATGGTCGCTTCCGAGTACTGCGAACCCGCCGATGGCTGGCCCTACGACACCATCCTGGAACAACTCGCCAAGCAGCCGACCATGTCGGCGGCCCGGCTCGGTGGCCTGATCGTGGAGAAATATTATCTCTCCTATGGCGGTTCCAGTTCGTGGGGCATTACCCTGGCAGCGCTGGACATGGCGAAACTGCCGGAGGTCGTCTCTGCCCTTGATCGCTTTGCGGCCACCGCCACCAGGCGGTGGGCACGACTGCGCCGGGCCAGGGGATCCGCCACTGTCTACCACGGCCTCACGGAAGGCAACTGCTGCGCCGGCGAGCCCTCCTGCTGGGGAGTTGATATCAAAAACTTTGCCGACCTGGTCCGGGCCCGCACCTCGCCGCGCAGCCCGATCCATCACGTGGCGTCACGCCTCGGCGCGGCCGTGGATTCCCTTGTGATCAAGGAGGCGCACAGTGACAATCTCGCCGGCTCACACGGGGTGGCCATCTATTTTCCCAGGACAAGAAAGATTTTCGACAAGGACCCCGAGTCGTCGGGATATACCCAGGACAACACCTTCATGGCTGTCGATTTCGTCAGGGATCACGGCTGGGACGAATGGCTCGACCGGTTCTACGATCATGAACAGGAGGAGGATTACACCTGCGCCATGGACAGCGACTGTCCCGGCAACAGAAAATGTTGCGAGCCCTGGCCCCTGGGCCGGGGCATCTGTGTCCCGGCAGGGGCACATTGCCCTTGACTCCCCGGCCCCCGGGGCCAGCCCCGGGGGCAGACCTTCTGCCCGGGCGGATATTTTCTGCAGGCTTACTGTTTAATCTTGTTGCATTACTGCTGCGAACAAGGTAGGATGTCTCAAATTCAGTTAAGTATAAGCATTTTCTTTACCGCTGCGTTCACCCCTGTTCGCGGCTCCCATCCTTTCCGGATGCCATAAAGTTTCTGCTGATCACTTACCAAGGAGAACCAGCATGAAACTTTTTATCGGCAACCTTCCCTACAACATCACCGAGACCGAACTTACCGAGATCTTCAGCGGCTATGGCAGTGTTGTCAGTACGCACCTGGTCACGGACCACTTCACCGGTCAGTCACGCGGCTTCGGCTTCGTGGAGATGGAGACCCGTGGCGAAGGCCACAAGGCCATGGAAGATCTGAACGGCAAGGAATACAAGCACCGGCGGCTGGCCTGCAACGAGGCCAAGCCCCAGAAAAAAAGAGGCAGCCGCCGCAGATAGTCCAAGGGCAGGAGCCCGGCGCCGTCACAGCGGCAGGCCGGGATTCTACCAGCCTGGTTTATTTTTCCCGACGTAGAAAGAAGAATAAGAAAGACAGCAGGATGCAGGTCAAAACGACACGCATCCACTCCTCCTTCCGGCCAGGAACCATCCTGGTGCCGGACAGGGGGCCGGCCACCGGCACTCCAGCCGCTGACCACAACACTTCAATGAAGATCTCCGGGGCCATGCGGCCTGCCGACGATCTTCGATTACAGGAGCTCTATGCAATTCAACGATTTCAATTTTCACCCGGCCATCGCCACCGCCATCACCAAGTGCGGCTATACCGCACCCACGGCCATCCAGGCGCAGGCCATTCCCCACCTCCTGGAGGGACGCGACCTCCTGGGCCTGGCCCAGACCGGAACCGGCAAGACCGCGGCCTTTGTCCTGCCCACCCTGCAGCGGCTGCAGCAGAAGCATGGCAAGGGACGGCAGGTCCGGTCCCTGATCCTGACGCCGACCAGGGAGCTGGCCGAACAGATCCATGACAACATCCGGCAGATGGCCGGCAGGTCCGGCATCCGGAGCTGCACCGTCTACGGCGGCGTCAGCAAGAACAAGCAGTTACAGGAACTGCGCCGCGGCGCCGACATCGTTGTCGCCTGCCCCGGCCGGCTGCTGGACCATCTCAATGCCCGCGCCATCGACCTCTCGCACATCGAGATCCTGATCCTCGACGAGGCGGACCAGATGTTTGACAAGGGCTTTCTCCCCGACATCCGCCGCATCCTCGGGCAGGTGCCGCAGGAGCGGCAGTCCATGGTCTTCTCCGCCACCATGCCCCGGGAGATCCGGCACCTTGCCGAAGAGATCCTCACCGATCACGAGACCGTGCAGGTGGACCATGAAAAACCGGCCGCCACCATCAGCCACGTCCAGTTCCGGGTCGCCCAGGCGAGGAAGACCGCCCTGCTGAAGAACATCCTCAAGGAAAAGGAGATGGCCACCACCCTGGTCTTTACCCGCACCAAGTTCAAGGCCAAGAACCTGGCCCGGCAACTGCAGAAGGCGGGCTTCAGGGCCACTTCCCTGCAGGGCAACATGTCACAGAGCCAGCGCAGGGTGGCCATGGACGGCTTCCGCAGCGGCAAGTTCAACATTCTCGTGGCCACCGATATCGCGGCCCGGGGCATCGACGTCTCCGGTATATCGCACGTGGTCAACTATGATATTCCCGACACCGTGGAGGCCTACACCCACAGGACCGGCAGAACCGGCAGGGCCGAACAGACCGGCGAAGCGTTCAGTTTCGTGACCGCGGCCGACAGCCAGCTCATCAGGACCGTGGAGCGCACCCTCGGCAAAAAGATCCGGCAGGAGATCCCTGAGGGCTTTGACTGCGGTCCGGACGCCTTCCCTCCCCCGCAACGGCGGAACCAGGCTTCAAGGCGTCCCTCCAGGTCCTACGGCAAACCCTCCGGCCGCAGGACCAAGAGCAGCAGCGGCCGGAAACGGACCGCCTCGTTTGACTTTGGACTGACAGCGTCTGCAAAATAATGTACCCCGGCCTGAACGATCAGGCCGTTCGCCGGGTTCCACCAACGGCAACCCGGTTTTTCTCAACAACGGTTTCCCAGAGAAACCAAGTAGCAAGGAGTAGTTACAATGGCTGAAGGAACAGTAAAATGGTTTAATGATGCAAAGGGATTCGGCTTCATCGAGCAGGACGGCGGCAAGGACGTTTTCGTCCACCACACCGCCATCCAGGCCCAGGGCTTCAAGAGCCTGCAGGAAGGCCAGCGGGTAACCTTTGACGTCGTCGAAGGCGCCAAGGGCCCGGCAGCAGAAAACGTCGTTGCCATGTAATCCCACGCAACAACGATAGATCGAGCGCCAGGCATGGGCCACCCGCCCAGGGCCGGGCCGTTCGAACATGAAAACCCCGCCTCGGCGGGGTTTTTTTTATTCTCCCTCCCCCCTCTCCAGGCGGCCGGCGACAGTTCCTGAAAAACAATCCCTGCGCCGCAACGCTTTCCAGCCACAACAGACAAACATTCTTGATCCGCGAACATAAAGCTGCTAGCCTGCAGTCGTATCTTCGGGGCCAGGACGGCGCACGGCCCACCCGGCCTTCCCCCTTTGCGCCAGGGCTCCTGGCGGGCCAGGAGGACACCATGGGAACACTTGTTGTCAGGCACTACCTCACAGACAGTTTTGCACGTCTGGCAGACCACACCTACGTGGAATGTGGTACGGGCAAAAAGGGATGGAGCTGCTGGGGCGGCAAAACAGGCGGCAAGGAACTGCGCCGTGGCACCGGCTCCACCAGCAGGGCGGACAGGATCGCGCAGCCCGATGAAAAAGCGGGTATCACCTGCTACCTGGTCAACGGCGTCTGCCACCAGGCCGCCAACCGGATACTGCTGCCGGCCCGGATTACCGTCAGGGGAGCCCGGGGCTACAGGATCTCCGAAACACTCTTCGGCCCTTACGGCCGAACAGGCACCAGGCCCTGCAGGTCGCCCTTCTACAAGTACAGGAATACCAGCGGGGACCTGGCGGAATGTATCGCAAAGGCCCGGCCGGCGATTGCCGAACCCGCCCCTCGTGCCCTTTCCGCGGATGACAAGCTGGACTGGCACTACATCAGGGGCGTTCTCAAGATATATGACCAGGCCGGATCACTGCTCCAGGGCAGAAGCCCTGATCCTGCAGCACTTGCGAACTTCCAGGTCCGCCTCTTCCTGTACATGGCAGAGTTCAACCTGGGCCCCCTGCTCAGCAGAAGGCTGGCGGCCCATCTCGAAAAAGCGCGGCGTAATCTGGAGAAAAAACGGATGCGGCTTGAACGATCCTTTGTCGAAAAAGAGATGGACGGTCACGATTTTGCCAATGCCTTCAACAGGATGACCATTGCATTCGAGGACGAGATGGCCGACATAATGAAACCCCACGAATACACAACACTCTTTGACCTGGAACCCGGCGAGCACGTGGTCCTGGCCGACCCGGCGATTGTCAAGGCAATCTATGGCCCAGGGGAATAATCCCCGGTCTTCCCCACAGGCAAATGACCCAGGACCCTGATTACGGACCCCGCCTCTCTGACGAGGAATACGAACGGCGTTTAACCCGGCTGTATGAAAACCTGCCCCCGGTGCCGACCAGGAAACAGGACAGGCAACTCCGCCGTCAGCAACTTGACCTTGCCATTGACCACCGCCTTGGCCGCAATTTCCCCCAGGACCGTCGGCAAGCCCTGTGGGCAGTACAACAGAGACTGGAAAGAAAGCATTTCCTGCGCGGATGGAGTTATTTCCTGAAGCGGCTCCTGGGCAGAAGCAGGACCGGTAATGCCAGGGGGCTTGCCGACTTTCTCATGGAGGAATATGGCAAGGTACTGAGTAAATCCGAGCTGGAACAATTTTTCGGCAGGGAGGAGGTCCGGCACCCGGACCTGCCCGTTGACCCGGACCCTCCGAAATGAGCCACCAGGACCAGGAGGCGGGTGGCCCTGGGAGGGGAACGCGATTACAGGATAAGATGGAAGGTACGGCTTCGCCGGGGCCGGGTGACGGTCCCTTTGCGGATGACAAGATACGATGGCGACAGATTACCTGTCACCATCTCTGGCAGCGAGGTGGGAGGCTGGCACCATGGATCACGATAAAAACGCCGAACAAAAGCAAGATATTATAGAGGATGTCATGTCACTGGTCAGTGACCTGGCAAAACATCTGCAGGAGTTTCAGAAACTGGGCCTGGAGGCAAAACCACGGTGCGGAGAGACCATTGACCGGCATCTGCCAAAGATATTTGAATCCCACGGCGATTGCCGTCACTTTGCCGAGACCGGCATGGCGTATGCCGCACAATTTGCTGAAAAAGGCATGGAGCTTGGCTACCTTTTTGCGAGCCGCGGCATGGAACTCGGGTATGAGTTTGCCTCCAAGGGCGAAGAAGTGGGCCCCATGGCGAACCGTATCCTGTTTATGGCCACCCAGATCGGTGAAATGGCCGACCGTATCGGAGAGATGGCGGATCGCATCCTTTTTATGGCAGACAAGATCGTTGAATTCGGCGACAGGATCGTCTATGTCGCCCAGCTTATCATGTATACGGAACAACTGATCGTCAATGTCGGCGTGCTGATGAATGATACGTTTCGTATCATCTCCGACCTTATTCTTGCCCTTGTTGCGCTTTCAACAGGTGACAACGCTTACCTGCAGCAGCGTCTCGAATGCCTGCAAGCCAGCCAGTCCCTCCCCTTTATCTATGAAAACATGAACCTCATGCTCAGCAACATGCATGAATTTTCACTTAAACTCCTGGAAAACGAGGACAGGCAGCGCCAGAACGAGCTGAAGGTGAGGGAGCTGCAGATCAGGCTGCGGGAAGAAACCAAGCGGGCCAATGAATGTTTCTGTCCCTGCTTCTGTGTACCCCGGGAAGAGGAGCAAAAAGACACTGGCGAGGAGTAAAGGGCAGCGGCCGACAAGCGGCCGGGTTACTCTTTCCGGCCTGCCCCGCCTGCCGGGTGGACACGAAAAAAACAGTATGGTGCCATATGCCGTGATCGGTTACCATTGGAATTCTCCCGGATGAACCAGCAGGGCTGGACCAAATTTTCGGGTTACAGCCCCAACGAACCATGAAAATACAGCCGTCCCTTGCGCTGCGGCCAACCATTTTCCGATGAACCAGCAGGGCTGGACCAAATTTTCGGGTTACAGCCCCAACGAACCATGAAGATACTGCCGTCCCTTGCGCTGCGGCCAACCATTTTCGGATGAACCAGCAGGGCTGGACCAGGTTTCCAGGTCACAGTCCCAGTGAACCATGAAGATACTGCCATCCCTTGCGCCGCGGCCAACCAATTTCGGATGAACCGAACGCTGACGAGTATACAACCTTGGAGACCGGCGTATGCCCCAGGAAGCTGCTCGCCCGGAGCTGGAAAAAACGATCGCGGAGCTGCAGGAACTTCTCGACTTCCACAGGAAATCGGAGGAGAATCTCCGCAATAAGTACGAGGCGCTACGATCTTATCTCGATGCCAGCCAGGGCAATATCGTCGTCCTGGACCAGGATTTCAACGTCACCGAGGTCAACGATCCCCTCCTGCAGAGTTTCAACCTGGAAGACCGGGAGGCCGTGGTCGGCCGCAAGTGCTACCGGGCCATGAAGGGACTGGAAAAACCATGCAAATGCTGCGCAGTTCCCGAGGCCTACCGGACTGGCGAGGCGGTCTGCCGCAGGTCAACGGAGGAGGAAAAACGGTTTATCGGTAACAGGACCCTGGAGATCTGTGCCATTCCAATCCGGGACAGGGAAGGCAATATCGTCAATGTCCTGGAGTTTGCCAGGGATATCACCGAGCAGAGCCGCCTGGAGGAGGAGATCCGCCGGCGCCGGGCCACCGAGGAGGCCCTGCGGCAATCCGAGCAGGACAAGACCAGCATCCTGCAGACCATCTCCGATCCGGTGCTCTACCTGGACACGGAGTTGCGGATCATCTGGGCAAACCGGGCCGCAGCCGAGTCGGTCGCCATGCCGGCCGAGGAGCTTATCGGCCAATACTGCTACCGGGTATGGCTCCAGAGAGAAGAGCCCTGTTCCCTCTGTGCCGCCCGCAGGGTCCTGCAGACCGGGGAACCGGCCCGGGAGGCGGTGCGAACACCAAGCGGCCGTACCCTGCACATCCAGGGCTACCCTGTCAAGGACGAGCATGGTCGGGTCGTTCGCATTGTCGAGGTGGTGGAGGAGGTCTCCAGGGAACTGCGGGCCGAGGAGGCCCTCCGCTCCCAGCTTTCGCTGGAGCGGCTGGTCGCGTCCATCTCCACCCGGTTCATCAACTCTCCGCCCGAGCAGGTCGACGAGGGCATTGACCTGGCCCTGCAGACGCTTGGCGCCTTTTTCCGCGTTGACCGCAGTTACCTCTTCCTTCTGCGCGACCAGGGCCGCATCATGGACAATACCCACGAATGGTGCGCAGCGGGTATCGAACCGCAGAAGGATCTTCTCCAGGGCCTGCACCTTGATGAGTCGCCCTGGTGGCGGGACATGCTCCATCATGCCGAGTACATCCACATTCCGCGGGTCGCCGACATGCCGCCGGAGGCCGAGGCCGAGAAGGAGGTCCTCCTGGCGCAGCAGATCCAGTCCCTGATCACCGTGCCTGTCAGCCATGGTGGTTCGCTGCTCGGTTTTCTCGGCTTTGACTCGGTACGCTGCGAACGGACCTGGTCAGAGGAGAGCATCGCCCTGCTGCAGCTTGTGGGCGAACTGATCGCCGGCGCCCTGGAACGACGCCGTTCGGAAGAGGAAAGAAAGAGCCTGGAAGAGCAGCTCCACAATGCCCAGAAGATGGAGGCCATCGGCACCCTGGCCGGCGGGATAGCCCATGACTTCAACAACCTCCTGATGCTGATCCAGGGCCACGCCTCCCTGATGCTGCTGGGCCCCGGCCCGGCCCCTGACCACTACGAACGGATCGAGGGTATCCTGGATGCGGTCAGGAGGGGGGCCGAGCTCACCGGCCAGCTCCTCGGTTTTGCCCGCGGCGGCAAGTACGAGGTCCTGCCCAGCGATCTCAACACCATCGTGAAACAGAGTTCCCGCATGTTTGCCCGCACGGGCCGCGGCATCCGGATCCACCGTCACCTGGAACCGCATCTCCGTACCGTTGAAGTGGATCGTGGCCAGATCGAACAGGTCCTGGTCAACATCTATGTCAATGGTTGGCAGGCCATGCCCGGGGGCGGCGACCTCTCCCTGACGACATGCAACATGGACCTGGACCAGGGAGCGGCCGAGCCCCTTGGCCTCGAGGCGGGCAGGTATGTCCGGATCTCGGTAACCGACACCGGCGTGGGCATGGAGCCGGATGTCCGCAAGCGGGTCTTCGAGCCCTTTTTCACCACCAGGAAGATGGGGGGCGGCTCGGGTCTCGGCCTGGCCTCGGCCTATGGGATCATCAGGAATCATGGCGGTGCCATCGAGGTGAAGAGCCAGCCCGGCCACGGCACCACGTTTCACATCTACCTTCCTGCCTCGACAGCCGAACCGGTGGAGCAGGTAGAAGCGGAGACAACCACACCCGAGGGCATTGTGCCGGGGACCGGGACCATCCTGCTGGTCGATGACGAGGAGATGATCCTCAATATCGGCGAGACGGTCCTGAACCTTGCCGGCTACCGGGTACTGCGCGCCGCATCGGGCAGGGAGGCCGTTGCCGTCTACAGGGCCCGGGGGGAATCCATCGATCTCGTGATCCTGGACCTGATCATGCCGGACCTGCACGGCAGCACTGTTTTCGACAGGATACGGGAGATGAATCCCGCCGCCAGGATCCTTCTCTCCAGCGGCTACAGTATCGACCACCATGCCGCCTCGATCCTGGAACGGGGGGCGGACGGCTTTATCCAGAAGCCCTTCGGCACCACGGAACTCTCGGCCATGGTCTCCCAGGTCCTCAACAGGAATCAAGCCCCGTAACCGACCAGGGGCGCATGCAAGCAGCCGGGTTGCCCGTGCCGTGGCCGGTTGCCATGCTGCTCCGCATCCAGCAACAGCCTGCTACTCCATGCAAAACCGTTACCAGCAAGCAACCCGGTTCCGACAGCGACAGCCGGACAGCACCATCCGCCCCGGCCGGGTCCTGTTGCCCGTGTTCCCTTTCCCTTTTTCCCCAGGGCGGCCGCCGGCATGATCCGCTCCCGGCTTCCTTTTGTCCGCATCATCCTGGTCCCCTACCTGCTCCTGCTGCTGCTGTTTGTCGCGGTCACCGGGGCGGGCTCGGCCTGGCTCTATTTCAAGTCCCGCCAGGCCCAGTCGCAACTGCTCATCCACGGCCTGGTCAGGACCGTTACCCCGCTGGTGGAACACCTGGCCAGGTCCGACATCGCGGGCCTGCTGCGCAACCGGCAGTCGTGGCTGCACCGCGACCTGGAAAGCATCTTTCGCCGCATGCCGAACCTGGAGGACGTCACTGTCCATTCGGCACAGGGCGGTTTCCGCAAGTTCCATGGCCGGGACCGCACCCTGGTGACCCAGCCGGTGGCAGCCGGAACCACCGGCAGCTCCGGCGACATGCGTTCCGCCACCGCCGCGCGGCGGCTCTACTCCGAGTCGGCCCCCCTGCTGCGCATCGAGTTCCTGGTAAGGGGCCAGGGCCGGCAGCCGGTCCGCCTGGAGTTCGGCTTCAACCGCACCGCCCTGCGCAATGCGGTCAGCCGGGCCATGGCCACCCTGCTGCAGGCCATCACCTTCTTCATCGCCATCTCCTCCCTGGCCCTCGTGTTCGCCTTTGCCGTCACCCTCTGGGCAGTGGGCCGGGTCAGGAGGCTGGAGGCCCATGTGCAGGAGCTGTACCGCCATGCCTCGGCCGCCGAGCTGATGGCCGGCCTGGTCCATGACCTGCGCAATCCCCTGGCCAGTTTCCGCGCCAACCTGGCCGCCCTGCGCATTACGCCGCAGCAACGCGACGAGATCCTTGCCGACATGGACCAGGACCTGGTCCGCCTGGACACCAAGCTGGGGGCCATGCTCGACCTGACCCGGAAGCGGGACGACCCGGTGCAGGAGACGGACGGTAGCCGCCTGCTGGCAGAGGTGGCCAGGCTTGCCGGTCCCCGCCTTGCCCGGCAGAACCTGCGCCTGAACACCCGGTGCCGGCTCGATGGCCCCATAGCGGTCATGGCCGACGCCATGCGAGACGCCCTCCTGAACCTGGTCATCAACAGCGCGGAGAGCGGCCAGGAGGACGGCGAGATCGAGCTGGAGGCGTGGCAGGAGGAGGGACGGGTCCTGTTCGCGGTCCGGGACCGGGGCAACGGCCTGCCGGCTGGCAAGAATGTCTTTGCCCCGTTCGTGACCACCAAGGACACGGGACACGGCCTGGGCCTGGCCATCTGCCGCCGCACCGTGGAGGCCCACGGCGGCACCATACGGGCCGAAAACCGCGACGGCGGCGGCGCCACCTTCACCATCACCCTGCCCCAGCCGCCTTCCGGAGGACCACGGTGAAAGAACACGACGACCTGCCTGATCTTTCCGGCCTGCGGCTGCTTATCCTTGATGACGACCAGGCCATCCTGCGCAGCCTCGGCCGCGCCCTGCGCGGTCTTGGCGCCGAGGTGAACACGGCCGCCGGCCTGCGCGAGGCCCGGCTCCGGCTGGCGGAAAACCCGCCGGACGTGGTCCTGGCCGATCTCAAGCTCCGCGACGGCACCGGCCTGGACCTGCTGCCCCGCTACCAGGAACTCCATCCCGGCGGCACCTTCTACCTGATCACCGGGCACGGGTCCGTGGACAACGCGGTCACTGCCCTGCGCCACGGCGTGCGCGACTACCTGCAGAAACCTGTGGATCCCATCGACCTGGCCCGTCGCCTGCAACGGGACGCGGCGCCGGGGAAACGGTCGATCCTCGAGACCCGGCTGGCGCCCTTTCTCATCTTCCACGACCCGGTCATGACCGAGGCCCTGGCCGATGTGCCCCGCTTTGCCGCCCTGGACCAGGACCGGTTCGTCCAGGGCGGCAAAGCGGGGCACATCGGCCAGGGCCTCGGTCATGACCGGGTCGTGGAAGATGAGAAAGGGCGCCAGCCGGGTCTCGAGGATCGACCGTTTCCCCGGCGCCGCGTCCCG
>WFUT01000053.1 GCA_015484845.1 Desulfobulbaceae bacterium
CCTTTGATATCTGATCGCCCTGCCCCCTCTCCCCCTTGCCGCCTCTTTTTCATTTTCTGGTTGACAGCATGTTTTTTTTCTCTTATTGTTGATCAAAATGATCAAGTTAGTAATAAATAGCATGCAGCGAAAAAACAACCAAGAGAGAACAAGGAGTCAGCAGATGCAGGTACAGATCAACGGCGAGCCGGAAGAACTGCCGGGCGAGGAACTCACCATTGCCGATCTTCTCACGCACCGCAAGGTGGAGTCGCCGGCCATGGTGATGGTCCAGTTGAACGGGGAATTCGTGGCCCGGGAACAGTACGGGACCACCAGGGTCGCGGACAGCGACAGGGTCGAGTTTCTCTACTTCATGGGTGGCGGGGCCGGACGATGAAGGGGTTTACGACCCGGGCCATCCACGGCGGCCTGGCAGGCCCGGAGGCGCACGGCGCCCTGCGCACGCCGGTCTACGACACGGTGGCCTACGAGCACGACACTGCACACTCGCTCCAGCTCGCCTTCGAGGGCAGGAAACCGGCGCATGTCTACTCGCGCATCACCAATCCCACGGTGCAGGACCTGGAGCAGAAGCTGCGCCTGCTTTCCGGCGGCATGGCGGTCCTGGCCGTCTCCTCGGGCATGGCCGCGATCAGCAATACCGTGCTGGCCCTGGCCGGGGCAGGCGCAAACATCGTCACCAGCCGTCACCTGTTCGGCAACACGATCTCGCTCTTTGAAAAGACCCTGGCCCCGTGGGGACTGGAGGTGCGCTATGTTGACATGACCGACCCGGAGGCGGTGGAACAGGCCGTGGATGACAGCACCCGGGCCATCTACCTGGAGAGCATCACCAATCCGCAGCTCGAGGTTGCCGACTGTTCCCTGGTGGCGCAGATCGGCGCAGGCCGGAACGTGCCGCTCATCGTGGACAACACCCTGATGACCCCCTACCTGTTCGACACGGCCGGGGCCGGGGTCGCCGTGGAGGTGCTCTCTTCCACCAAGTACATATCCGGCGGCGCGACCTGCCTGGGCGGCATCATCATTGACAACGGAACCTTTGACTGGCGCCACGCGCCCCGCCTGGCCGAACGGGCGGGGCGCATCGGCCCCATGGCCTTTATCGGCTCCCTGCGGCAGGAGGTCTATCGCGACACCGGCGCCTGCCTGGCGCCGCACAACGCCTACCTGCAGAGCCTGGGCCTGGAGACCATGGGTCTGCGCATCGAGCGCAGCTGCGCCAATGCCCTGTGCATCGCCCGTTACCTGTCCGGCCATGCGAAAGTCTGCTCGGTGAACTACCCCGGCCTGCCGGAATCGCCATTTCACGCCACGGCACGGCGCCAGTTCGGTGACCGTTTCGGCGGTATCCTGACCTTTGACCTGGCCGACAGGCAGGCCTGTTTCGACCTCATGGACCGGCTGCGGATTATCCGGCGGGCCACCAACATCAACGACAACAAGACCCTTATCCTGCACCCCCACTCAACAATTTTCGCGGAATACGCGGACGAAGAAAAGGAGGCCATGGGCGTCCGACCGACCATGCTCCGCCTGTCCGCGGGCATTGAAGACCATGACGACATCCTGGCAGACCTGGAGGAGGCATTGAAAACACCATGAAAACATTCAGCCAACAGCAACTGGAACGCTACAGCCGGCACATCCTGCTCCAGGATGTCGGGGTCGAGGGCCAGGCCCGGCTTGGCGAGGCACGGGTCCTCATCGTCGGCGCCGGCGGCCTGGGAGCGCCGGCCGCCCTCTACCTGGCCGCGGCCGGCGTGGGCACCGTGGGCATCATCGATAACGACCACGTCGACATCTCCAACCTGCAGCGCCAGGTCATCCACTTCACCAAGGATATCGGTGTGGCCAAGGTCGATTCCGCGGCAGAGAAGATGCAGGCCATCAATCCCGAGGTCAGTGTCAGGACCTACCGGAAATTCCTGGCCGCCGACAACATCAGGGAGATCATCAGGGACTATCATTTTGTCATCGACGGTGCGGACAACTTTCCCACCAAGTTCCTGGTCAACGATGCCTGCGTCATGGAGGGGATCCCCTTTTCCCATGGCGGCATCCTCCGTTTCGACGGCCAGACCATGACCGTGCTGCCGGGCCGGTCGGCCTGCTACCGCTGCACCTTCAGGACGCCGCCGCCTCCGGACGCGGTGCCCACCTGCTCCCAGGCCGGTGTGCTCGGGGCCATCGCCGGCATGCTGGGCACGATCCAGGCCGCCGAGGCCCTGAAGTACATCACCGGCGCCGGCGAGCCGCTCACCGACGCCCTGCTCACCTTTGACGCCAGGACCATGAACTTTCGCAGGGTCCCGCTCAGGCGACAGGACGACTGCCCGGTCTGCGGCAGGAAGCCGACCATCACCGAGCTGGAGGACCTGGAGCAGGCGGTCTGCTCCCTGGCCTGAACCGAAGGAATGCCACGGATGAAGATAGAAAGCAGCGTGATAGGGGCCATCATCGAGCATGCCCGGCGCGAACTGCCCCATGAGGCGTGCGGCTACCTGGCCGCTGACGGGGAGAGGGTGTGCCGTCACTACGAGCTCACCAATACGGACCGGGCCGCGGACCACTTCAGCATGGATCCCGCTGAGCAGTTTGCCGCCATCGGCGACATGCGCAGCCGCAACCTGCGGCCGGTGGCGGTCTACCACAGCCACCCGGAAACCCCGGCCCGTCCGTCGGCCGAAGACATCAGGCTGGCCTTTGACCCGGACATCAGCTACGTCATCGTCTCCATGGCCGGGCCGGAGCCGGTGACCAGGGCGTTCCGGATCCGCGCCGGCCAGGTGGCTGCCGAAGAAATCGAAATCATTTCAAGCTCAGGGAGGGCCCCATGACAACGGAAACAAGAATTGACGCAAGAAAAAACTGCCGCGGCGTGGGCTGCCCAATGAACCTGGTCCATGCCAAGGTGGAGTTGGCCGCCCTGGCCCCGGGCCAGGTCCTGGAGATCATCCTCGATGACGGCGCCCCGGTGAACAACGTGCCAGCCTCGGCGGAAAAGGAAGGCCACACCATCCTCCGGCGGCAGCAGCTCGAGGATGGCTGCTGGTCGGTCCTTATCCGGAAAGGAGAGCGCGGCTGAGTCCGCGTTGTCGTGGCCATGCAGGGCCGCGAGGCTCCATGCGCCGCGGGCAGGTACGGCTGCCACGGAGAACCCTGACCACGGGCGGGATCACTGAGCCGGGGTCTCGGCCGGCTCCCCTGTCTCGCCGGCCTCCACGGACATGAAGTTGAGGGTGGTGTGAACGGTGAAGAGGGGAAAGAGCAGGGCCATGAAAAAGATGTTGACCAGGGGAATCATGCTGACGAGCGCCGGCAGGAAACCGAGGCGAAAGGACCTGTTGCGGTGGCGGACGACCCACCTGATCTTCCGGCCCAGGCTCCAGCGGAGGCTCGAGGCAGGGTAGTCGACAAACATCAGGGCGGAGTAGAAGGTATAGATCAGGAAAACGACACCCTGGCCGATGACCGGGATAAAGTTGGCAAACAGGGCGACCACGGTGACCAGGATACCGACGATGCCGATCTTGATGCCCTCGACCAGGTCCGTGATCACGCCGGCAACGGAAAAACCACCCTCGGCCGGGAAGGCGCCGCCCAGGTAGATCTTTTCCGTTGCATTGCTCAGCAGGACATAGCCCGGCGTGGTCAGGCAGTAGGCGAGCAGGAAGGCGAGGTAAAAGGCCACCACCCGGGTCACGAGGACAAAGACAAACTTGAGCGCCAGCCATCCCCAGGTCTGCAGCCAGCCCCAGAGTCCCTCGCCGGCCGGTGGCTGCTGGAAGAAGTGCCCGGTGAGACCGTTGATGAGATCAATGGCCCCCAGGTAGCCGATCCAGGTCAGCAGGCCCGTGAGCAGGACAAGCAGCAGGCCAAGGGCCAGGAGCTTCACGTGCCGGACCAGGAAACCAAGGGACGAGGACAGCGGGACCCAGGTCCCGCGAAGGTATCTGGCCGAAGAGGCCCTGTGCTCTCTGTTCATCATTCTCCTGTCTCGTTGCCACCGTGCAAGAGGCCGGCGGCCGGTCCTGCCTGTCCCACCCGCCAGGGCCCCGCGCCATTCTCCGCAGTATCATGCCGTGGCCGCCCCGGTGCGCAAGGGCGCGCATAACACCACGTTTTCGGATGGCGATGGATCCTGCAGGGGCCGGTGCTGCCGGAAAACCGGCCACGGTGCTCCCTGGCAACCACCCGGAAAAACAGACGACCATTCCTCGGGGATATTCGATGGTGGGTACGTTGGTTGGCTGTAGCTGTTGTCACAATTACGCTACCACCTTTTCTCTCATGGTTCAATGAAGTTATCATAACTCCGGCCAAGCCGTTGCCGGCAAAATTCTTCCGGTCCCTGCAGAAAACCGGCTGCGGGAACGGCGCGGCAGACATGCCCCCTTTCCCGGCAACCGCCTCCCGGCGCCGCCGGCCGGCCGGGACCGGCATGCGCCCCCTGCCGGCAACACCCACTTGACACCACAACGGCGCACCATTAGACTGCAACCAGTCCGGGGTCACCGTCACCTCGGTCCGCAGCGGCAGGCCAGGATTGATTGTCCGGCCGCGCTGTTGACCGTGCCCGTTCCGGCGGGCATGAATGTTTCATCGCAAGGGAACTCCACCATGGATACGCCAGCAAACATCACCAGGGAAGAGCTGAACCTGGCCCCGACCATCGCCGATGAGCTCATCGAGAAGGCCCGGGCCGAGGCCGAACGACAGGCTACCGAATATGCGCCGGGCGAAAAGGAGGCCCTGGTCCAGCGGATAAAAGAACTCCTCAGGGAGCAGAACGCCGTCCTGGTCGCCCACTACTACACCTCCGACGACCTGCAGCAGCTCGCCGACGAGACCGGCGGCCATGTTGCCGACTCCCTGGAGATGGCCCGCTTCGGCTCCGAGCATCCGGCCACCACCCTGGTGGTGGCCGGTGTCCGTTTCATGGGCGAGACGGCCAAGATCCTCAACCCGGAAAAACGGGTCCTCATGCCCGATCCCGAGGCCACCTGCTCCCTGGACCTCGACTGTCCGCCCGAGCTGTTCTCCCGCTTCTGCGACAGCCATCCCGACCATACCGTGGTGGTCTATGCCAACACCTGCGCCGAGGTCAAGGCCCGCGCCGACTGGGTGGTCACCTCCGGCATCGCCCTGCCCATTGTCAGGTACCTGGCCGGGCAAAACAAAAAAATCCTCTGGGCCCCGGACAGGTACCTGGGCTCCTATGTCCGCAGCCAGACCGGGTGCGAGATGCTCCTCTGGCCCGGCAGCTGCGTGGTGCACGAGAAGTTCAAGGCCGACGGAATCCGGCAGATGAAGCGCCAGTACCCTGATGCCGCCGTGCTGGTGCACCCGGAATCACCGGAAGACGTGATTGCCCTGGCCGATGCGGTGGGCTCCACCACCGCCCTGATCAATGCCGCCCGGGAGATGGAGGCAAAACGGTTCATCGTGGCCACCGAGCCCGGCATCTTCTACAAGATGAAAGAGGCGGCGCCGGACAAGATCTTCCTCGAGGCGCCCAACGCCGGCGTGGGCGCCACCTGCGAATCGTGCGCCCGCTGCCCGTGGATGGCCATGAACGGCCTGCGCAACCTGGCCGCCACCCTGGAGAGTGGCCGCAACGAGATCCTGGTGGACGAGGAGATCCGCCGCAGGGCCGTGGTCTCCATCCGCCGGATGCTCGATTTTGCCAGGGAACACGCCATCTCCACCGGGCAGGGCAACGCCTAGTCCCCTGCCCTGCCGCGCGCCCTCCCGGCGGGCAGGCTCCCCTGCCGGCCCCTGCGCCGATCCTTTCCCTCTCCCCTTTTCCGGCTGCCAGAGCAGCAGCACCTCCCGGCCGTCGGGCCGGTGTACCGCCTGCCGGCCGACCGCGGCCGGCATCTCCAGCGCGGCCGCCGGCAGCACGGCCCCGGTCCGTGGCAGGCTGACCAGGCCCAGGTAGGTCCGGACCTCCATCCTGGTCACCGTGCCCAGGTAGAGAGGCGTGTCGTCAAGCTCCACGCCGGCCGGCCACAACCGCAGGGCAAAAAACGAGGTCCGGCTGCCCGGCCGCGGCCTGACCAGGAGCAGCGTCTCGTGCCGGCCGGCATGGACCTGCGGCAGGACCGGCAGGGTCAGCGGGTCGGGCGCAGCCGCGAGCCAGCGCAGGCAGGATGCGGCGGTGAGGGGTTGCGGCCGGCGCCAGCCGACCCTGGCAAGTTCCTGCGCCAGCCAGGAGGGGGAACCCGCGTACTGGAGGTTGAAAAACTGTTCCTGTTCCCCTTCCAGGTCCTGCCGCGCAGGCGGCATCTCCTGCCAGCCATCCCGGAGCCAGCGGGTAAAGTGCATGCTGGTGACGCTCTGCCGGACCTGGTACATGGTCCTGTTCCGTTCAAAACCGGCAGACCAGTGCAGCAGGACCACCAGGAAGAACGTGGCCAGTACCAGCCGGCACAGGCCATGATACCTGCAGGCCGGGACACGGTGAAAATAGCTCACCGCCATCAGGATCAGCCAGGCCATACCCAGGGCATAGCCGGCCGCGACATCGGAAAACCAGTGGGCACCGAGATAGAGGCGGGAAAAACCAATGGCCGCGGCAAGAAGTATGGCCAGGGCGCCGGGCAGCCAGCGGCGGCCGGGCTCCAGTTCACGGCCGCAGAGCAGGGCGAGGAAACCGTACACCACCACGGCCATGGTGGCGTGACTGCTGGGAAAGGCCCACTGTACCACCCCCTGGTAGAGTTCCGCGGGCCGCGGGATCCTGGTCACGTTCTTGATGGTATAGACGAGCAGGAATCCGCCGCCGGTGGTAAGGCCGAGAAACCGGGCCGAGTAGCCGGCCCGCCTCCACAGCAGCCAGCAGCAGGCAACGGCCGCCACGGCCACGAGCACGGCCGCATCGCCGGTCATGGTCACCGCCGTCATCAGGGTATCGCCCCAGGGCGTGCGCAACCCCTGCAGCAGGTTGTAGAGGTAGTGATCCACGAGGACCAGGGGTTCGCCGTGCAGGACATCGCCGGTGATCCGCAGAAAGACCCAGCCGCAGGCACCAAAGAGGCCGACAAACAGGAGCAGGGGCCGAAGCAGGGACAGCTCCCTGAACAAAAGACCACCCAGCCAGCGATGGAGCAGGGGCGAGCTGCGGACAGCGCGCAGCAGCCGCTCCTCCCAGGCCGGGAAACGGCGCAGGCCGAACCGCACCATCCGGCGGGCCATGGCAAAGACCAGCCAGCCGCCGAGGACCAGGCCGCCAATGAGCATGGCCAGGCGGCCGGCCACCTCGCCGGCCAGGCTCAGGGAGGCGCCAAAGGCCATGCCGGGCAGCAGGTAGGCCGGGGCCCAGAGCAGGCCGGAGAGGACGTTGTAGAGGACAAACTGCAGGGGCTCCATGCCGAGCATGCCGGCAACCAGGGGAATGACGGGCCGCACCGGGCCGACAAAGCGCCCGATGAACACGGACTTGCCCCCATGGTGCCGAAAAAACTCCTCGCCCCGGGCCAGCATGTGGGGATGATTGGCCAGCAGCCGGAAGGAACGGATGTCCTCGCGGTAGTGATGGCCGAGCCAGAAGCTGAAACCGTCCGCCAGGATGGCACCGGCAGCGGCCCAGGCCATGGTGGGCCAGAAAGAGAGGGCGCCGGCCGCGATCAGGGCGCCGGCGGCGAGGATCATGGCCGCGCCCGGCACCAGGAGGCCGACCACGGCCATGGACTCGGCAAAGGCGACGCAGAAGACCGCCATACCCGCCAGGTGCGGGTGGGCACCGATCCAGGAAACCAGGTGGGCAAGCAGCTCTGTCATAACCCTGAATCCACGGGCGGTTGCCGGTGCGCCGGCGGGCAGTGCAGGAGGCGCGGCCGGTCAGAGAAACAGGACCAGGAGGCCCAGCAGCACGCAGTAGACGGCAAAGCCGTAGAGCGAGTGTCTGCCGAGATAGGCCAGCAGCCACCGGATGGCGATATAGCCGGAGACGAGCGCGGCCAGGAACCCGGCAAGGAGCGGCAACAGGAAGTGGTCCGCTGCCGGCAGCGCGGCCAGGTCCTTCAGGGCCAGGATCCCGGCCCCGACCATCACCGGCACGGACATCAGGAACGAGAACCGGGCCGCCGAGGGCCGGTCCAGGTGCCGGGTCATGCCGCCGGCAATGGTGGAGCCGGACCGGGAGATACCGGGCAGCAGGGCCAGGACCTGGGAGCAGCCGATCCAGAGGGCATCCCCCCAGGTCATCTCCTCCATGGACCGGTTACGGTGGCCCACCCTCTCAGCGATCACCAGCAGCAACGCCGTGCCGAGCAGAAAAATGCCGGTGGCCCGGGGACTGGCAAAGGCCGACTCGATGAGATCCTTGGCGGCCAGGCCGACAACCACCGCCGGCAGGGTGGCCAGGACCAGGTACCAGCCCATGCGGGAATCGGGATCGGCAAAAGGCCTGCCCCCCACCACGCCCCTGACAAAGGCCAGGCCGATGGTCACCAGGTCCCTGCGAAAATAGATAAAGACCGCAAGCAGGGTTCCCCACTGTACCAGGACATCAAAGACAAAGGCCTGGGCATGGGAGAACTCCCAGCCCAGCAGGTGGGGGACAATGACCAGGTGGCCCGAGCTGGACACGGGAATGAACTCGGTCAGCCCCTGGACAATGCCAAGGACGATCGCCTGCAGGTAGGTCATGGTTGGTCTTCCTTTTTCAGGGGAGTTAAGGGAATGGCCAGCCGCTGGCAGCGGCGGCGTCCGCCGGGTTTCCTGCTGTTGCGGCCTTATCGGCAAAGAGCCGTGCCACGGTGCCGACGACGGGGAACGCTACACGCTACCGGGCCCGCTGCCGGGCCGTCTTCCGCCGCTCCATGGCAAGGTACTCGGCGTACAGGCCGCGGGCCGGCCGGAAGATCAGCCAGCCCTTGCTGTAGCGCGTTTTAACGCCTTCTTGTCCAAGCAGCCACAAATCTTTTGCGTCCTTGACAAAAATCAGGCAGTAATCCTCCCTGTTGCGATGGGCCCAGGTCACCTCCCGGGGAAGAATCGGCTGCCGGACCAGGGGTCTGGACAGGCGGGCAGCAAACTGGAACTGGTCCGCGAGACGCGGCGGGTAGACGGCGATATCAAGGCCGCGCTCCTGGACCCGGTGCATGCCGGCAAAGATACCGGCCGCATCATAGAGCTGATGCAGGGGGGCCCGCAGGCCCAGGTGGAAAAAGACCAGGAGCAGCACGGATGCCGTGGCCGTTGTCCTGACCAGCGTGAGGGTGCCGGCATGACGCCTGATCCACAGGACCAGGGCCACGAGCAGCGGGCCAAGGCCGAGCCAGGAGGGCACCAGGGCCAGGAGGGACGCATCCCCCCCCTGCAGCGGCACCAGGGAAAGAATGGACAGGGCGGCCCCGAACAGCAGGAAAAAGGCAACCAGGAGCGGGAGACCCGCCCGGGCATCATCGGCCACCAGGCCAAGGCCACGTGCAACGAGGAGGAAAAACAGGGGCAGCAGCGGCAGGAGATAGTGAACCTGCTTGCCGCTGACCAGGGAAAGGACGAGGAAACCGGGAACCAGGACGGTGAGGCAGAACCGTTCCGGCAGAGACCGGAAAGGAACCCGCGCCAGGCCCTTCCAGAGGCAGCCGCACAGGGTCCATGGCAGCAGGAGCAGCGGCAGCAGGGCAGCATACCACCAGGAGGGCCGCTGGTGGGCAAAGGAGTGGACCATGCGGCCGGCGGTCTGGCCGAACAGGATGGCCTGGCCATACTCCTCTCCCCCTGCCCTGGCAGCGGGAATGGCCCAGGAGAGGACCAGGGCCACGGCCACGGCCACGGCGGCCAGGAAGCCGCCGTACCAGGCCGGCCAGGAAGCCATCTTCCGCTCCTGCCACAGCGGGGCAAGCAGGGCCGGTCCGGCAACGTAGACCAGGATCACCGGCCCCTTGGCCAGTATGCCCAGGGCCAGGGCCAGGGCGAACAGGGCCCAGCCGCTGCCCGGCCTGCCCGCCTGGACCCGGAGAAGGCCGTGCAGGGCAAGCAGGGCAAAGAAGGCCACCAGCATGTCGAACATGGTCAGGGTGGCGAACAGGCTCCAGAAAAAGGTCCCCAGCAGGAGAAAGGGCACCAGCCGCCGGACGGTGGCATCCTCCGGCCAGAGGCGCGTGGCCAGGCCCCGGGCGAGGAGGATGGCGCCCAGGCCGAACAGGGGCGGAGTCATGCGGGCGCTCCACTCGTTGACCCCGAACAGCCACCAGCCGAGATGGATGAGCCAGAAGAGCAGCGGCGGTTTGTGGCTATAGGGCGCACCGTTGATGTGCGGGACAAGGAACCGGCCGGAGTGCCACATCTCCCAGGCCACGGAGAGGTACCTGGTCTCGTCGATGGGAATGGGTGGCCTTGCGTAGAGGGAGCTCACCAGGAGCAGAAGCCAGAGGAGCGCCCACTGGCTGTTCTCCCGCAGAATGCGTAGGATCATGATCGTCTTTCAGGTAGTGCCTGCGTCCAGCCGGCTTGCGGGGAGGAAAGGGGGCCCGGGTTCACCGGCAGGGAGGCGGACCCGCTCGCGGCTCCCTGCCGGACCAGAAGGATATACACCATTTTCCGCTTGCAGGACAAGGAATATTCCCGATCGGGAGCCATGAAAGACAACCTGCGAAGGGTCTTACCGCGGCCCGTTTCCCTGGCCAGTGCCGCCGGGGACAGGAGAGGTGGGCAGGATGAAATAGAAGTTGTTTCCCTCGGCCGTGGACTCGCAGCCCACCTTGCCGCCATGGACATCGATGACCCTGCGGATGAAGTCCAGGCCGTGGCCGGAACCCTTCTGGCCGTCGCTGTTGCGGCCCCGCTCCCCTTCCTGGAAGATCCGCTTTTTCTCCTCGTCGGTCAGGGGCGGCCCGGTGGTGAAGACATTGAACTTGATACCGGTCTGGCCGGGCACCGGAAAGTCCTTTACCTCCTCGGAGCCATAGGCAAGGGCCTTGCGCGGCCGGCCCCGGTGGTCGATGACCTCGCGCGTGTACTTGACGGCATTGGAAAAGAGGTTGGCATAGACCTGGGACAGCAGGCCCACGTCGACCATGAGCGGAAATTCCTGCTCATACATGTTGGTCGGCTTTTCCACGGTTATTCCCTGGGCCTTCAGCCGGTCGGCATAGAGTTCGAGCTGCGGGATGATGATATCCCGTTCCACGTAGGTCTTCTTCGGCTGCACCACGAGATGGCCCAGCGTGAAATGTTCCTGGCGGAACAGGCTCTCGAGAAAGAGCGATATCTGGGCATGGTGCTTGAGCAGGTCCTGGTGACAGGCCTCGAGCTCCTCCCGTTCGCGGGCGCACTCGGCGACCATGGCCAGGCAGTCCTCCGGCCCGCCGCCGCCAGCTGCGAGTTTCCTGGCCTTTTCCTCGATGGTGCGGATGGCCTCGATCTTTTTCTCGAGCTGGCGGAACAGGTACTTGAGGTACATGTTGGGGATAATGACGTTGTGACCGATATCCCTGCCCAGCGCGTTCAGGAAACGCAGGTGCTCCAGGTGCCGGGCCGCGATCAGCCGGTTGTTGAGCTTGGGACCGATCCAGCGACAGAGGATCTCGAGGAAGGTCCTGTCCTCCCCTGACAGCCGCTGCACGGGCGCGACGGCAAAGGCGCCGAGCACCGAATGATGGACAAAGTAGGGATCGGGCGAGAACAGGTCGCGGCGGTGACCGCCTTCCCCCTGCCGGCCGGGGCCGCGGGCCGGGGCGGCAGGATCCCCCCCGTCCCGGCTGCCCGGAGACAGGGGAAAGACCAGCATCCCGTTTTCCTCGTAGGGCGCCCTGGCTGAGCGGATCCATTCCTCGGCCTGCCTGGGCGGCACCAGCAGGCCGTGCCGGTTGTCACAGACACACCGGAAGCTCCCGCCCCCGGCGCCGGACAGGTAGAAACGCGCCTCCAGTCCCGCCAGGACCGCTGGCACGGTTACGCAGAGACGAAAAAAGGGGTTGAGACCATGCTGTCCGTGGACCAGGTCGGCAAATGCCTTGAGCAGGCTCTCGTGGTGGCAACTGAGCCGACGCCGGGAAAATTCCTCCATCTTCTGCCGCAGGTCGGCGTAGACCGTCTGCAGATCGCTGGCCGTGGGTCGAAATTGCTGGCTGGTCATTGCACCCCCGGAAAAAATGATGGCACCTGAATCCTGCAATTGGCAATTTTGCCGGAGATGCGAGGCATCAAGGGCGCAGACGTATAAAAATACTTCAAGCCATTGATAACGAAGCAGATTCGGTAAAATTGCCAATCCCGAAGGGCGAGAAAATGAAGAAAAAAATCCTTCACCCGATCAGTGAGTCGAAAAAAACGATCACGTCCGTATAATCCGTTGATACGGCAAAAGAAAATTTTTTTCTTCATTTTCGAGGTGCAGGATTTAGGTGTCACCCGCCGCCCTGTGGGACGACAGGCAACCGCGCACGGCAATCCGCCGACCGCCGCCCCGGCCGGCCCCGTGCCATGGACCGGGTTGCCGGTCCCATAAAAATCATCCAGAAACCCTGATCTGTCAAGGGCACAGAAAAGAGAATCACGCAGGACACCGTTGCAGCAGCAAAAAAACCGTCCACGGAAAAAGTACAGTTTTTTTTACCCTCCCTGTTGACACCTTTTCAATGCGGCCTTACCAGTATTGAGACATAAGACATATTTTCATTCCGAAAAACCTTGGACATAAGAACAAGTTCCAGGAAGCCGTTGCCCGCTCGTCGGCCCGCTCCTGTTGCATGGCTCTCCGACAGGCGATCGTAGCGACACGCCAGGATCGCTCGACATCGGTTGTTGTGGCTGCGGCCGGATGTTCCGGCCCGGTTAAGATGTTATTTTCACGAATCACTCATCAACCAGCCCCACCACAGACAGGAGAAAGAAAATGAAGAAGCTCATACTGACAGCAGCTGCCCTGGCCATTGTCTCCTTCCCGCTGACCAGCATGGCCGCCAATGGCGTCTACCTCAAGGCGAACGCCGGCGTCGGCATGGCCATGGATACCGACATTGACAACATGCCCAATGCCGCGGGCACGGCCAAGATGACCTTTGACACCGGGTTCGTGGGAACCGCGGCCATCGGTTACGACTTTGCCAACCCCTTCCGCGTCGAGGGAGAGTACCTGTGGCAGAAAAACGACCTTGACCGGATATCCTACAACAACACCTATGGCAACTTCAACCAGGGTGACCTGAAGACCCAGGCCCTGATGATCAACGGCTACTATGATGTCGACACCGGCTCGGCATGGACCCCCTTTGTCGG
>WFUT01000054.1 GCA_015484845.1 Desulfobulbaceae bacterium
CGCTGAACCGGATCCTGTAGCCCACGGCCGCCGGCTCGCGCAGCTCCTCGGCCACCCGTTCGGCCATGGCCACGGCCGCGATGCGGCGGGGCTGGGTGCAGCCGATCAGCCCCCTGCGGCCGCGGCCGGCCTCCAGGCACATCTTGGGCAGTTGGGTGGTCTTGCCGGAGCCGGTGTCGCCGGCCACGACCAGGACGCGGGAAGTGCGGAGCGCCTCGACGATCTGCGCCCGGCAGGCGGAGATGGGCAGTTCCGGTGGATAGGTTAACAGCATGACTTTGTTTTTATTTCTTCGACACGAGCCCCGGGGCCGGGTATAATACCACGTTGATCTGAAGACGCCAGCCGTGCCATCTATACACGAGTTGGCGTGGAAGCACACCTGAAACCTCGATCCTGCCTTGAAAATGAGGAGAAAATCAACCCGCCCTCCTGCAAGGGCGGCACAAAAAAGGGGGACGCATGAAGAAGATCCGCAAGGCGGTTATCCCGGTGGCAGGGCTCGGCACCCGGTTCCTGCCCGCCACCAAGGCCATTCCCAAGGAGATGCTGACCATCGTCGACCGGCCCACCATCCAGTATATCGTGGAAGAGGTGGTCGCCTCCGGCATCGAGGAGGTGATCCTGATCACCAGCGAGGGCAAGTCGGCCATCGAGAACCACTTTGACTATGACTTCCAGCTCGACACCGTGCTCCGGGAGAAGAACAAGACCCGGCTGCGCGAGGAGCTCAACAATATCTCCAACCTGATCGACGTGGTCTCGGTCCGGCAGAAGAAACCCCTGGGCCTGGGCCATGCCATCTGGATGGCCCGCAACGTGGTGGGCGACGAACCCTTTCTCGTGCTCCTGGGCGATGACCTGGTCCGGAGCAGGATCCCCTGCTGCAAGCAGATGATCGCGCTCTACGAGCAGGTGGGCGAGGCCATTGTCGCCATCCAGCGCGTGCCCCGGGACCAGACCTTCCAGTATGGCATCGTCGAGGGCGAGGAGACCGGGATCGAGCGGACCTTCCGGGTACAACGGATGGTGGAGAAACCGGCGCCCGGCACCTCTGACTCGGACATGGCCATCATCGGCCGCTACCTGCTCATGCCCGAGATCTTCGAGCTTCTCGGCAGGACAACGCCCGGCTACGGCGGCGAGATCCAGCTCACCGACGCCCTGCTGGCCCTGTCCAAGAGGCGGGGCATGTATGCCTACGAGTTCGAGGGCCGGCGCTACGATGCCGGCGACAAGCTGGGGTACCTGAAGGCCATTGTCGACTTTGCCCTGGAACACCCCACCCTGGGAGGCGCCTTCAGGGAACACCTGGAGACGATCTGCAACGGCTGTAATCCCGCCGACCGGTGAGCAGGGGCCGGGTGCGGGACGCGGGGACACCCCTGGCGCCATAACAGGTGGGATGCCATGACACTCTACGAGGTCGCTGTTGCCGCGCCCCTGTACCAGACCCTGACCTATGCCGCCCCTGGCGGCGGCGACCGGGAGCCGGAGCCCGGTATCCGTGTCCTGGTCCCCCTGGGCAACCGGCTGGTCACCGGCTACCTGCTGGGACCGGCCCCGGACACGGACCGGTCCGGCTTCACCATCAGGAAGATCGTCGAGCTCCTGGACCCGGAGCCACTTTTCCCGCCTTCCCTGGTCCCCTTTTTCCGCTGGATCGCCGACTACTACCTGTATCCGCCCGGCGAGGTGATCCGTACCGCCCTGCCGGGCGGGCTCACTGCCTGCAGCGGCCGCAGGGTGGTGCTCACCGGGCGCGGCCGGGCCGAGCTGCCGGGCCTCGTCAAGGAGGATCCCGCCCTTGACACCGACTGGGTGACGCGGCTCCTGGCCCGGGGAGAGCTGCCGCCGGCAGCCGTGCTTGCCCTGTGGCGCAGCCCGGCCCGGCAGCGACTGCTCTCCAGGTGGGCGGAACAGGGGTTGGTCTTAATCGAGGACGTGGTCACCCGTGACCAGGTCCGGGCCAGGACCGTGGAGGTGGTCGAGCCCGGGCCCGTGCTCGCCCCGGTCCTGGCCGAGGACCCTGGCCCGGATCCCGACCATGTCCTGCAGCAGCTCTCCCGGCGCGGTCCTGATCTCAAGAAGTCGGAACAACGCACCCTGCGCCTTTTCCTGGAGCTCTGGCTCGGCCAGGGCGGCCGGCCGGTGCCGCGGCCGGAACTCCGCCGCCAGTACCCCAACGTCTCGGCGCCGCTGGCCGGGCTCTGCCGGCGCCGGCTGCTCACGCTCCGCAGCAGCCGGGTCTACCGCGATCCCTTTGGCAACCGGCCGCCCTACCTGTCTCCACCG